>NZ_JAHBDD010000002.1:0-197018 GCF_019956155.1 Pseudomonas sp. BF-RE-22 | reverse complement strand
TCACCACTCATCAGGCCGAGCGTTAGCTCGCCTTCCGCTTTTGATCTGAGCGCCCCCTCGAGAGGCCGAGTGGAGGTTCTGCGCAGTGGGCAACCCGGCATGGATGCCGGGTTAGCCGCCCCCGGCCATGGATGGCCGATGGCGGCGGGCCCACGGAGCAGGACCGGAGCGAGGGCATGCCGAGCCTTAGCGAGGCACCGAACGAAAGGGGCAAGAGCCCTTGGTTACTTGGGGCTCTTCCAAGTGACTCGCCGTAAGGGCGAAACCAATAGCCGCCGTTACCAAAAAAACGGATATTCACACCAACCGCGAAAACACCAAGCCTCACTCACCCACCCGCCGCCCCGGAAAAAACAACTCAAAACACGTCACCCCCTCACTGCTGCTGACACTGTAAGCCCCGTTATGCAACTGCATGATCGTCGCCACGATCGACAGCCCCAAGCCATTGGAATGAGCCGAACGCTCGCGGGATTCGTCAACCCGGTAAAAGCGCTCGAACAGCCGGGGCAGGTGCTCGGCAGGGATGGTCTGGCCAACGTTACGCACGACCACCCGGATCCCCTCAGCCGAAGGTATGGCGCGAATGACCAGCTCAGAATGCGCCGCGCCATATTTGATGGCATTGGCGCACAGGTTGGCCAACGCACGGCGCAGCAGCATCGGCTCAGCCCAGATCACGCCGCTGCCCTGGGCATCGATGCTGATCCCGACATCCGCCGCCAGCCCTTCAAAATAGTCGGCCATACGTTCCATTTCGTCAGCGGCATCCAGCTCCTGGCGTTGGCTCAGGGCACTGGCCGGGTCGGTACGCGCCAGAAACAGCATGTTGTCGAGCATCCGCGCCAGACGCTCAAGCTCTTCGACGTTGGAGGCGAGCAGTTGCTGATAGGCCTCGACGCTACGGTTCTGCTGCAACGCAACCTGGGTTTCGCCGAGCAGGTTGTTGATCGGCGTGCGCAATTCATGGGCCATGTCGGTCGAGACCTGACCCAGTTGCACGAAGCCCTTGCCCAAACGGTCGAGCATTGCATTGAGCGCGTCGATCATCGGCAGCAGCTCCCGTGGCGCGCCCTGACCATCGAGGCGCTCGGTGAGGTTGCCGACACCAATGCCGTGGGCATGCCGGGCCAGGCGTCGCACGGGCAGCAGGCCGCGATGCACCAGCAGATAGCCGGACAGCGCCAGCAGAATCGCCGCCACGCTGGCGAACAGGTACACGTTGAGGCGGTAGCGGGCGAGCACGGCGGTGCGCTCGGTCATCAGGCGTCCGGTGACCACCTGCAAGCTGCCCATATCGTCGGATTCGATGGTCGCCGCGACGGCCGCGAAAGGGACGCCGTCCACGCCGGGATAGTGCTGCACATCGGCCAGACTCAACGGATGGTCCATCGACACCGGTGCCAGCGATGGCAAGGCGAGGTTGCCGGGATTGACCACCAGCAGCGGTTTTTGTCCGGCGGCGCCAATGGTCAGCAGGGCTTCGCGATTGCCCAGCATGTTCTGGAACAGCGCCGGTTTGGTCCTGATCAGCTCCAGCGTATTGCTGTCGTTGAGGAAGGTGCGCAGTTGATCGATGCGGTTCACCAGGGCCGCGTCGTCGCGGCGGATCAGCTCGCGCTCCAGGTCGCGGTACAGCGCCACGCCCAACAGGGTCAGCGAGACAAACGCGAGCAGGGCAAACACCAGCGCCAAGCGCAGTGTCAGGGAATGGCGAAGGCGACTCATGCCTGGGTGTCGAAGCGGTAGCCGATACCGCGCACGCTGTGGATCAGCTTGAGCTGGAACGGGTCATCGATTTTCAGGCGCAAGCGACGCACGGCGACGTCGACGACGTTGGTGTCACTGTCGAAATTCATGTCCCAGACCCGTGACGCGATCATCGAGCGCGACAAGACCTGGCCTTGATGCGTGGCAAACAAATGCAGCAGGGCGAATTCCTTGTTGGTCAGGGTGATCTTCACGCCAGCGCGGGTGATGCGGCGCTTGAGCACGTCGATCTGCAGGTCGTCCACCTGCAGCTGTTCTTCTTCGCGGGTGGGACCACGGCGGGTCAGGGTGCGCAGGCGCGCCACCAGTTCGGCGAAGGAAAAAGGCTTGATCAGGTAATCGTCGGCGCCCAGTTCCAGGCCCTTGATGCGGTCGGCGATGTCATCCCGCGCGGTGAGAAACAACACCGGTGTGTCGGCTTCCTTGCGCAAGCGGCGCAGAACCTCCCAGCCATCCATTTTCGGCATCATCACGTCCAGCACGATGACATCGAAATCGTGCTCCAGAGCCAGGTGCAGGCCATCGATGCCGTCCCGCGCCAGACTGACGGAGTAACCGAGTTCCTGCAGGCCGTTGAGCAGGTAATTGCCTGCCTTGGGTTCGTCTTCGACTACCAGGATATTCATGGGGGTTGTGCCTCAGCCAATTGGCGCCAGTGTAGCCGGATCAATGATCGTTGGTGCAGCCCGTACCGTTGACCTGGTAATCGAGGACGTGCTCGCGACCCTGGTGGTCGAGGTAGTCGAGTCGCGCAGGGATCACGCCGCATTGTTGCGAGATGTCGGTACTGGCGAGGACTTTGGCGACGTCCATGTGCACGAAAAAACCGGTCTTGTCGTAGATCACCGGCGCAGTGGTCTGCGTATCGGCAAACGCCGAGCCGGTGGCGAGGAGGGCGGCGAAACCGAGGATTAACATTTTCATGAGGTGTCTCTCTATTCAGGTTGGCTGCCGGGAATGGCCTGACAGTGAGTTCAGGTTAACCAGGCGATCCGGACAGCCGACCAACAGTTCAATGACAAAGTTGTAATGAAACCGGGCCTGGCGTTATGGCTGGCGGCCGGAGGCTTCGAGGATCAGGTCGGCGATTTCTTTGGAGTGGGAAACCAGCGACAAATGGCTCGACGGCAGCTCGATGGTGGTCGCGCCCATGCGTTTGGCGAGGAAGCGTTCGAGGTCCGGGTTGATGGTCTGGTCGAGGCTGGAGACCGCGTACCACGACGGTTTGCTGTGCCAGGCGGCTGCGGTGGTGCGATCAGTGAACAGGGTTTTGGCAATCGGTTGCTGCACGGCGAACAGTTGCATCGCCTTGTCGTGGGGCACGTCGCTGGCGAAATATTTGAGGAAGGCATCCTGTTTCAGGCTGACGAAACCGTCGTGTTCTTCGGTGCCGGCACGCACGGGCATGGTCGGGTATTTGGCTGACAGGGCGACGAAATCTTCCCCGGCGTCCGGGGCGCGGGCCGCGACGTATACCAGCGAGCTGACCTTTGGGTTCACCCCGGCCTCACTGACCACGGTGCCGGCGTAGGAGTGGCCGACCAACACCGTCGGGCCGTCCTGTTGGTTGAGTACACGCTGGGTGGCGGCGACGTCATCGGCGACCGAGGTCAACGGGTTTTGAACGGCGGTGACGTGCAATCCGGCGGCCTGTAACCGCGAAATCACGTCCGCCCAACTTGAGCCATCAGCCCATGAGCCGTGTACCAGCACGACGTTGTCGGCCTTGACCGGCGCGATGTCGCCGGCCATGGCGGAGCCGGTGCCGAGCATCAGCAGGCTGGCGGCGATCAGGCAGAGTTTGTTCAATGGTTTCATGGTATCGACCCTTGTCATCATCAGTGGGAGGCGTCACCCGGTGTGGGTGACTGACGACGCCACTTTAGGAAGCGAGGGTGCTGGCTACGCTGACAACTCGATGACAAGTTTGTAATGCACGGCCATTGGGTTTTGCGGTGATCTTGCGGCCGCCATCGCCGGCAAGGATTCGGTACAAACGCCGCGAACCTGTAGGAACCGGCTTGCTGGCGATGGGGCCGGTGGGAGCACCTAACGCTGAAGGTCTTGCCTGTCCGCCTGCTGCGCAAACCATTGCAGAACCATCGCGCAAGCCGGATGAGCAACAGCTGAAGGTTGCAGATTCAACGCGTAAATTCCACGTGTTGCCAACGGCCGGCCAAACGGGATAACCAGCACCCCTCGCTCTATCGACTCTCCTGCCAGCGTCATATCCGTCATCGCCACCCCCAATCCTCGTGCCGCCGCGTCCAGCGCCAGTTCATCGAGGTTGAAGGGGATGTGCCGGTAATCATCCAGCGATTTACCGCCATTGGCTGACAACCACTGAGCCCAATCATTGCGGTCCGCCGAGCGATGCAACAGCGGGAAACTCACCAGGTCTTCCACCGCTGCCAATGGCCGCGTCGAGGTGCCCAGCCCGGGCGCGCACACCGGCACCAACGCTTCCTTGAACAGGGTCAGGCTATCCGGGTCAGCGGACGGCTCGGGCAGATAGAGAATGTACGCATCACTGTCGATGGCCGGCTCCACCACTTCTGTCGCCACGGTCTCGATCGACAGCGAAACCTGCGGATGACTTCGATAAAACTCGCTCAACTTCGGCAACAACCAGCGAACCGCCAGCGACACATGCATGCGAATGCGGAAGGGCCGTTCCTGTGGCGAGAGGCGGTCCTCCAGGGTTTTCAGTTGCGCCAGGATATTTCGTGCGGTTGCCAACACCTGTTCGCCTTCCGGCGTCAGTCGCACATGGCGGCTGTTCCGCGCAAACATCGGCACGCCGAAGTGGCTTTCCAATAGCTGAATCTTTCGGCTCACCGCACTTTGGGTCAGGCACAGCCTGGCGGCCGCTTGGGTGAAGCTGCCCGAGTCGGAGACTTCCACCAGCGCCTGCAAGGCCTGGAGCGAAGGAATGTGGCGAATTTTATCCATGCGTTTTCTGAATGGCTCGATGATTTTATAACGTTGGTTGTATCACTACAGGCCTTATAGATTCTAGCTCTGGCGAGCGTTTTCCGGAAACGTCCATGCGATTACAGCATGCGCTCGCAGAATGACAGTCAATGAGGTGAGGCATGACCAATGAATGTGGCTGGATTGCGCAGGCGGGAAGTTCAGCCGCTCGCGGTCCTCTCAAAGGCACGGTAAAAGCCGACTGGCTGATTATCGGTGCCGGTATCACCGGGCTGAGTGCCGCGCACTCGCTCGCGCAATTGCACCCTCAGGCGCGGATCGTGATCGTCGATCGGCAACGCGCGGCGCAGGGCGCTTCGGCGCGCAACTCAGGCTTCGTCGTAGGTCACGAACACCCGACCAGGGACGAGTTGATCGGCAACCACGGGTTCGCCGGTTATGAAGTGGACACCGCGATTTCACGGGCTGCCAGCGACGAAGTGCGCCAACGCATCGCCCGTCACGGTATCGAATGCGACTTCAGGGATTGCGGTTACTTCTTCGCGGTCAGCGACCCAGGCAAGTTGACCGATGTCGAAGGCAAACTGGCGACGCTACGCGCCGTCGGCGCTTCTGCTGAGTTTCTGCAAGGTGAGCAACTGAGCGAAAAACTCGGCACCCGGCACTACCAGGCCGCGATCTGGTGCGGTCAGGGCAACGCGCTGCTGCAACCGGCGAAATACGTGAAGGGCTTGCTGGATGCACTGCCGGACAACGTGACCGTGTTCGAGAACACCGACATCACCGGCCTGGAGCGTCTGGGCAAAGGGCGAATTCGCGCCAATGGCATCGCTGGCAGTATCGAGGCGCCGCAAGTCCTGGTGTGCCTGAACGCGTTCATTCCCCGGTCGGGCATAGAGGACAGCGGAACCTTCCCGATGGAACTCAGCGCCAGCCTTACCCGGCCGCTCAGCGATGAAGAGTTCCAGTCCATCGGCGCCGTCGAACCGTGGGGCGTGCTCTCCACCCGGCCGCTCGGCGCCACGGTGCGCCTGACCCCGGACCGTCGCGTGATGATCCGCAACACTGCGGAGTACCGCTCCCGTGACCTGACCGACAGCGAACTGCTGCATCGGCGCAAACACCATGTGCTCGGCTTGCAACGGCGTTTTCCGTTTTTGGGCGAGCAGGACATCCAGTACACCTGGACCGGACATTTGAGCGCCTCGCGCACCGGGCAACCCTATTTCGGCAAGGTCGAAGAGGGTGTGTTTGCGGTGGCCGGCTGCAATGGTTCGGGTGTCGCGCGCGGCACGCTGTGGGGGCGATTGCTCGCCGAAATGGCCTCGGGCACCTGCTCGCCGATCCTCGAATCGGTCATGCGCAGGGCGCAACCGGGCTGGCTGCCGCCAAAGCCCTTGCTCGATATCGGTGCCATGCTTCGCATGCGCGTGGAGGCGATCAGGGCCAGAACAGAAATCTAGAAACCCCGGCGATCAAAAAACAACAAAAGCTCATCAATAAGGTGATTGAACATGCGCGCGAACACAATTCCCCTGATGGTTGTACTGACCACGTTGTCGGCCGCCACGTACGCCGACGAAGTCGTCAATATTTCCAACTGGAACGGCTACATCGCCGACGACACCCTGACCAGCTTCACCCAGGCAACCGGGATCAAGGCGACTTACGATATCCACGACAGCAACGAAGTGCTGGAATCGAAGCTGATGACCGGCAACACCGGCTACGACGTAGTCAGCCCTTCGAACCATTTCCTGTCGCGCCTGATCAAGGCCGGGGCCATTCAGAAACTCGACCGGAGCCAACTGCCGAACTGGAAAAACCTGGACCCGGCGCTGATGAAAAAACTCGAAGTGAACGACCCGGGCAACCAGTACGGCTACCCATACATGTGGGGCACGGCGGGGATCGGTTACAACGTCGAGAAGATCAAGGCGATCTTCGGCAACACCGATGTCACCCATTCCTGGAAGCTGTTTTTTGAAGAAGAAAACATCAAGAAACTCAGCCAGTGCGGCGTGGCGATCATCGATAACCCGACGCAAATCCTGCCAATCACCCTGAATTACCTGGGCCTGCCGCCCCATAGCCACGAGCCGGCGGACTACAAGAAAGCCGAGCAGGCGCTGCTGAAAATCAGGCCGTACGTGCAGTACTTCCATGCGTCCAAGTACATCAGTGACCTGGCGAACGGCAATGTCTGCGCGGTGATCGGCTTCAACGGCGACATCGTTCAGGCGGCCGCCAGCGCCAAGGAAGCCAACAACGGCATCGACATCGCTTACTCGATTCCTGACGAAGGCTCGACTCTGTGGTTCGACATGGTGGTCATGCCCAAAAGCGCGCCGCACGAGAAAAACGGCTACGCCTACATGAACTACCTGCTGACGCCGCAAGTCATTGCCAACATCAGCAACAGCATCCACTACGCCAACCCCAACCTCACTGCGGATCAATATGTGACCCCGGCCGTGAAGCAGGACCTGGCGATCTACCCGCCGAAGAGCGTGCTGGACAAGCTGTTTACCGTCGAGGAACTGCCGGCGGCGATTGCGCGGTTGAGCACGCGTCTGTGGACCAAGCTGAAAACCAATACCTGAGGTTGATTGCCCCTTCCTTGACTGTGCGAGTCAGGGAAGGGGCGGTATCAGCGGGTCAATCCCGGTCAATGGCGCTCAAAAGTCATCCAGCAATCCTGCAACTGCTCCCACCGCGACGGCCACCATTTTGAGTCCGTGCAACGCGCCGCGCATCCATGCAGGCGTCTTCCTGAAATGAACTGATTCACTGTTGTATGCCGCCATTCCAACCATGGCCTACGCTTATCCCGAGATGGCTGTTCAACGATCCGGATTTATGTCCGGACCGACGTTCAGCCGGCGCCCCATAAAAACAAAAGTCCCGGGAGAAAACGCATGTTCGCATCGTTACGTCGATCCACCCTTTGCCTCGCGGTTGTCGTCACTGCCGCTGTGCTCACAACGCCTGCCTTTGCGCTGGAAACCGTCAAGTTCATGGCCCCAGGTTCGGTGGGTGGCGGTTATGACCAGACCGCACGCGTGCTGGGCAAAGCCTTGGTTGAAGCCAATGTGGCCAAATCCGTCACCTTCGAAAACAAGGGCGGCGCGGGGGGCACGCTGGGGCTGGCGCAGTTTGCCAACAGCACCAAGGGCGATCCGGATGCGCTGCTTGTGATGGGCGCGATCATGGTTGCTGGCATTGAGCAGAACAACCCGCAGATTACCTTGAAGGATGTGACGCCGATTGCCCGGCTGTTTACCGAATACAACGTGATTGCGGTGCGCAAGGAATCCGAATTCAAAACCCTGGACGACTTGCTGAAAGCCTTCAAGGAAAAACCGACCAGCATTGCCTGGGGCGGGGGTTCCAAGGGCTCGATCGATCACATCGGCATTGCGGAACTGGCCGCGAAAATGGGCGTCCCGGTCAACAAGGTCAATTACGTCGCTTTCGCCGGCGGAGGTGAAGTGGTTGCCCAGGCCTTGGGCGGGCAGATCAAAGTCATCACCGGCGGTTATGCCGAACTTGGCCAATACATCAGGAGCGATCAGTTCCGTGTACTCGCCATCGGCGCACCGGAGCGCGTTGCAGGCATCGACGCCCCGACGCTTAAAGAAAGCGGGTATGACGTGATCATCGGCAACTGGCGTGGTGTTTACGGTGCCGCGGGCCTCACGCCAGAGCAGCGCAAGGAAGTCACCGACGCCGTGGTGGCAGCCGCCAACAGCAAAGTCTGGAAAGACAACATCGAAACCAACAAATGGTCACCCAACATCCTCACCGGTGACGAGTTCGGCAAATTCGTCGATGCGGAGCACGTGCGGCTGCGGGCAATGCTGGTGGAAGTGGGGCTGGTCAAGCCATGAGTCAATCGCGTGCAATCGTGCCGGTGCAACTGGCGATTGGCATCGGTGTGCTCGCCATCAGCGCCATGCTGGGCTACGGCGCCTTTCTGTTTCCCGAGGAGATGGGGTTCGTCATCCTGGGGGCGTACGTCTATCCCTACGCCGTGGCGGTATTCCTCGCGGGCGTGGGGGTGGTTCTGTGCTTTCAAGCCGTCACCGGCGGTTTTCGCGAACTGGCCGATCACGATGACGAATCCGCCAAAGTGGTGCCTGGCGGCAAAGCGGGGGTGGCCTGGGTGACGGGGGGGCTGCTAGGCGTTGCCGTGCTTATCAATCTCATTGGCTTTGTCCTGTCGGCCGCGCTGTTGTTCGCCTGTTCGGCGCGGGGTTTCGGCAGTCGTCATCCGCTGCGCGATCTCGCCATCGGCATTGCCCTGACGCTCCCGATTTACTGGCTGTTCAATGCAGGGCTGGGGGTTTCCCTTCCGCCGCTTGTCAACGCCTGGATCTGATTCAGGCCGCAGGAGATCAACAGGGTGGATATTCTCGCAAGCCTGGCAATGGGGTTTTCCTCGGCCCTGACGCCGATCAATCTGATGTGGGGGTTCATTGGTTGCCTGCTCGGCACCGCCATCGGCGTCTTGCCGGGCATCGGGCCGGCGCTGACCGTGGCGCTGTTGCTGCCCATTACCGCGAAGGTCGATCCCACCGGCGCGCTGATCATGTTCGCCGGCATCTACTACGGCGCTCAGTTCGGCGGCTCCACGACCTCCATTTTGCTCAATACCCCAGGGGAATCGTCTTCCATGGTCACGGCCCTGGAAGGCAACCTCATGGCCCGCAATGGCCGAGCGGGCCCGGCCTTGGCCACGGCGGCCATCGGGTCCTTTGTGGCAGGCACTGTCGCCACGGTTCTGCTGACCTTGTTTGCGCCCATTGTGGCGAAACTGGCACTGAAGTTCGGGCCTGCGGAGTATTTCGCGATTCTGGTGCTGTCGTTCACGACGGTGTCTGCGGTGCTCGGGGCGTCAATGTTGCGCGGCTTTGCATCCCTGGGGATTGGCTTGACCATCGGTTTGATCGGGCTGGACTCGACCTCGGGTATCGCTCGTTACACCCTAGGCGTCCCGGAGCTGGTCGATGGCATCGAAGTCGTGCTGGTCGCGGTCGGGTTGTTTGCGGTGGGCGAGGCGCTGTACAGCTTGCTGTATCAGAAAGAAGAGGCCTCCGGTCGACACCGCATGTCCTCGTTGTGGATGACGCGCGCCGACTGGAAGCGCTCGGTTCCGGCCTGGCTGCGAGGGACACTGATCGGTTTTCCCTTCGGTTCGATTCCGGCCGGTGGTGCGGAGATCCCGACGTTCCTGTCCTATTCGACCGAGCGCAAACTCAGCAAGTATCCGAAAGAATTTGCCGCCAACAAAGGCGAGGGCGCCATCGAGGGCGTCGCCGGCCCTGAAGCGGCGAACAACGCAAGCGCCACCGGTTCGTTGGTGCCGTTGCTGACGCTTGGTATCCCGACTTCCGCCACGGCAGCCATCCTGTTGGCGGCGTTCCAGAACTACAACCTGCAACCGGGGCCGCTGCTGTTTGAAACCTCGGGTGCACTGGTCTGGACCCTGGTGGCCTCGCTGTACATCGGCAACGTCATCCTGCTGGTGCTGAACCTGCCGTTGGTGGGCCTCTGGGTCAAACTCCTGCAAATCCCCCGGCCTTATCTGAATGCCGGGATCCTGGTGTTCGCCACCATCGGCGTGTATGGCATGCGCCACTCATCTTTCGACCTGTTGCTGATGCTGGCGATCGGGTGGGGCGGGGTGTTGATGCGGCGGTTCGACTTCCCCGTCGCGCCGGTGATCGTGGGCATGCTGCTGGGGCCGATGGCAGAGAAACAGCTGCGTAACGCGTTGTCGATCAGCGAGGGCGACTGGACGGTGTTTCTGACACAGCCAATCTCAGCTGCGTTTCTGGCGTTGACGTTACTGGTGCTGGTGGTGCCGCATTTGCTGCATGCCAGGGGTATCAAGTTGCATGAGGATGATTGAGCGTGTGCGGTGGCGACCTGATTCTGCGGATGTACTCGTTCCCCTGTAGGAGCCGGCTTGCTGCGGGCGGCGTTCCGACGATGGCGGTGGGTCAGTCAACTATTTATTGACTGGACGGACGCCTTCGCCAGCAAGCCGGCTCCTACAGTTGATTTGTGTCATGGTCGAGTACCGCGTCCGCATGAAGTTACTCGCCCCCCGTTGTTTTTGCTGATGAATACATTCGCATCAACGTTATGTCCGTTAGGCGACATCTACTGGCTTGTTAGCGTTAGTCGGTAATCGGCAGGCGCGTTAGAGTCGACCCACGCCCCTCGCCACCACCGGATAATACCGATGACTCGCCCCCGTTTTTTACCCGACAACTTCACCCTGACCCTGATCGGCGTGGTGATTCTTGCCAGCCTGCTGCCCGCCAGCGGTCAGGTCGCGGTCGGTTTTGGCTGGCTGACCAACATCGCCATTGCCCTGCTGTTTTTCCTGCACGGCGCCAAACTGTCGCGTGAATCGATCATCGCCGGGGCTGGCCACTGGCGCCTGCATTTGCTGGTGTTCAGCCTGACGTTTGTCCTGTTCCCCTTGCTTGGGCTGGCGCTCAAACCCTTACTGTCGCCGATGATCGGCGCCGACCTGTACATGGGCATGCTTTACCTTTGTGCGTTGCCCGCTACGGTGCAGTCAGCGATTGCGTTCACGTCCCTGGCGCGCGGAAATATTCCGGCGGCGATTTGCAGTGCGGCGGCCTCCAGCCTGTTCGGGATTTTCCTCACGCCGTTGCTGGTGACCTTACTGCTGAATGTGCACGGCGAAGGCGGCTCGACGCTCGATGCAATTCTGAAGATCAGCGTGCAACTGCTGCTGCCGTTCATTGCCGGGCAGATCGCTCGACGCTGGATCGGCGCCTGGGTTGCGCGCAACAAGAGCTGGCTGAAATTCGTCGATCAGGGCTCAATCCTGTTGGTGGTTTACGGCGCGTTCAGCGAGGCGGTGATCGAAGGGATCTGGCATCAGATACCGCTCTGGGAACTGGCCGGACTGGTGGTCGCTTGCTGCATTTTGCTGGCGTTGGTCTTGCTGGCGTCCACCGTGCTGGGCAAGGCGTTCGGCTTCAATCAGGAAGACCGCATCACCATCCTGTTCTGTGGTTCGAAGAAGAGCCTGGCCACCGGCGTGCCGATGGCCCAGGTCCTGTTCGCCGGCAGCACCATGGGTGTGTTGATCCTGCCGTTGATGCTGTTCCACCAGATTCAACTGATGGTCTGCGCCGTGTTGGCGCAGCGCTATGCCAATCGCAAGGAAACCATCCCTGAACTCATGGCTCAGGTTGATCCTTGATCTCCGGTCTGGCTGACAACTATTGCCCGTCGACGAGGCGAGGCAGCCCCAACGGGTTGAAATCACGCAATACCTCAGGCAACAGCGCGTCCGGAAAACCCTGGTAAGCCACCGGCCGCAGGAAGCGTTCGATCGACGTCATGCCCACCGAGGTGAAGCGACTGTCCGAGGTCGCCGGAAACGGACCGCCGTGAACAGTGGCGTGCGTCACCTCTTGCGGATGGGCGAAGGCGTTGACGACGATGCGTCCGGTCCTGCGCTCCAGCACCGGCAACAAGCGCCGGGCCAGTGGCAAGTCAGTTGTTTCGAGGTGCAGGGCGGCGCTGAGTTGGCCTTTGAGCGAGCGGGCAATGGCGAGCAGTTCAGCCTCGTCCTCGACGGTCACCAGCAGCGCCGATGGTCCGAAGACTTCCTGCGACAGCGCGGCTTCCTCGAGGAAACGTTGGCCGGTGACCTCCAGCAACGCCGATTGGCCGTCAACGTCGGCGCTGGCGGCCGTGCCTTCGGCGATGCGCTGCGCACCGGCGTTTTCCATCGCGGTGAGACCGTTCAGGTAAGACGCATGGATCCCCGGCGTCAGCATCGTGCGGGCTGCAGCCTCACTGACGCGCTGCACCATGGCGGCGCGCAGCGCTTCGAGCCCAGCGCCTTTGATCGCGATCAGCAGAGCGGGCCTGAGGCAGGCTTGCCCGACATTGACCAGCATGCGCTCGATAAAGCCATCGCCGATCTGCGCGCCGCGCTCGGCCAGGGCAGCGGGCAGGATGAACGTGGGGTTGATGCTGGTCATTTCGGTAAACACCGGGATGGGATCGGGCCGCAGCTGCGCACGCCGATACAGCGCCATGCCGCCTTGTTCCGAACCGGTAAACGTCACGGCTTTAATCAAAGGATGATCGACCAGCGCTTCGCCGATGGTGTTGCCGCTGCCGCGTACCATCGAGAAGACCCCCTCGTGCAACCCGTGCTCCTGCACGGCCTTCTGGATGGCCCGTGCCTGGATTTCCGAAGCACCCGGATGGGCGTTGTGCGCTTTGAGGATGACGGTCGCGCCGGCGGCCAATGCTGAAGCGGTGTCGCCACCGGCCACGGAATAGGCGATCGGAAAGTTGCTCGCACCGAAAATGGCCACGGGGCCGATGGCCATTTTCTGCAGGCGATGGTCCATGCGCGGGCGAGGTTGACGATCAGGTTGTGCCGGATCGATGGCAAGTTGCAGGAAGCGGCCTTTGCGCACGACTTCCGCGAACTGACGGAACTGGACGGCGGCTCTGCTCGCTTCGCCCTCAAGCTGAGCTTCTGGCAGACCCGTTTCGAGCGCGGCCCGTGCCGCCAGCTCCTTGCGGGTGGCCTCAAGATTGTCGGCAATGCTCTCGAGAAACGCCGCGCGCCGAGCGAGCGACGTATGGCTGTAACTGTCGAACGCTTCGTCGGCGAGCGTTGCTGCCTGGTGGACTTGCGCGACGCCGCCGAGGGCAAAATCCGGTTCGATCAGCGTGTTGGTCGCGGGGTTGAGCGCTTTCATCGTTCCTTCGGTGGCCGCGACATCGTGGGTCCCGATGATCAGGTTTCCTGTCAGTTTCATCATCGGTTATTCCTGCCCTGCGAGGGCGGCGACGAGTTCGTCCGTGGTCACAATCGAATGGGCAAACGTGGGGCCGTTCAGCTCGTGGGCGGCGTGCATCATTTCCGGGCGGAAGGCGGCGGTCGCATCGCGCACCAGGGTGACGTGGTAACCCATTTCCGATGCATAACGAGCGGTCGCTTCGATGCAGGTGTTGGCCAGCAGACCGACGATGATCACGTGGGTGATGCCTTTTTGCTTGAGGCGAAAATCCAGGTCGGTGTTGGCGAAACCGCTCGAACCCCAATGCTCCTGCACGACGATGTCACCGTCCTTCGGCGCAAAATCCGGATGCCATTCGCCGCCCCATTCCCCGCGAGCAAAGTGGTGCATGTGCATGATCTTGCACTGGGTCGGCGTTGGATGGTCCCAGCCTTCGTAGTCACCGTGTTCCCAGCGATGGTGCGGTACGATGACGACCGGAATGTCGAGGGCGCGAACCGTGCGGTCTAGCGTGCGCAGGTTGTCGAGCAGGCCGACTTGCTCGGCGATCGGCTTGATCAGGGGAAAGACCTTGCCGCCTTCCGAGAGGAAGTCGTTGTACGGATCGACCAGCAGATAGGCGGTCCTGTTGAGCGGATAAAGGGCGTTCGACATGACGATGTTCTCCACAAAAGTTGAGTGACCGGTGCCGGGGACTTGCCTGGGCATCTTGTTGATATGATAATCATAGTTACAGCGAAAGAGGCAAGCCCGTATGTCGACCAACATTGCTGCTCCCGACACTCTATGCCCGATTGCGCGGGCCGAGACAGTCGTGGGCGACCGCTGGACCGTGCTGGTCCTGCGTGAGTTGTTCATGGGAAGTCATCGATATGACGAGATCCAGGCGCAGACCGGCGGCACTCCGCAAATGGTCGCTACACGCCTGAAAAACCTGGAAGCCGACGGCCTGGTAGAACGCCGTCTCTACAACGAACGGCCACCGCGCTACGAGTATCACCTCACCGCGAAAGGGCAGGCCTTCTACTCGGTGGTGTTGGCACTGCGCGCCTGGGGCGAAACCTGGTGCAAGTCGCCGGAAGAGGGTTTGGCGGTGGTGTACACCCACAAAAACTGTGGCGAGCCCGCCGGGTTAGGGCCGCTGTGCGCCCATTGCGGTGAGCTGTTGCGCCGCGAAGAGTTGATCAGTGAGCAGAGCGCGGCGTACCGCGCAGAGAGGCAGGCGCGGCGTGAGGCGTTCAAGGGCAGTCGAAGCGCGTAGCCACCCGACAGAAAAAGCAGCACGTTGTCGTGCTGCTCTATGGCGGGTTATCCCGCAGCGAGCGCTGTACGGGCAACTTCGGCGAAATAGTGCGCCCCCGTGGCCAGCACATTGTCGTTGAAGTCATACCTGGCATTGTGAAGCGGAGTCCCCCCTTCATCCGCTGTGTCGCCGTTGCCGATAAACACGAAATTGCCGGGTACGACCTGCAGGAACGCGCCGAAATCCTCTGAAATCATCATCGGCTGGATGTCCGCATTCACCCGGTCCGGGCCAACAATTCGGGTCGCCGCCGCGACAGCGATGGGGGTGCACTTTTCCCAGTTAACGGTGGGTGCGAATTCATGGGTGTATTCGAACTCGCACGATGCGCCGTGGAGCCTGCAAATGCCTTCGCAGATTTCTCGCATGCGCCTTTCCAGCATGGCCTGGACTTCGGGCGCGTAGCTGCGCGTGTCGCCCTTGATGACGACGTGGGTTGGAATCGCATTGCGGATGCCATCGGTGATGAACTCTGTGCAGGAAATCACGGCCGGAACGCTCGGGTCGAGGTTGCGGGAAATCACCGTTTGCAGGGCCAGCACCACCTCGGAAGCGATGACGATCGGGTCAACCCCCATGTGCGGTCGTGCCGCGTGCGTGCCTTGGCCCTTGATCCGGATAACGAAGTTGTCCTCACTGGCCATGATCCCTCCAGAGCGCGTCGCGATTGTGCCGGCGGGCAATCCCGGCATGTTATGAGCGCCGTAGATGGCATCCACCGGGAAGCGATCAAACAGGCCATCAGCGATCATCGCTTTGGCGCCACAGCCGTGTTCTTCGGCGGGCTGGAAAATGAAGCGTACCGTTCCGTTGAAATCACGAGTGGTGGTCAGCAGCCTGGCGGCGCCGAGGATCATGGACATGTGGCCGTCATGACCGCAGGCATGCATTTTTCCTGCGGTTACCGAGGCGTGATGCCGCCCCGGAGCATCTTCGTGAATGTGCAGTGCATCCATGTCGGCCCGAAGCCCCACCACCGCCGGACTGTCTCCGACCTTCAAACTGGCGACCAGGCCTGTGCCGCCAATGCCCCGATGCACCTCAAGGCCCATCGACGCGAGCGCATCAGCCACGTAGTCGGAGGTGTGGATTTCTTCGAAACCGACTTCTGGATGTTGATGGAGGTGGTGACGCCAGCTGACCAGCTGCGCTTGAAACTCGTGGTCGTCGATCACTGCATGGGCTCCTGCGTTCTGTTGATCACACATTTTTTTGTAGCTGCCATTGGTGTTGACGGGCAGTGATCGCTTCCGCGGATTCACCCACCAGACGCTCGTAGACCGACGGGGCCGTCGCACCCTCGGTACTGATGATGAGCACTCGGGAGTCTCGGTCGATGCCGACTGTTCTGGCTGTTGCCGAATCGCGTAGCAGGATTTGAAGCGCTGCCAGACCGGCCACCGCCGACTCACCGGCCACCACGGGAATGTCGGTCGGACTGCCGTGAGCCAGCTGCTGCATGGCAGACACGGCGTCGTCGTCGCTGATGGTCATAAAGAAATCTACGCACGGTTCGAGGAATCGCCAGGCGAGGGGAGAGGTTTCGCCGCAGGCCAGGCCCGCCATGACCGAGTCAACCGAGCCTGTTGCTTTGGCGGGCAAGCCCTGAATCGCACTTTGGTACAGGCAATCCGCTTGCCGGGGTTCGACCATGACGAAGACGGGACGCTGTTCCTGGTAAATTTCCCAGAGGTAACTGCTGATGCCCGCTGCCATTCCTCCCACCCCCCCTTGCAGGAACACGTGGGTGAAAGGGCAGGTCGCCTGGGCCTTGCCCGTGGTTTGCTCAATCAACTCGGCGGCGATGGTGCCGTAGCCTTGCATCACGTCGCGAGGGACGATCTCGTAGCCCTCATACGAGGTGTCCGACACCACGGGCCAACCGTTTTGCTCTGCCACGGTTGCGGTATGTTCCACCGACTCGTCGTAGTTACCTTCAACCCGGATGATGCGGGCGCCATACGCGGCAATGGCCGCCTCGCGCTCCGTGCTCACGTTGGCATGCAAAACAATGACGCATTGGCAGCCGACGGTTTGTGCCGCAGCCGCCAGGGCTCGCCCGTGATTGCCGTCAGTGGCACTGATGACCGTGAAATCATGCAGGCGCTGCCGATATTGGCCGGTGATGAGCCCTTTGGGATCAAAGGATTCATGGGGCATCAGCCGCAGAATCAGCCTGATCAGCGCGATCGGTGCGCCGAGTGCCTTGAAGCTGCCCAGGGGTGAACGTGTCGATTCGTCCTTGACCCAGAACCCGGCCACGCCGAGTTCTTCAGCCATGCCCGGAAGCTCCCACAGCGGTGTCGCCGTTTGGTTCAGGTGTTCCCAACTCGATAGCCAGTCTCGTGACTCATGGGCCGCGTCGACACTCATGATGTCCTGAAGGTGTTTTGGGTAGGTGCTGCGAGAGGCGCGTGGGTTAGCGAAAAACATAGCGGTTCCTTGTAACGCTGGAGAAAAGGCGTGCGCGTTTTGGCGAGTTTCAGGGGCAGTCATGCCGTGGTCGTTCTGTAACGCCCCAAAAATTGCCGAACGCGTTCACTGTCTGAGTTGGTAAAGAATTTTTCCGGTGCCGCTCTTTCAATGATCTGTCCTTTTTCAATGAACACGACCTCGTTGGAGACGGCGCGGGCAAATTCCATTTCATGGGTCACGATGACCATCGTGAAACCGTCTTCGGCCAGTGAACGCATCACCGCCAGGACTTCCCCGACCAGTTCTGGATCGAGCGCAGACGTTGGCTCATCGAACAAGATGACTTGCGGGTTCATCGCCAAGGCTCGCGCAATGGCAACCCGCTGCCGTTGGCCTCCTGACAGCGACCAGGGATAAGCATCGTGCTTGTGCGACAGGCCGACTTTCTCCAGCAGCGCAACCGCCTGATCATTGGCCTCTTTGCGACTGACACCCATGACGTGAATGGGCGCCTCGGTGACATTCTGAAGCACCGTCAGATGGGGCCAGAGATTGAAGCTCTGGAACACCATGGCGGTTCTTGCGCGCATCGCCGCCAGTTCGCGATTGGACATGGCTTTGCCGCCGCCACTTTTAACGCCCATGCGATCACCGCCGATGTAGATTTCACCGGTATCAGGCACTTCCAGCCAGTTGATGCAACGCAACATGGTGGATTTGCCTGAGCCGGAAGAGCCCAGAATGCTGACAGTCTGTCCTCGCTCGACCTTGAGGTTGATGCCGCGAAGCACCTCAATGCCGGCGAAGTGTTTATGCAGGTCGCGGATTTCAACGACCGGGGCGGACTTATTCATGGACCAATCCTCTTTTCTGCGCTCGGCGACCCAGGCGACGAAGTAATGCCTCAACCAACAGGGTGATGGACCAATACAGTGCGATCACGAATATGAAGGGCGGCAACGGAACAAAATATTTGGCTTGTACAGCAGAGGCCGCAGCCGTCAGATCCATCAAAGTGATGATCGACAGGAAGGCGGTGTCCTTCAGCAGGCAGACGAGTTGGTTGCCAAAGAGCGGCCCGGAACGCATCACCATTTGCGGGAGGAGAATCCTCCAGTACATGTTTGAGTTGACGAAGCCGTGGGCATAGGCCGCTTCCGCCTGGCCTGCGGGCAGCGCGGTTCTCGCCGCCCGCAGGATCTCGGCGAAATAGGCACCGTGATACGTAATCAGGGCAATGAAACCCGCCGACCATACATCCAGGCTGATACCCAGGTTGGGAAGCCCGTAGTAAAGGAGGTACAGGAAGATCAGGAAGGGCAGCATTCGCATCAGGTCCAGCGCCCAGCGAACAAGCCGTCGAAACAGGTTGTCCTGTCCTTCCAGCAGGAAAGCGATAACGCAGGCCAACATAAATGAGCAGGCAGACGACACGCCAAAGAGTATGAGTGTGTTCTGCAGCCCGGCCGCGAACACGTCCAGGTTGTCCCACAGCATTTCAATTCCGTTCATGGGAGCCCCTACATGGCCAGGCGCTTGGCGCGCGAGTCTGCAATTCTCTGGAAGCGGACAAGTCCACCGATGATCACGATGTAAAGCAGGCCCGCCGCGAGGATGGGAGGAAGCGGATCGTAAGTGACGGCAGCGATCCGATTCGTCACGCGCGTCAGGTCCACAATGCCGATCATGGCGATCGCGGGACTGCTTTTGACCAACAGGGACATTTCGTTCACAAGCCCGGGAAGGCTGGTGGTCAACATCTGCGGGAGCATGATGCGGCGAAGTGTCAGCCCCGTGGTCATGCCGGCGGCTTTTGCCGCTTCCAGTTGTTCGCGCGAGAAACTGGTCAGGGCGCTGCGCCAGATCTCGGCGTTGAACGCCGTGGTGTTGAGGGTCATGGCCGCAATGGCCACCACCCGGGCGTCGACTTCCCAGCCGATGGAGGGCGCAATCACAAACAGAAACAGCACCAGCGTGACCATCGGTGTTGCTCTGATCAAACTGACATAGACAGCGAGGGCCTGGCTCAAGACCGGGATTTTTGCCGCCCGCAACATGGCAACAACCAGCCCCAGAATGATGCCAAGCACGATAGAAATGCCGGACACCCAAATGGTCGTCCAGGCCGCGTACACAAGCGTGATCCAGTCACTGCTTTGCATTGAAAACATCCTTCGAACAAGTCTTTTGGCCGTCGGCTACCTGCCGGGTCAAAAGAACGATCTACTGACCTGACCATCGCTGACACTTCTTGCGCCAACGATGGCGGCTCTCAGGTTATTTCGCGGTCAGTTGAGTGAACTGTGGCGCAGAAGTAATCGGCTCGCGGGGCAGGTCATCGAACGATTGTCCGAGCCATTTTTTCTGCAGCTCGGCGAGCTTGCCGGTGTCACGCAAGTGGTTCACAAAACCACTCAGGTAATCGAGCAGTTCCTTGTTGCCCTTGGCCACTGGCCAGGCGATGTAGCCCATGCTTGAAGTGGCCTCGCCAACGGCAAACACCTGTGGACGTTCCTTCACCAGCATGTTGGCGGGCACGATCGAGTTCACAACGTAGTCGAGCCGGTGGTTCGCCAGGTCGGCATACGCCTCCGGGTAGGATTGGTACTGCACGATCTTGCCAATGGAACCGCCGGAGGCTTTGAGCTTTGCATCCAGCTGCGTCAATCGGGCCAGTTGCGCACCACCGGCCTGCACGCCGACGATCAACCCGGAAAGGTCCGAGACGCTTTTGATGCGGTCATCGTTTGCGCGCTTGATGTAATGCGAGACCTCAGGGGCGACCGGTGCCACGAAGTCAAAGGCGCCCAGGCGCTCCTCCGTAACACCTGCGCCAGTGATGGCGGCGTCGTACTTCCCGGAGGTGATACCCGCCAGCAGGCCGGTCCAGGGCATGATGTCCTGATTCACTTTGAATTGAGCGTACTTGCGCAGCTCCGCGATAACGTCCTTATGGAATCCTTCGGACTCACCGTCCTTTATAAATTCGAAAGGGTAATAACTGTCTTCGGTTGCAACGTTAAGTGTGCCGCGAGTGTTTATCTCTGCCAGGCTGGCTGCACTCGCTGCGCCGGTAATGCCGAGGCTGAAGATAAGACTGGCTGCGCCAACGATAAGAAAACGACCGGCCTTTGAAATGATACGGCGGTCAACTCGACTTTCTTGAGCACTGTTCATCGTGAAACTCCCATCGGTTAAGTGGTGGGGCAGTACCAAACTAAAAGCTGCGATTGGGGGTGAGATGGCGTTAGTCATGCTTTCTCCGTTTTTATTGTTTTCGGCGGGTGGGAGCGCAGCCCTTGCCTGACAAGCAGGTGGGATAAAACGATGCTAATGCTCAGGGGGCGCACGATTGCTCGAAAATCGCGGCGTCAAACGCACCATCGTTGCGTTTTCAGCATTTTGTTGCTCCGCGCTCAGGCCAGGTGCGTTGGTACAAGGGTTTGTGCGCAACGAATGAGCGTCCAGGTGCCTTTTCTGCTGTAATGGCTGGGCCCCAGGTGAAGGAGTTCCCCTATGCAGCTAGATGCCTATGACCGCAAAATTCTCAACTTCCTTCAGGAAAACAACCGGATTTCCCAGCGGGAACTGGCTGAGGGCGTGAACCTGTCTCCCTCGGCAGTCAATAGAAGAATCGCCGCCCTCGAAGCGGCGGGAGTGATCAGATATAACGTGAGTATTGTCGACCCGGCAGCGGTCGGCCGACCGATTACCGTTATCGTCGAAGTTAAACTAGAGAATGAAAGACTTGATTTGCTGGATGAGATAAAGCGGCGCTTTGTGAGTTGTCCGCAAGTTCAGCAGGTTTATTATGTGACGGGGGATTTTGACTTTTTGCTGGTGTTGAATGTACGAGACATGAGTGAGTACGAACAATTAACCAGGGAGTTGTTTTTCTTCGGAAACATCAAGCAGTTCAAAACGTTTGTCGCGATGCAGAATAATAAAAGAACGTTTGCGATACCCTTGGAAATTGAATGACCCTGAAACGGCCCTCCCTGCGACAGCAGTCGGAAGGAGGGCGTTGATGGTCGAACGGTGGTGTTAGAACTCCGGCGTGTATTTCACGCTGAACATCACGTTGCGTGGTTCACCGTAGTTGTTGTTGCCATTGATCTGGTTGTAGGCCGCCGTGTAGTAAGTCTTGTCGAACAGGTTGTTGGCGTTCATCGCCAGCTCGATCTCCGAGGAGAGCTGGTAGCCGACACGGGCATTCCAGACGGTGTAGCCCGGTACGTTGACGACGTGGTCGTAACCCAGCGTATGGCTTTGGGTCGTGAAGCCCAGGCCGGTACTCACACGGCTCCAGTCGCCACCCAACTGGTAGTTGCCCCAGACGCGCAGCATGTGTTTCGGCGTCCACCAGCTGAAGACTTTGCCTTCGTTGTCCGGGTCCTTGAGGTACTTGGTGGTGTTGTAGGTATAACCGGCAAACAGTTGCAGACCGTCCAGCACTTCGCCGCTGATTTCGGCGTCGAGCCCCTGGCTGCGTACTTTGCCGGATGCCTTCGAGCAGTACCAACCGTCGCAGTTTTGCCCACCCTCCATATCGAGCGTGGCGCGGTTTTCCTGGTCGTAACGGAACAACGCCAGGGACGTGTTGACCCGACCCTCCATCAGCTCGCCCTTGAGACCCAACTCGTAGTTCGTACCGATGATCGGTTTGACTACCGAGCCGCTTGTAGTGCGTTCGGTTTGCGGTGTGAACACGTTGGTGTAGCTGGTATAGATCGCCCATTCGCGGCTCAAGTCATAGACGATACCGGCGAAGGGGGTGACTTCACCGTTTTCGTTGCTGGTGCTTTCAGGATCGGCGGTAATGCTGGTCGCGTCCTGGCGCCACGCTTGATAGCTGTAGTCGTACCAACTGACCCGTGAGCCGAGCACGAGGGTCAGCGGATCAATCGGCTTGACCCGCCAGCTGCCGTAGAGGCCTTTTTGGCGGATGTCATATTTGCTCGGTGTCCCACGGCCACCGGGGCTATTGAGCAAACCGTCGTAGCTGATTTCGGGACGGTTGTGATCAATGTCGAAGATGGTGTCGGCGCTGTTATTGAAGGTTCGGGCGAATTTGTCGTCTGACGTGTATTTGGAATAGTTGCCGCCCACCATGATTTCCTGCTGCATGGACAAGGCTTCGAATTTGCCGTTGAGGTTCATGTCCAGAGCAACTTTGGTGGAGTCCATGTCCGTCACGAAGTCAGCGTACTGCACGCCGCTGCCATCGGCATTGATGCCGTTGCCACTGGATTGCACCCGTTGGTTTTTCGCTTTATTGGTTTCAGTCATGCGCACGGCGCCGACCTTGAAGGCCCAATCGTCGTTGAAACGGTGTTCCAGGTCGGTGTAGAGCGTGGTGACATCGATGTCCGAATGGTTCCACTTCGCCCCGGTGTACGTGCTGCGCGGCAGGTCGATGGGCTTACCGCCGGCGTAGCGGGGGAAGCCGCGCACGTTCGAGCGCGATTCGCCGTCGGACTGGCTGACTGCCAGGCCCAGGGTGGTGTCTTCACGCAGGTCGAAGTCCAGCGCGCCGTACAGCGAGGTGGTCTTGTACCATTCGGAATCGACGAACGAGTGGCTGTCGTCCTGGTCGGCAATGAAGCGCCCGCGCACGGTGCCGGCCTGGTTCAGCGGCCCGCCGGCGTCCAGTTGCAGACCGTAGTGGTCCCATGAGCCGGCCTTGCCGGTGAGGGTCACTATCGGTGCGGCCTGGCCGCGTTTGCGTACCAGGTTGACCGCGCCGCCAGGGCTGCCGGTGCCTTGCAGCAGGCCGGACGCGCCACGTAGCACTTCCATGCGATCGAAGAAAATCAGGTCCTGCGTGGCCCAGTTGCCCAGCGAGTAATAGTTGCGCGGAATCGGCACGCCGTCGTACTGCCAGTCATCGATCTGGAAACCGCGCGAGCTCAGGATCAGGCCTCTGCCGACGCCTTGGGCGCCGACCAGGCCGGTGGTCTTGTTGGCCGCGTCCTTGAGATCGACGATGTCCTGATCGTCCATTTGCTTGCGGGTCATCACCGTGACCGACTGCGGGATTTCCTTGAGGGTGTGGGTGCCTTTGCCGATGGTCACCGCCCGCGCAGCGTAGGAGCCTGAGCCTTCGGTGGTGGCGTCGGTGCTGCGTTCGACGATGTTGGTCACGCCCAACTGCAACGCTGCGCTGTTGTCCGGGGCTGGCTCTACGCTGAAGTTACCTTGCCCGGTCACTCGCAATTGCAGGCCGCTGCCCGCCAGCGCCTTTTGCATCGCCTGTTCCGCAGGCATCTGGCCGACCACCGCCGGCGCTTGTTTGCCCTGCACCAGCGAAGGCTCCAATGAAACGATATGGCCACTCTGGCTGGCGATGGCATTCAGCGTGCTGGCGAGTGGGCCGGCCGGCAGGTTGAACATCAGGTCTTGCGCCTGCGACAGGGCAGGGCTCGCCAGGGTTGCCAGGGCGACAGCGGCGGAAAGGGCATGGGGCCACGGGTTGAACACAGCGTTCTCCTGAAAATGTGGAAGTGTCAGGAGATAGGTGGGACGAGAAATGAAAACCGGACACGAATGAGAGTTATTTTCAAAAAAAATTGATCAGCGCGACTCTTTTGCACGTATCAGCGTCAACCATGGGCTGTAGCGATCCACGCGAATCGGCAAGGTTTCCGCCAGGGCCGTGAACACCCGATCCGGATCGTTCAACGGGAATACGCCCTGGACGCGCAAACCGCGAACCTCGGGAGCCACGCGGACAAAACCCCGGCTGTACGGGCGCAGCGCATCGACGACGTGTTCCAGGGGATCGTCCAGCACGTTCAATCGCCCGCTGAGCCAATCGGCGCGATGACGCTGATCGCCGGCCACCGGTGCAATGTTCCCTGCATACAGCAAGGCCGATTGACCTTCCTGCAGGTCAAGCGTCGTGCCGTCGAACAGACGGGCTTCGATGGAGTGCTGCAGCACCACAACGCGAGTCGCATCTTGTTCCTGAGCCACCAGAAAGCGGGTGCCCAATGCCCGTATTTCACCTTGAGCGGTGCGCACCCGCAGCGGACGCTGGGGGTCGGCCGCCACCTGAATCACCAGCTCGCCGTGGCGCAGAATCACCAGCCTTTGTTTGTCATCGAAGCGCAGGTCCACCGCGCTGTTCGCGTTCAGACTCAGGCGGCTGCCGTCGGCCAGCGTGAAGTCCTGACGCTGGCCACGGCCGGTGTGCAGATCCGCCAGCAGCGAGTCACCCAGCGGGCTGCGAATGCCGAGCCACGCGCCGCCGCCCAGCAGGCCCAGGCCCGCGATCACGCGGAGCGCATCGCGGCGTGAACCATGAGGCTGCAACAGCAGTTGCCGTGCTTCGTTGGCTTGACCGGGCAGGCGCCGATCCAGAGCACGAATCGTGTTGAAGGAACCGCCAAGGCGTTCCTGCAAGGTGGCCCAGGCCCGGGCATGTGCGGGGTCCATCGCCAGCCATGCGTTGAACCGTTCTTGTAGTGCGGCATCGGGCTTGCCGGCACGAAGGCTCACCATCCAGTCGATGGCCTGTTCGCTGACCGGGTCAAGGCGCGGCGTGCTCATGGCGCCAGCTCGCTCAGGTAGCACTGACGCAATGCCTGTTTCATGTAGCGGCTGACCGTGCGTTCCGAAAGCCCCATTTTGTGGGCAATCGCCACGTAGCTCAGACCGTCCAGCTGGCTGTAGAGGAACGTGGCTTTGACGACCAGTGGCAAGCCGTCGAGCGCCCGGTCGATCGCGACCAGGGCTTCGATCAGTTGCAACTGTTCTTCAGGGGAGGGGGCGAACGCCTCGGGCAGCGTGGACAGGCGTTCGAGGTAGGCCAGTTCCAGCTTGCGCCGGCGATGACGGTCAAAGATCAGTCGTCGGGCAATGGTCGACAGGTACGCGCGAGGTTGTTCGATGCTGTCGGGGTCTACCCGGGCCACCAGCATCTGGCAAAACGTATCGGCGGCGGTGTCCTCAGCGTCCGCGTGATTGCGCAGGCGCCGCTGGATATGCTGCAGCAGCCAGCGATGATGGTCGCTGAAAAAGAAGCCCAGCTTGCTGGTCGGAGGAACTTGCACCGGTTGGCTTTCCAGATGTTAGTGTGAATCGTTCTCAATACTACCTTTGAGAGGATCGCCACTGCAATCTCTGACTTCGCCGGATGCCATTCGGCCAACGCTGCCTCGACCTGAATAGGGGGGGGCGGCGAGGTGTACGCGTCTTGCGATCCGGGCGATGTCGAAGACGGCTCAATCATCAACCGGATCTGTTTGCTCAGAAGGCCGCACTTTATCGGGCTCGGCGGCCGTTTCTGTGTTTGGTCGAAGCTTGAACCGGCAGACGTTACCGCCGCGCACCATGCATTCCGTGTGATCGACTTCTGCGCCGCCCAGCGTGCCGATCAAGGCCAGGTCCAGTTCACAGACCACCGGATGGGCCTCTGCGAGTCGGTGAAAAACGCAGTTGTGCGCGACGATTTCCGGGTCACCGCTGGAGCGAAAGAACACCTCTGATTGGTATCCCGCCTGGTTCATGTGTTGCACGATCCTGGCTTCGTCGACCACCTGCGATTCACGATCCAGCGCCAGTTTTCGGCCCATGCTGCGCATCAGCGTGGCCAGCGCTTCGGGACCGATGATGCCGGCCACTTCATCGATCAGCACACTCGCCAGCATTTGATACTGGCGAGGAAACTGCTCCTTGGCATGGTCGGTGAGCCGGTACAGTTGCTCTGGACGTCGGCCCGTCGGCCGGGTTTCGCCCCGCAACACCAGGCCGTCACGCTCAAGCGCTGCCAGATGCTGGCGAATCGCAGTGCGCGTGACGGCCAGTTGTTCGGCCAACTCGTCAATGCTCATGCCGCTCGCATGGTGCAGCAGCGCATTGAGCAGGTCTTGCTGTGTCCGGCCCAGTCCTTCCAGCATGGTGTGTCCTCGCCCGACGTCAGAACTTGTCCGGGAACTGCTTGACCAGTGCCGCCGTCAGCGCATCGGCCAGCGCCAGGATATGGCCGCGCATCATGTGCCAGGTCCGCGCTTCGCCCGCGTAATCGTGTGCGGCGAGTTCATCGATCTGCGCGACATGATGACCCCCGTGAGCACCGAGCATGGCAACCAGCGTGGCTTCAGGCAAGTTGGGGTTGGCTTTGGCCAGGAACGCGGCAATCGCCTTGGCATTGCTGGTCAGGTCCGCGACTGCGGCTTGCTTGCCTTTGCTGTCTTTGGCGACCGTTGCATCGCTGTAGTGCTTCACCGCGCCCCAGTGGCCGGCCAGCAATTTGAGCAACTGATCGGCAGCGGGCTGACCGTAGAGCGGGGCGATGCTATTGGCGATTTTGGTTGCGTTGTCGACCACCTGATCAGCGGCGACTTTGGCTTGCTGCTTGTCGGCAGCCTGATTGGCGATGGCGTAATTTCTGATCCAGAACACATGTTCGACCCACAGGTCGCGCAAGGCCAGGCGCGTGGTCAATGCAACGCTATCTGGCGCAGCCGTTGAGGCGGGCGGCGTCTGACTCCAGACCGGTTGAGCACAGAACGCCAACAGCATTAAAGCCAGGATCTTGATATTCATGACGGCACCCTCGGGAAGTGGGATTGTTCGACAATATCAATTTAAGCATAAAAATATGTTTTTATCGGGCCGACGCCCCGCGCACAGATCAACGGTCATTGTAGGAGCGAGCCCGCTCGCGATGAACGTCAACGATGACGCAGTTTGCCTGAATCAACGCGGCGCTTATGGGGCCATCGCGAGCGGGCTCGCTCCTACACAACCCAAATCAGAACTTGAACGCCTGACGCCCGACCAGCAGCCAGTGGCCTTTCTGTTTCTGCCAGATCTGGAAGTTCTCGATTTCGGTCGGAATCACTTCAGTGCCTTTCAGCGCCTGTGCCGAGAAATGGTTGCGAACCAACGCCACGTCACCGGAGAGGGTGATGGTCTGGTTTTGCATTTCGAGGGTCTTGAAAGCGCTTCGACCGGTTTCGATGTCGGCGATGTATTCCTGCTTGTTCTGGATTTTCCCGCTGGAATGCCCGTAGGTCAGGTTTTCGGCGGTCAGAGCGTTCAGTTCGGAAATGTTCTTTTTCAGCATGGCCTGGGTCAGGTGGTCGACAGCCTGGGCCACGTCTTTTTCAGCGGCGGACGGGGCGGCCGCGACATAGCCACTGAACAGGCACAGAAATCCAACCAGCAATTTCGCTTTTTTCATGGGTATTTCCTTGTTGTTGTGGGTGATCGAGTGATGAACATAAAGATCATTCATCAGTCGTCGTACAACCTATCATGCACTGAGAAAAAAACGAACATGGCCAGGGGGAATTACCGCATGTCGTAAAAACCCGCGTGAACGCAAACAGCCCTTCAATTGCGCTGTGACGCAGTCGATAACCTGTTCAGAAGCCATGCGCGAATGGCCGCACGCACTGACAGGAGACCCACAGCGTGTCGATAAAATTACGCTTGCTCTTGCTGATCGGCACCGGCCTGCTCACGGCCGTGATCATGAGCCTGGTCAGTTACCTGGGAAATTCGCAAATGGCAGCCGCAGTGAATGACAACGAGGTCAGCATGACCGCGCTGCGCAATCACCTCGAAGCCGACATGATGCATGACGCGTTACGCGCGTATGTACTGTCAGCGCTGGCGGGGAAATTGTCGCAGTCGGTGGATCGGTTTCGGCTGTGATATCCATTCATCATTGATGTTGCCAGACCGGGCCCCATCGCGAGCAGGCTCGCTCCCACATTGATTGCGTCAACGCGAAGATCAACTGTGGGAGCGAGCCTGCTCGCGATGGCAATCACTCAAACGAGGCAGAATCAAAGCATTAAAGGTATTTATCGGTGACGGCACCCTCGGAGGCGCTGGACACCGTCTTCGCATACTTCGCCAACACCCCGCGTTTGTACCGGGATTCCGGCCGCACCCAGCGGGTTTTGCGCTCGGCCAGTTCGGCATCGGAAACGCCGACCGTGATCTGCCGGGTTTCGGCATCGATGGTGATTTTGTCGCCGTCTTCGATCAACGCAATCGGCCCGCCATCAAACGCTTCCGGCGTGATATGCCCCACCACAAAACCATGGGAACCCCCTGAAAAGCGGCCATCGGTAATCAACGCAACATCCTTGCCCAACCCCTTGCCCATAACCGCCGACGTCGGCGAGAGCATTTCGCGCATGCCCGGGCCGCCCTTAGGCCCTTCGTAGCGAATCACGATCACGTCACCCGCTTTCACTTCGCCATTGAGAATCCCGGCCAGCGCACCTTCTTCGCCGTGGTAGACCCGCGCCGTACCTTCAAAGCGCAAACCTTCCTTGCCCGTGATCTTGGCCACCGCGCCGGTGGGCGAGAGGTTGCCGCGCAGCACCACCAGGTGCGAGTCCTTTTTCACCGGCTGGTCGAAGGGCAGAATCACGTCCTGGCCTTCCGGATAGTCCGCCACGTTTTCGAGGTTTTCCGCGAGGGTCTTGCCGGTCACCGTCATCGCATCGCCATGCAGCATGCCGGCCGCGAGCATGCGCTTCATCAGCGGTTGAATGCCGCCGATGGCGACCAGTTCGCTCATCATGTATTTGCCACTGGGGCGCAGGTCGGCCACCACCGGCGAGACCTTGCCCAGCTCGACGAAATCATCCAGCGTCAACTCGACATCCACGGCATGCGCCATGGCCAACAGATGCAGCACCGCGTTGGTCGAGCCGGCGAGGGCGATGACCACGCGGATCGCATTTTCGAAGGCTTTGCGGGTCATGATGTCGCGAGGTTTGAGGTCCAGCTTCAACAACTCCATGACCTGCTGGCCGGCGCGGAAACTGTCCGAGGCCTTGTCGCTGCCGACGGCATCCTGAGAGCTGGAACCGGGCAGGCTCATGCCCAGCGCTTCAATGGCCGAGGCCATGGTGTTGGCCGTGTACATCCCGCCGCAGGAACCGGGGCCGGGAATCGCCACTTCCTCGATCTGCTTGACCTGGATTTCGTTGATGTCGCCACGCGCATTCTGGCCCACGGCTTCGAACACGGAAATGATGTCGGTGTGGCCGGCGCCGGGCCGAATCGTCCCGCCATAGACGAAGATGGAAGGGCGGTTCAGCCGCGCCATGCCGATCAGGCAGCCCGGCATGTTCTTGTCGCAACCGCCCACGGTCACCAGGCCGTCGAAGCCTTCGCAACCGGCCACGACCTCGATGGAATCGGCAATCACCTCGCGTGACACCAGCGAATACTTCATGCCTTCCGTGCCGTTGGCGATGCCGTCGGAAATGGTGATGGTGTTGAAAATGACGCCCTTGGCCCCGGCGGCATTCGCGCCTTTCTCCGCCTCGACCGCCAGCTTGTCGATGTGCATGTTGCACGGCGTGACCATCGCCCACGTCGAGGCGATGCCGATCTGCGGTTTCTTGAAGTCCTCGTCGGTGAATCCCACGGCACGCAGCATCGAGCGACCGGGCGCACGCTCCACGCCATCGACCACTTGAGAGGAATATTTGCGCAGATCGTTTTTATCGCTCATGACTGCTCCTCACCGGTTCATCGAAAAAACAGGTTGAGTATAGTGGCCCCGGCGCGCGTGTTCGGACTATCAGGTCGGGAACAGACGCGCGGGTTTGCTCCGGCGTGATATTCTTCACCTCAACTTGGTTTGACCTATTCAGTTTGCGTGTCCTCGAGACGCGCCAACAGAATCACTGTCGCTCAAGTAGCTGAAGCCAATAAAGATAAAAAGTCAGTTCAGTAGGGACATATAAACTGAGGTCGATGGATCACGTCGGCCTTGTGTGCCCACCCTCCGGATCTCATGTGCGAGCCCCCACGACATTTGCCTGAATGCCGTGTGAAACAAGGGTTTCGTCGTGAGGATGGAAGGGCGGATGACGTTTTATCAAAGGTGCTACAAGATGTTTAAGAAAATGAACACGGCCCTGCTGGGGCTGGCTTTGTCGATGGGGATCACGTCCGCTCACGCGGAAGAGGCAAAGAAAGTCGATGTGCTGCTGATCGGCGGCGGCATCATGAGCGCGACCCTCGGTGTATGGCTCAATGAGCTGGAACCTGGCACCTCGATGGAAATGATCGAGCGCCTCGACGGCGTCGCCCTGGAAAGCTCCAACGGCTGGAACAACGCCGGTACCGGTCACTCCGCCCTGGCCGAGTTGAACTACACCCCGGAAGACGACAAGGGCAATGTCTCGATCCCGAAAGCCGTTGAAATCAACGAAGCGTTCCAGATCTCCCGTCAGTTCTGGGCCTGGCAGGTTCAGCAAGGCGTGCTGAAAAACCCGCGTTCGTTCATCAACTCCACACCGCACATGAGCTTTGTGTGGGGCGATGACAACATCAAGTTCCTGAAAAAGCGCTACGAAGCCCTGCAAGCGAGCCCGCTGTTCGCCGGCATGCAGTACTCGGAAGACCCGGCGCAGATCGCCAAGTGGGTTCCGCTGATGATGGAAGGGCGCGACCCGAACCAGAAAATCGCGGCCACCTGGTCCCCGATCGGCACCGACGTGAACTTCGGCGAAATCACCCGCCAGTTCGTTGCGCACCTGCAAACCACCCCGAAATTCGACTTGAAACTGTCTAGCGAAGTGCAAGACATCACCAAGAACGAAGACGGCACCTGGCGCGTCAGCTACAAAAACCTGAAAGACGGCAGCAAGTCCGAAACCGACGCCAAGTTCGTGTTCATCGGCGCGGGCGGCGGTGCCCTGCACCTGCTGCAGAAGTCCGGCATTCCTGAAGCCAAGGAATACGCAGGCTTCCCGGTCGGCGGCTCGTTCCTCGTCACCGAAAACCCGACCATCGCCGAGCAACACCTGGCCAAGGCCTACGGCAAAGCCTCCGTTGGCGCACCGCCGATGTCGGTTCCGCACCTGGACACCCGTGTCCTGGACGGCAAGCGCGTGATCCTGTTTGGCCCATTCGCGACCTTCAGCACCAAGTTCCTCAAAGAAGGCTCGTACCTGGACCTGCTGACCACCACCACCACGCACAACGTGTGGCCAATGACCAAGGTCGGCATCAAGGAATACCCGCTGGTCGAGTACCTTGCCGGTCAGCTGATGCTGTCTGACGAAGACCGCCTCAACGCCCTGAAAGAATACTTCCCGAACGCCAAGGCTGAAGACTGGCGCCTGTGGCAAGCCGGCCAGCGCGTGCAAATCATCAAGCGTGATGAAGCCGCCGGTGGCGTGCTGAAACTGGGCACCGAAATCGTTGCTTCCGCTGACGGCACCATCGCCGGCCTGCTGGGCGCATCGCCAGGTGCCTCGACCGCTGCGCCGATCATGCTGACCGTGCTGCAGAAAGTGTTCAAGGACAAGGTCGCTTCGCCGGCCTGGCAGGAAAAACTGCACCAGATCGTGCCAAGCTACGGCACGCAGCTGAATGGCAGTCCTGAGAAGGTTGCACAAGAGTGGGCTTACACCGCCAAGGTCCTGCAACTGACCCCGCCACCGGCGATCGGTCAAGTAGCGGCCCCGGCAGCTGCCCCGGCTGAAGCGCCAAAAGCGCCGAAGGCTAACGCTGCAACTGATATGGCTCTGTAACCAGACGCCCAGTCAAAAAGCCCACTGCACCGGTGACGGTCAGTGGGCTTTTTTGTGTCTGGAATTCGGGGCTGGCGGGTAGCTTTCGCTTACCCTCACACAACTTGCAAAAGCACTGGGAATGGGGCTAGATCGCCTGCAAACGGCCATTCACCACAGGGATCTGTCTATGCCGCTGAGTTTCCACAAGATGCACGCCAATGGCGACGACTTCGTGGTCGTGGACGCGCGAAACTCGGCCAATCCAGTGACAAGCGCCCTGGCTCGGCGAATGGGGGATCGCCACCGCGGCATCGGTTTCAATCAACTCGCCGTGGTGCTCGATTGCGAAGACGCCGATGCGCGATTGATGTTCTGGAATACCGATGGCTCCACGCTGGATGTGTGTGGCAGCGCAACGCGGGGTGCTGCGGACAGGCTGATGCGCGAATCGAATTCGACGTCGATAACGCTTCGGACCAACCGGGGGTTGCTCACTTGCCAACGAACCTCCAACGGCAACATTTCCGTCAGCATGGGGCCGCCGCTGTTCGGCTGGTCGGATGTTCCCCTGGCTCAGGAAATGGATACGACGGTTCTGCCCCTTGATGGCGGCCCGGCGGCGTGCAGCATGGGCAATCCGCACTGCACCTACTTTGTGGATGACCTGACGGCGATTGATATTGCGGCCATCGGACCCACCCTTGAAACCCATCCGCTGTTTCCGCTCAGGACGAATGTGCATTTCGTCCAGATAGTTGACCGTAAGCATATTCGGCTGCGCATTTGGGAGCGTTGGGGCGGTATTCCGCTGGGTTCAGGTTCGTGCTCTTGTGGTGCTGCGGTTAACGGGATTCGTAGGGGGTTGTTGGACGATACCGTTGAGGTTGAATGTGATGGCGGGAGTGTTACGGTTCAATGGGATGGTGTGGGGCCGGTCTTTTTGATTGGGCCGGTTGAGGCAGTTTTTTCGGGGACAATCGCGGAAGGCTTGTTAAAAGATTGATGGCTGTTTTGTCGTGATAAACGTAGGAGTCCGATTGGACTCCAGAGCAGACCTGAGTGGACCACTCACTCCTCGTCGTACATTAGCTCCAAGGCCTTGATCCACTCGTCCGTAGCTTCAAATCTTGCGTAATACGCCTGTCTTTCTGAGTCACTCAGCTGAGTGAAAAAGGGAAGGAAATAGTTGTCGTTGTAGTAGCCCTGTGCGCCTTGCATATGGCCTCCCCACCAGGAAGGGTTGTAACCCTCAAATGCTACCCATGGAGGCGGTACGGAGAATTTTTCACGAGCGATGACATCCAAAAAATCAGCGCTATTGGTGACAAGTCGTACAGTCACCGCGTTGAATTCTCTGGAGGATGTGAAAAATATTAAATGTTCGTTTTTTAGGGCGTTTGAGTATTTTTTGACGAGTAGATCGTTGAAGGTTTTTTTAGTTGTGTAATTAAAGTTTGATTCAATGAATGCAAGAAAGTTAAGAGTGTCTTTTTGGTCGATTAAGAATGAGCTGTAATAGGCTGGAATGCCTACTTCTTCCAAAGAGGTGACTCTCAGGAAACTGGGTTGGAAGCTTTCACTGATTAATAATGGTTTGACGAAAATCGATTGCAGCTCTGGTATTGAGTAACCGGCGATCTGCTCTTTCGGCTCTTGCTTTATGAAGGCTTTGATGCGGCTAAAAATGCTCATTATATATCTCGGTCCTGTAAATGCTCGGCAAGCCAGCTAGCTCAAAAATAACCAGCAGTGCCGAATATTATGCCTCCCACCTCACCACTAATGATTGCTCCATGACCTGTTTCAATGCCAAATTCGGCACCTGCAATGACGCCGATTTTCGCTCCTGCGATCTAATACTGCTAGTGATATGACTCTGTAACTAGAAACCTGTTGAAAAGCCCACTGGATCGGTGACGGTCGAGTGGGCTTTTTTGTGTCTGTGGTTTAGTAGTTGCGGGGGGAGGAGGACTGGAACCCATAGCGTCGCTGGTGGAGGACGGCTATCGGCCAGAGGAGGACGGTCAACACAGAAATGTGAGGGCACGTCTTGCTCTCATCTAGATATAGCGCAGTAGAAATCATCTAGCTGAATACGCCAAGGCTGATCTGTTTCACTCGGAAAATCGTATGCAGTGACTTAACCTGCACTCGTTCTGACCTTTCGGAGGTATGCCAGTCGGCGAGGCTTTAGTTCTAAATGAGTAAATTTCGTTCAAGTCTCGCCCACCATAAGTTTATAAAACACATTCGAAACAGCAGTTGTTTGAACTATGTCCGCAAATGCAGATTCTATCTCATCCGCTCCTGCGCATACATAATTAGCAGAGGCGGAATCAATAATAACAGGGTAGCCTTGCTCTCGATCTGAAACAACCGTCGCTATCTTCTCCCCTTTCTTTGGATCAGACGCAGAAATAGCATAAACAAGGTAAACTAAATTTCCGATTATAGCTTCCCTATGACTACTTGACGGATCGAAAGCTAATTTTACAGTCCGATCTGTACCGATAAAAACCATTTCTGAAATATGCGTAAGTTTTTCGTCGATTTCGCGTTTATTTCTTCCCGCTTTCTTGGCGGCTTCTAATCCGGCTGCAAGTGCGCTCATGAAGTCAGTCATAATATCTAGTTACCCTCCCATAAATAGGTAAATGATCAAAATTTTTAAAAAAGACGTTGCCCAGGTACTCGTCATCGTGATAGCTAAAGACTGTAGTTAATTCTTCATCAAGATGCCAAGGCGTGTGCCCCATAAAGGCTGAGGAAACAATTATTTGGTCAAAAGTAAACCACTTTGTAACATGTGAGCTAGCTTTGTAGTAATAAGTCCCATGGCAAGGAGATAATTTTCCATTGCGACTGTAGGGTTGGACACCGCCTAGGCTGCGCCAAAATGGGTTATAAAGAATAAATGGTTTTTCGATAACTACACGTCTATCCCTGGTGGCGACCAATTTATCATAAATAGGCTTATCGAAAGGTTCATCGTTATAATCGCCCATCAAAATTACTTTCGCATCAAAGCCTTCTTCTTTGAAAACGGTATCTATATCTGCTCTTAAAGCGTAGCCAAGCTCATCACGACCAAGATCTGGACGAGATAGCCTACTAGGCCAATGAGATACGTAAAAATAAAATCGTTCCTCACTACCTACAATCCTAAACTCCAGCCTAGCTGCGACCCTTAAGTTTCCAGAGTAATGAGGGTGAACAATATTTTTACTCTCGATAAGCTCTAGTTTGTTTGCGCGATAAAAAACGGCAATATCGAAAATTATTCTACCTTCTTTTCCGGTTATACTTACGGAGGCGAAACCTGCTCTTAAGAAAGATTGACCTAGCGCTAGCACGAATGAATCTGAAACTTCTCCAAACGCTACCAAGTCAAGTTCTAGCAGCTCTTCTAGATGGCAAAACAAGAACCATGGGCGAAGGGTAGTGGAAATATCGGGTTCTTTCGCAGATGCAACTGGCGGCTTAAGGCCGACATTCCACCAAGCGAATGTTATATTCATCGAAACTTCCCTAATATGTCATCAGTCCGTGTTGCTGCACCATACTGTACTACACCCCCTCAGGTGACAAAATCAATTTTCATCTTCCACAAGACTAGCGAGCCAGCGAAATGTATGAGGAAAGCAAACAGTCATGACTTGATCACACCTTGGGCCTAAGCTGCACCAGCGTCAAGCGCGGCTACCGCTACCCTTCTGCTGTCGTGAGACGAATGTCCATGTAGCCTATCAGGCTTGTGCACGACGCTGTTTTTATAGAGGACATCCCGAGCCAACCGTTCAGAGGAAAAGGGGACAGATTTATTTATTCGCGCTCACAGAAAGTTTGCTTCGACCGAAAGCAACCCCTACAGATTCGGCGCCTAACTCCATCGAAATTTCCTACAACCTATTAGGCTTGCACCTAGGAAGCAACCTTACTAACCTCCCTCTGCCGCTGCCAATACAGCGACCGGGTGTGGTAGCCCGACTTTCTCATAGGAGCCCAGTTCATTGGAGTTCCAAATGCTCGACGAAAACGTTAACCCATCCGAAACTTCCGAATCCCCACCCCGCAAACCCGCCGAGGCCGAGCGCCGGGCAAACCCTATCTTCGCCGTCGTCCCCACCGCAAGCACTGAAACCCTCCTGGTTCACGCCTGCGAAACACTCGCTTCTGCAAGCGTTATGGCCAGTGAGCTGGCGTTCATACTCGAAGGCCCCAAATGCAATTTGGCACTGGGCATTCAGCAAATGATTGCGTTAGCGGAATTGACGGTGAATCGGGTGCTGGATCAGGTTGACCCGCAGGAGTAGGCGAGGGCGTTGATATAACGTGATGTGCCAACAGAAGCTCTGCCCCATTTAGTCGGGGCAGGGCTTTTTTTGTTTTTGGATTGAAGCCACAGCATCAGAGATCGCCAACCCAGTGCCTTCATCACTCGGAAAAGAATGAGTTAGGATCATCAAAGCCTAAAAACGGAACCTCTCAACCCAAGGACGCGACATTCATGGAAACCCCCTTTTCTCAAACCAGCGAGCGTTTGAACAATCGCCGATTTACCGTCGCGAATAACGCTCAAGGGCTGTCCGGTGCAGGCACCGTGTTTCACTACCACGTCGAGGGGAATGCCATTTCGAGCACTTACCAGGGCGGACGGATACGCATCGGTCATCAAGTCGGGCGTGTGACAGGCCCCGATACGATTGAGCTGCTTTTTCAGTGTTTGACGGCGGATGGCGAGATGCTTGCCGGTTGGTCTCGTGGCACGGTGGGCGTTGATCACGAAGGGCGTACCACTCTGGCCTTCGTTTGGGGTTGGTTGTCGGGCGCGACGGGTGGTGGGGAGTCGAGCTACGTCGAGCTTACGGCGTAGCGGTTAAGGTTTATGATCATTGCGTCGACACCCGTGCGGCAGTCGCTCCGACTCGTTCAACAGTCCGATCCGTAATCAATAACGCGCCACTTTCATTGAGGAGAATGACCGTTCATGACGACGCAAACCGAAACCGCCATCCTGGCCGGTGGTTGCTTCTGGGGTATGCAGGATTTGCTGCGACGTTACCCCGGTGTGCTATCCACACGGGTGGGTTACTCGGGAGGCGATGTGCCGAACGCGACTTATCGCAACCACGGCAATCACGCGGAAGCCATCGAGATCGTGTTCGATCCGCAACAAATCAGCTATCGCCAGATTCTCGAGTTCTTTTTCCAGATTCATGATCCGACCACCCAAAATCGCCAAGGCAACGATGTCGGCGCGAGCTACCGATCTGCGTTGTTCTACCTCAGCGATGAGCAGAAAGAGGTTGCCGAAGACACCGTGGCCGATGTCGAAGCTTCCGGCCTTTGGCCCGGCAAGGTGGTCACTGAAATCACCCCGGCCGGGCCGTTTTGGGAAGCGGAACCGGAACACCAGGATTACCTCGAACGGCTTCCCGACGGTTATACCTGCCACTTCATCCGACCCAACTGGAAATTGCCCAAACGCGGGTAATCAAGTACAGGGGCGGCTCGAATGAGCCGTCTCTGTTCAGCCGCTTTGAGGCAGGTTCAAACACGCTTCAACACACTGTCCCCCGCATCCTTGGGCAACCTGATCACATCAACCAACGCCAACAATCCCTACACCGCCACACCCACAAACGCCACTCGAAAGTCAGCCACCTGCGCCTGCAACTCATGGCCTTGCACCGACATCGACGCTCGCAACAACAACGCGGCAACCGTCACCCCCAACCCCATGGCCAGTTGAAAGAACATGCTGAATAACGCCGACGCTTCGCTCATCCGCGCCTTGGGTACGTCGGCAAAGCCGATGGAGTTGTAGCAGGTGAATTGCATGGATCGCGACAAGCCGCCGGCAAATAGCACGGCGGTAATCACGGCGAAGGGTGTCTGTGGGGTGAAGAAGGCACAGGCGACAATCGAGATGACGCCGATGACACCGTTGACAAGCAGGACTTGGCGGAAGCCATAACGCTGCATGATTGCCGTGGTGAACGGCTTCATCGCCAGGTTGCCGGCGAACACCGCGAGCACCAGCAGGCCAGCGTCGACGGGCGATAAGCCGAAGCCGACCTGGAACAGCAGCGGCAGCAAAAACGGCAAGGCGCTGATGGCCAGGCGAAAGAGTGATCCGCCGAAGAGGCTGACCCGGAAGGTGTTGATGGACACGGTTCCGAGCGGCAATAGCGGGTGGGTGTGATGTCGGCAGTGGTGCACGGCCCATGCGGCGAGGATCATGCCGGCGATCACTAGCGCGAGTCCTGAGTACATGGCGTTGCCGTGTTGGCTGCCCAGCCATTCCAGGCCGCCCAGCAGCGAGGCGCAGGCGCCGGCCAACAGGGCGAAGCCTTTGCCGTCGAACGGGCGTACGTTGTCTTCTCGTCCTTCGGGCACGAGCCACAGTGCGGCAAATAGCGCCAATGCACCGAGCGGCAGGTTGACGTAAAAGATCCAGGGCCATGACGCGTGGGTGACGATCAGGCCGCCCACGATTGGCCCGAGAATGGGCGCTACCAGGCCGGGCCAGGTAATCACCGCGATCATTTTCACCAGGTCTTTTTTGTCGGTGTTGCGCAGCACGGCCAGGCGTCCCACCGGCACCATCAACGCGCCGCCGATGCCTTGGAGTACGCGGGCGAAAACGAACATTTCGATGTTCTGGCTGAGCCCGCACAGGAGCGAGGCGAGGGTGAAGACGACGATTGCGCCGGCAAACACTTTTCGCGCACCAAAGCGGTCGGCGATCCAGCTGGACAGCGGGATGAAGATCGCCACGGCAAGAATGTAGGCAGTGATGCCGATGTTCATGTCGACCGGCGTAATGCCGAATGCGCTGGCCATGGTGGGCAGCGCGGTGGCGATAACCGTCGCGTCGAGGTTTTCCATGAAAAAGGTCACCGCCACCACCAGCGCGATCAGCCGGGTTTGCAGGCGCAGGCCAGACTCGGCTGTGACACTTGAATCTGGCGTGGCGGGTGACTTCACCGATGTGATCCTTTTTCGAGGCCATTCAAACAAAAAACAACGCCACGAGTTTTACCATTCCGGGACCACTCAGTCTCTAGCTCCGAGGCTTGAGACGCTCGACGATTGCCTTGCCCACGTCCAGCGCGGAACCTGGGTTTTGGCCGGTCACCAGTTCGCGGTCGATGACGACGTTGGAGGTCCACGGCGAGGTGTTGCTGCGATAGACGCCGCCCGCTTGTTCCAGCGCCGTTTGCGGATAGAACTTCATCGCGCCGCCATTCAACAAGCCCTTGGCCAATTCCTCTTCCTGATTGCTGATGACGGTGAATTTGTAGCCGGCGTAGGTCCAGCCTTTGATGGAGGCTTTGCCAGCGGTTTCGAGTTGTCGGGTGAACGCGACGGGATCGGCCAGGGTCGACAGCAGGGCAATCGGGCCGTGGCAGACGAGGGCGGTGGTCTTGCCGTTGTCATGGAAGTTGTTCAGCAGTTTTCCCAGCGCGGCGCTGTGCAGCAGGTCTTGCATCGGCGCGTGGCCGCCGGGGACGTAGACGGCATCGAAATGCTCGTAGCCGATCTGTTCGACCCGCGCCAGGCTGATGACCGGCGACTCGCCTTTTGAAGTGACTTTTAGCTGATCCAACAACGCCTTGTGCGCCTGTAAGGCCGCCACGTCATTGTTGAAATACATCTTGTCGTTGGACGATTGGTCCAGTGTCGGTGCCTTGCCGGTCGGGGTGGCGAAGGTGACGGAATGCCCGGCATCGAGCAGCAGTTTCACCGGTTGCATCAGTTCGTTCAGGTAGAAACCGGTGGCGAATACCTTCTGGTCCTTGAGGTCGAGGTGATCGGAATCGGACAGCACGATCAGGACATTGCTGGCCTGTGCGTTGAAGGCAGCCGCGGAAATGGTCATGGCGAGGGCGAGTCGGGCGATGGGGCGCATGGGAGCTTCCGAACAGTGAGGTGATCGATCGGCGGTCGCCGGATCGTTGATTCACTATATTCATGCCTGTGTGGGCGATAAACTCGCTGCGAAGGAAAGCACTTGTTCTTTGGAGGTAAGAGTGACCCGTCGATTCGATTATCTCGCGGACGTTGAAGTGTTCGTCACCGTGGTGGAAAAGGGCTCGTTGAGCGCCGGGGCGGTGTTTCTGGCGACCACGCCGTCGGTGGTCAGCCGGGCGATTTCGCGCCTGGAAGCGCGCCTCGGCGTCCAGCTGTTGCGGCGCACGACCCGGCGTCTGAGCCTGACCGAGGCGGGCCTGCTTTACCTTGAACAATCCCGCGCGGCGTTCGGGTTGATCGATGATGCCGAGCGGACGATCCAGGGGCAGGAAGGCGAGTTGACCGGGCGTGTGCGACTGAGTGTGCCGACGACCTACGGGCATTACCGGTTGCCGCCATTGCTGTGCCGTTTTACCCGGCAGTACCCGCAGGTGCGCATCGAGTTGAGCATCAGCAATCGCAATGTGGACCTGGTGGCGGAAGGGTATGACCTGGCGATTCGTCTCGGGCAATTGCCGGACAGCGGCCTGATCGGGCGCAAGCTGGAGGACGCGGGTTTGTGCCTGGTCGCCGCGCCGGACTACCTGAAACGTGCCGGCACACCGCGCAGTGTCGACGAACTGGCGGCGCATGCCTGCCTGCCGTTTGTGATGCCCAGCAGTGGCCGCGTCGGGCCTTGGCTGTTTCGCGAAGAGGGGGTTGATCGGGAGTGGATACCCGAGGCGAATGTGCAGGTGTCCGACGACGTGCTGGGCATTGTGTCCCTGGCCGAGCACGGCATGGGAATCTGCCAGAGCTACGATTTCATCGTCCGCGAGCGCATTCAAAGTGGACGCCTGGTGCCGCTGCTTGAACAGTCGGGCGGACGCTCCCGACCGTTCTCGGTGATCTATCCGCCCCATCGCCAATTGTCAGCGACCGCGCGGGCCTTGATCGACTTCCTCACCCGGGAAGTGGCCGAGCCAGTCAGCGAGCCGTCCCGGTAGGTTTCAGCGTACTTGATGCACCGCAGCGCCCGGATCGCCAGCAAGCCGGCTCCTACAGGTTTTGCGTAAACCCTCAATCCCAAACACCCCGCAATTTGTAGGAGCCGGCTTGCCGGCGATGGCGATCTCGCGGACGCCATCGCCAGCAAGCCGGGCTCCTACAGGTTTTGCGTGAACCCTCAATCCCGAACACACCCACAATTTGTAGGAGCCGGCTTGCCGGCGATGGCGATCTCACGGACGCCATCGCCAGCAAGCCGGGCTCCTACAGGTTTTGCGTAACCCCTCAATCCCGAACACCCCCACAATTTGTAGGAGCCGGCTTGCTGGCGATAGCAATCTCACGGACGCCATCGCCAGCAAGCCGGGCTCCTACAGGTTTTGCGTGAACCCTCAATCCCGAACACACCCACAATTTGTAGGAGCCGGCTTGCTGGCGATAGCAATCTCACGGACGCCATCGCCGGCAAGCCGGGCTCCTACAGGTTTTGCGTGAACCCTCAATCCCGAACACACCCACAATTTGTAGGAGCCGGCTTGCTGGCGAAGGCGATCTCACGGACGCCATCGCCAGCAAGCTGGCTCCTACAGGTTTTGCGTGAACCCTCAATCCCGAACACACCCACAATTTGTAGGAGCCGGCTTGCTGGCGATGGCGATCTCACGGACGCCATCGCCGGCAAGCTGGCTCCTACAGGTTGGGTGGTGTCTCGCCCGGGGCGATTTTGTTCTGATCCGTATTTTTCTGCGCTATCTGCATCTGTCATGTACCCGGCCTGCGCCCCACAATGACCGCACGGTCCGCAGTCGCGGTAGCCACTGAACCGCAAACTCATCATGTAGGAGGCCCCATGCCCAAGATGGCCATTTTTCTGGGTGGATTTCTGCTGTTAACCATTTTGATCGGTGCCTTGGCCACGATCTCTCCGACCTGATTCCTTCCTTCAATGCGCAATAAGCACAACGCCTCCACTTGGGAGGCGTTGTTGTTTCAGCGGTACCGTTTATTTACAAGAGTCCGTCGATGAACCCTGAGACTTGCCGGCGATGGCGTCATCACGGCCACCACCGCATCGCCAGCAATCCGGCTCCTACAGGTCAAAACGATCCAGGTTCATCACCTTCGTCCACGCCGCTACGAAGTCTTTGACGAATTTCTCCTTCGCATCACTGCTGGCATACAGCTCGGCCAAGGCCCGCAGTTGCGCATTCGAGCCGAAGACCAGATCGACCCGCGTCCCGGTCCATTTCACTTGGCCGGTTTTGCGATCGCGCCCTTCGAACTCCTGATTGGCGTCCGACACCGGCTTCCATTCCACCCCCATGTCCAGCAGGTTTTTGAAGAAGTCGTTGGTCAACGCCTCCGGTTGCTGGGTGAACACGCCATGTCGGGTTTGTCCGACGTTGGTGTTCAACACCCGCAAGCCGCCCACGAGCACAGTCATTTCCGGTGCGCTGAGGGTCAGTTGTTGCGCCTTGTCGATCAACAGGTGTTCGGCCGACACGCGGTAGCGGGTTTTCAGGTAGTTGCGGAAACCATCGGCAATAGGTTCGAGGAAGCCGAAGGATTCGACGTCCGTCTGCTCTTGCGAGGCGTCCGTCCGTCCCGGTGTGAACGGCACCGTCACGCTGTGACCGGCATTTTTTGCGGCTTGTTCGACACCGGCGCTGCCGGCCAGCACGATCAGGTCCGCCAGCGAGATTTTCTTGCCGCTGTTGTTGAACTCACGCTGAATGCTTTCCAGTTTCGCCAGCACGCTCGCCAGTTGTTCGGGCTGGTTGGCTTGCCAGGATTTCTGTGGCGCCAGTCGCAGGCGTCCACCGTTGGCGCCGCCACGTTTGTCGGAGCCACGGAAGCTCGACGCCGCCGCCCAGGCCGTTGATACCAGCTGCGAGACGCTCACGCCAGAGGCGAGGATTTTGCTCTTGAGTGCTGCGACGTCACTGTCATTGACCAAGGCATGGTCGACCGGCGGAATCGGGTCTTGCCACAACAGTTCTTCCTTGGGCATTTCCGGGCCGAGGTAGCGCGAGAGCGGGCCCATGTCGCGGTGGATCAGCTTGAACCAGGCGCGGGCGAAGGCATCGGCCAACTGATCCGGATTGGCCAGGAAGCGCCGGGCAATCGGTTCATAGATCGGGTCTAAGCGCAGCGCCAGGTCCGAGGTGAGCATGGTCGGGTTGCGGCGCTTGGACGGGTCGTGTGCATCCGGAATGGTGCCGGCCCCAGCGCCGTTTTTAGCCACCCACTGGTTCGCGCCTGCCGGGCTTTTGCTCAATTCCCACTCGAAGCCGAACAGGTTTTCCAGGTAGTTGTTGCTCCACCGGGTAGGCGTGGTGGTCCAAGTCACTTCCAGCCCGCTGGTGATGGTGTCCGGGCCTTTACCGGTGCCGAAGCTGTTTTTCCAGCCAAGGCCCTGGGCTTCGAGACCGGCGGCTTCCGGCTCGGCACCGACGTTGTCGGCAGGGCCGGCGCCGTGGGTTTTACCGAAGGCGTGGCCGCCGGCGATCAGGGCCACGGTTTCTTCGTCGTTCATGGCCATGCGGCCGAACGTTTCGCGGATGTCCAGGGCCGAAGCGACGGGATCGGGATTGCCTTCCGGACCTTCCGGGTTCACATAGATCAGGCCCATCTGCACGGCGGCCAGTGGGTTTTCCAGATTGCGCCCCTCATCGGTACGGCTGTCTTCATTTCTCCCGGGCTCGGCCACCAGTGGAACATCGCCGGGTGCTTGCACGGGTTTTTGCGCTTTGTCGTAGCGAACGTCGCCGCCCAGCCATTTGTTTTCCGAGCCCCAATAAACGTCTTCATCGGGTTCCCAGACGTCTGCGCGGCCACCGGAAAAACCAAAGGTCTTGAAGCCCATCGACTCCAGCGCGACGTTACCGGTGAGGACGATCAGGTCGGCCCAGGAAATGTTGTTGCCATACTTTTGCTTGATCGGCCACAGCAGCCGGCGCGCCTTGTCGAGGCTGACGTTGTCCGGCCAGCTGTTGAGCGGGGCAAAGCGTTGCTGACCGGAACCGGCACCGCCACGACCGTCACCGGTGCGGTACGTGCCAGCGGCGTGCCAGGCCATGCGAATGAACAGCGGCCCATAGTGACCGAAGTCTGCTGGCCACCAGTCTTGTGAGTCGGTCATCAGTGCAGTCAGGTCGCGCTTGACCGCCGCAAAGTCGAGTTTTTTGAACGCTTCGGCGTAGTTGAAGCCCTCGTCCATGGGGTCTGACAGGGACGAGTGCTGGTGCAGGATCTTCAGATTCAGTTGGTTCGGCCACCAGTCACGGTTGGTGGTGCCACCGCCTGCGGCATGATTGAACGGGCATTTCGATTCGTTTGCCATGTGCGAGCTACCTTTGGTCGTGTTCATCCGGCTATCGGGCCCGGGGCGGGCGTTAAATAGCAACGAGCGGAATCAAGGACATAGGCTGCAGGGCCAGCAGTTGGATCAACTGATTGTGGTGACCACACGGGAATTCTGAACAGCGGCAATCAGGTTGCCAGCGCGGTGGCCCACGGGTGGCCTAGTCAAGCTTCGGGCTCATTCCTGTCTCCTTTTCAGCGCTAATCCGGCCGGCTTATGGCGCCAGCGCAGACTAAGGTTAGACCTGAGTCGGGAAGTCAGCTAATAGGGCGAGTGTTGGGGCGTGATAGACGTACTCTTTCAATCTGGCGCCCGGAAACATTTCAAGGCCTCGGTTGTTTGCGCTACTGGCTGGGTGCCACAATACTTCTTTGACGAAGCATCATGATCAGGCGGATCAAATGGAAGGACTCGGACCCCGGTATGACCCGGATGCTTTGATAGCAGCGCAGGTACGCACTGATCGCCTGCACCAGTTGTTCCATCAGTCGGTGACGGCGATTCCGGGCAGTGTCCTGGCGGCGATCATGCTGTGCCTGCTGTGTTGGGAGCGCTTCGATCACCACGTCATTTTTTGGTGGATGGGCATTCTGACGGCGTCGACCTCATTGCGCGTCTCGATGTTCATCGCCTATTTCCGCAGCGACAAAAGTACACGCACACCTGAGCAATGGGAGTGGAAATACTGGAGCACGCTGGTGTTATCTGCCGGTATCTGGGGTGCAGGCGCGCTGGCATTGATGCCCCCGGACGATATTCTGGCCCAGTCACTGGTCATGCTTTTTACCGTCGGGATGTCGGTCAGTGCGGTGTCCTGCTATTCGGCCTACCGATACATGACGCTGGTGTCCATTGGCCTGGTGTTGTTGCCGTGCACGATATGGCTGTTGTTCCAGCCGTCAGCGATGCAAGTCGGCATGGCACTGGCGGTGCTGGTGTTCGCCTCATTCGTGGCCAGCGCTACCCGCAAACTCTCCGATGCGGTGGAAACCGCCTTTCGATTGACCCGTGAAATGGAACAGGCGCACCGCATTTCCAATCTTGCCGCGCAGACCGATGAACTCACCGGCCTGAGGAATCGCCGGGCTTTTTTCGAGCACGCCCAGCAGTTGCACAGTTACTGCAAAAACAATCAGCTGCCGCTGTGCGCGGTGATGCTGGATATGGATCACTTCAAACACATCAACGACACCTATGGCCATCAGGTCGGGGACCAGGTGCTGAGTCAGATGGGCCTGGTCATCAGCACCTCGTTTCGTGAAACGGATGTCTACGGCAGGCTTGGAGGAGAGGAGTTCGCCATTCTGCTCCCGGACACCTCGATTGAAGAGACCCTGAACATTGCCGAGCAACTCATCCGCTCGATTGCCGAATTGATGACCGGGCCGGTGCATTGCATAACGGCCAGCCTCGGTGTCGCGTCGATGGACGCCTCCGACCTTGATTTGCACAGCTTGATGAACAACGCCGATAAAGCCCTGTATCGAGCCAAGGCCCGTGGCCGAAACCAGATCGCCGTTTCCGAGTGATGCCGTGCAAGGCTTGTGACCTCGCGGTCATTCAAGTTGCACCGGCAGAGCGCGCTTCTATATAGTGGCAAAATAATATCAACTATAAATAATTTGCCAGCAGGGCTGCATTCACACCGTTGGGCGCTCCGTGCTGGTTGACGAATCGCGCACTTGAGAATGTCCATGCCTAATCGCTCTCTGCACTTCAAGCTGTTCTGGACGGCCCTGATCGGGACCGTCGTCGTCATGGCGCTGCTGTTGGGCTCCATCGCCTATATCGCTTATGGCTCCTCCGTCAAAGAAACCGCCGCGCTGGTCGACACGGTCGTCAAGGCCAATGCCAAGGAAGTGGAAGTCGAACTGGGTGTCGGTTTTACCGTCGCCGAATCGCTGGCCAGTGTCGCAACGGCCATGCAGCAACAGCACGTTGATCGCAAGACCGCCGATGCCGTGACCCGCCAACTGTTTGAAGCCAATCCGCAACTTTTGGGCCTGGGGCAGTATTGGGAAACCAACGCCTTCGATGGCAAGGACAGCGAATTCGCCAACCAGCCGAATCACGACGCCACCGGCCGTTACCTGACCTACTGGAACCGTGCGAGTGGCTCGGTGAAGTCGGAAGCGCTCAGCGGTTATGCCCCGGAAAATGCCGATAACCAATACTACTATCAGCCGCTGCACAGCCGTCAGCCGTGGGCTTCCGAACCGTTTGCCTACAGCACGGGCAGCGGCCAGAAAGTCATGATGGTGTCGATCATGGCGCCGCTGTTGCAGGGCGGCAAAGCCCTGGGTGTGGCGGGTGTCGATATCCCGCTTGAAAGCATCAATCGGCAACTGGCGAAAATCGATGCCTACAAAGGTTATGGCGCTCTGGTTTCGAGCAACGGCCTGTACGCCAGCCACCCTGATGCGAAGCGTTTGAGCCAGCCGGCCGACGATTTGCCGACGGCTGCCAAAGAGGCGATCAAGGCCGGTCAGCCGTATGACTTCCAGCGCGATGGCTGGGGTTATGTGCTGCAACCGGTGCGCATCGGCAAAGCACCGAACACCTGGGCGCTGATGGTGGCGTACCCGCTGGCCGAAGCCATGGCGGGCATCAATCAGTTCCTCTGGACCGCGGTCGTCATCGGCCTGGTGGCGCTGTTGGCATTGGCCATCGTGCTCTGGCATTTGCTGGCGTGGCACATTCGTCCGCTGTCCGGCCTGACGGTCGGCATCCAGGCCTGGGGCGGCGAATTGGGCCTGCGATTTGAACAACGCAGCGGCGATGAAACCGGCAAACTGGCGGGCGCGTTCAACCAGTTTATCCAGCGTCTGGGGGATCTGGTGGGGTCGATTCGCCACAGCAGCGGCGCCCTGATGCAGATCTCCAATCACCTGGGCGATACCACTCAGGCCGTTGCCGACCGGGCGACGTCGCAGCACACCGCAACCGAAGAAATGGCCAGCGGCGTCACCGCGCTGGCGCACTCGGTCACCGAGATGTCGCAGCAAGCCGAAGACGTGGAGCAACTGGCGCGCAACACCGAAGAGCTGACCAAGCATATCTCCGGCGATATGAACCAGACCCTGGCCGGGATCACCCACATCGACCAGACCATGGACGACGTTGCCGGCACTGTGGGCGACCTGGAAAAACGCTCGCAGCAGATTGCCGGGATCATCGCGGTGATTCGCAGCATCGCCGACCAGACCAACCTCCTGGCCTTGAACGCTGCAATCGAAGCCGCACGGGCAGGGGAGCAGGGACGCGGATTCGCCGTGGTGGCGGACGAAGTGCGGCAACTGGCAGAACGCACCAGCCGCTCGACCGGTGAAATCGGCGAGATGATCGGCGCCATCGGTTCTGATGTGCGCAACACCGTTGCCAACGTCCAGCAAGTTGGCGAAGCGGTGCGCCTGGGCGTGGTGCAACTGACCACCTCGGCACAAGGTGTCGATCAGATTCGCCAGCATGCCCAGGACATTCTGACGCGCATCAGCGAAGTGGCGCGCCAGACCCAAAGCCAGGCCGCGACCGGTGAGCAATTATCCGTCGCCATCCAGGGTGTCAGCCGGATCTCCGAGCAGAACGATCACGCGATCCGCAGCCTGCTCGATCAGTCGCTGCAATTGCGCGATCAGGCCGGCTCGTTGAACCAGCAACTGACGCAATTCAAGGATTGAGAACTGCCTGCAGGAGGCGGCGGCGAAATCTTGCGTCGTCGCCGCTGGCCACCGGCGCTCAGGCTTTTTCGCACGGACAGTGGCAGTTAATGCGCAGGGTGTTTGATGACAGTATTCTGTCTGCATAACAATCACCGCTGAATTGTGCGAGCGCCAACCCTTGAAGAGTCGAGCATTGCTGGTTGGGGTGGACATGGGCACCTCAAGCACTCGAGTCGTTGTCATGGACGAAAACGGCCGCAACCTGGGCGCCGCCAGTCGGCCCACACGTTTGTTGAATCCTGCGCGTCAGGTGTTCGAACAGAACCCTGACGAACTGTATGCCTCGGTCCTGCTGGCGATAAAGGATGCCTTGAGTCAGTCCGACTTCCAGCTCGCGGACGTTAGCGGCCTGGCGATTTGCGGACAGATGGCCGGGATTTCCACCATCGGCCGGGACTGGGAGGCGACCACGCCTTATGACTCGTGGCTGGATCTGCGTTGCGCCAGTCAGGTCCCGCGACTGAAGACCTGCGAGCCACAGATCATCCAATGCTCGGGTGGCCCGGTGAGTGCCAATCACGCGGCGAAATGGCTGTATTGGCGCGAGGAGCAACCACACACCTATCGCAAGATCAGCAAGATCATCATGCCGGCCGCGTATGTCGCGGGGCGCATGGCCGACTTGAACAGCGATGCCGCGTTCATGGATTACACCTACCTGGGCTTCAACAGTTTTGCCGACAGCCAGGCGATGCAATGGAACACTTCGCTCATTGAGGCATTCGGCCTTGAGGCCGACCGGCTGCCCATGCTGGTAAAACCCTGGGATCGCATCGGCTCGGTCGGCCCCAGTGCGTCGAGCGTTTGCGGACTGTTGGCCGGCACGCCGATTTATGCCGGCTGTGGGGATATCGCCGCCTCGTTGCTGGGCACCAGGGCCTTCACGCCGGGGCAACTGTTCGACATTGCCGGCACCGGTTCAGTGTTGGCGACGTTGCTCGACCACTATGCGATCGACTCGCAGTACAACACCCTCGCCACGTTCCGGCATTGCATCCCCGAGCTGTTTTATTCGATGGCCTACGTCGGTGGGGCCGGCATCAGCCTCAATCGGTTCGGTCTCGATAGCGTCGAATGCCAACAGCTCGAACAGCGGGCCGCCGCGCCGTTGGCCGAGCGCAATAAATTATTGTTCTTGCCCCATCTCGGCGGGCGCCATGCGCCGTTCGATGCCTCGCTGGCCGGAGCCTTCGTCGGTCTCGACTGGACCCACGACCGCAGCGACCAATACCGGGCGATGCTGGAGTCGATTGCCTACGAATACGCGCGTTTTCTCGGGTGCATGAAGGACATGCAGATCGTTGTCGATCCGGTTGATGTATTCAGTCTGGGTGGCGGGTCCGGCAGCCAGCTGTTTAACCAGATCAAGGCCGATGTGCTGGGCCTGCCTTATCGCAAACCCCCAGCCGCCGAGTACGGTGTGCTCGGCGCAGCCATGTTGGCAGGGCACGGTGCCGGGGTGTTCGCAGATTTGCAGCAGACCGCTACTGATTGGCCGAGTCCGGACGAAACCCTGACCTTGCCCGACGTTTCAAAACAGGCGTTCTATGCCGGCATGCGCAAGGCCTATGAGCGGATGCTGACAAACCTCAAGCCGGTATTTGCCGATCTGCAGGCGGTTTCGCTTCCCTGAGCACGATGGCGTCGGGCGTCGGGCTCAGAATGTGTCGCGACGCGGTGTCGAGGTGCTTGAAGTACTGAACGGCAAACTCGACAAAAGATCTGACCCGTGGCGGCAACTTCTTCCCGCCTTCGGTGAGCAAATGGAACCCCGTGGTGGGGCATTGATAGTCTTCCAGCAGCGGTACCAGCCGCTTGGCCTGAATGTCCTCCGCCACCTCCCAGACCGACTTCCAGATAATTCCCAAGCCTTGAACCGCCCACTGGCGCAGGGTAAAGCCGTCATTGGCCAGCCGGTTGCCCTTGACCTGAATCGTGGTCGGCCCGCCCTTGCTCATGAACTTCCAGCGATCCAGTGCAAAGTCGGCACGCAGTTGCACCAGGCAGTTGTGTTGATGCAGGTCTTCGGGGTGCAGGGGAGTGCCGTGTTGTTCAAGGTACTGCGGCGAACAGCAGACCATTTGCCGGTCCACACCCAGGCTGCGGGCGATCAGCGAGCTGTCCGGCAGGTCGCCGAAACGGATCGCGATGTCCGAGCCGGACTCGACGAAGTCCAGTATCCGGTCAGTGAAAAACAGGCGGATGCTGACATGCGGGTTTTCGCGGATAAACGCATCGACCAATTGGCTGACCCACTGCCGACCCAGGTCGGTCGGGCAGGTCAGGCCGATGGTGCCCAGCAGATCGCTGTGACCGTTTTTGATGACGCTGTCGAGCGCATCAACCTGTTCGAGAATTTTCAGGGCGTTTTCAAACAGCAACTGCCCTTCGGCGGTGGGGCTCAGGCTGCGGGTGTTGCGCTTGAGCAAGCGCAAACCATAGAACTCCTCCATCGCCTTGAGCCGGCCACTCATGGCCGCTGGCGACAGGCCCATTTGTCGTCCGGCGGTTGAAAGTGACCCGGTCTGCACGACCAGGCGAAACATTCGCATGTCCTGTAATCGATCAACCATGGCAGTTCGTCTCGCGGAAGTTTCTTGTTAGTTGTTCATGAAGTATCGGCCGATTATTCAGTTAAAGCCATATTGTCGGCGGCGTTGACAAGTACGGCCATAAACATGAGAGCCCCTTGGGGCGGGCGTTTCAGGGCACTTGTGAAGGTAATTCAAATGAGTTTGTTGTTGGCTTCACCTTTCGGAATAGTTGAAAAGTCAATTTTTTAAAAGTGAATAGAAAATGCTGGGTGATTGTTAATAATGAATGCCTGCGCTTGATGAGTCACAATAAGAAGAGGGTTTATGTATGCGTGTTCAATATCAAGAGGCCGCCCCAGCGATTGATCTGGCCGGCCAATTCAAATTGGCGATGGGTCGCTTCGCCTCCTCCATAACCCTGATCACCACACTCGATGATGACGGCCACCCCCATGGTCTGGCGGCCACCGCTTTTTCTTCGGTGTCGATGGACCCCGCGTCGGCGCTGATTTGCATCAACAGAAGCGCCAGCGCCTCACCCGTGATCAAACGCTCCGGGCTGTTCTGCGTGAACATGCTGCAAAACAACCACGAACCGATCTGCAAGATTTTCAGCCAGCCGGACCTGCGCGAGCAGCGCTTTGTTGCGGGCGAGTGGCAGACCGGCATGCACGGCATTCGTTACCTGGTCGACGCGCAGGCTGCGATCTTTTGCGAAGTGGTGCAGGAGATCGAACACGGCACGCACACCATATTTATCGGCAACGTCATTGATGTGATTACGCAACCTCTGGAAGAGCCGCTTCTGTATATGGGCGGGCGTTACAGGGAACTTGGGATTTAAACAGTCGTTGTGTCTTGCTCGGTCTTATAACAATTAGATAAGAAGTGGATGTGGGTATGAATAATCAGTTGCTGGTGAAATCAAGACTGTCCGGGTCCATTCCCAAGTGGATCGGACTGGACACCAATGTCGCAGGCCCGATGATCGGCCTTTTATTGTTATGCACGGTATTAACAGTCTTCACCGATAGTTTTCTGACGTTGAGTAACCTGCTCAACGTACTGGATCAAGTCACCGTGCTCGGCATCATGGCGCTGGGCATGACGCTGGTGATTCTCATCGGCGGTATCGACCTGTCCGTGGGCGCGGTGCTCGCGGTGGCGATCATGGTCATGAGCTGGCTCGAACAGGTGCTCGGCTTGCCGATGTGGGTCGCCATGCTCGGTGCGATCGCTGCCGGTGCGGCGTGTGGTTCAACCACGGCGTTGATGGTGGTCAGGGCAGGGTTGCCGTCTTTCATTGCGACGCTGGCAATGATGTCCATCGCTCGCGGGCTGGCCTACATGGTTACTGACGGCGCGCAAGTCAGCGGTTTTCCGGAGTGGTTCAGCAACCTCTCGGTGATTCGCTACGGCGGTGTGCTGTCGCTGACCGTGACCTGCTTCATCGTGCTGGCCCTGGTGTTCTGGTTCGTTCTCAAGTTCACCGTCCCCGGCCGCAGCCTGTACGCCATCGGCGGCAGCAGCAAGGTGGCCAAGCTCGCCGGCATCCGCGTCAAGGGCTACACCAGTGCCGTCTACATCATCTCGGGCATTTGCGCCGCGCTGGGCGGAATCATCATGACCTCGCGCCTGGACACAGCCGGAGCGGGCGCCGGTGTCGGTTATGAGCTGGATGTGATCGCGGCGGTGGTCATCGGTGGCGGCAGCCTCAAGGGCGGCGCCGGCAGCGTGGTCGGCACGATTGTCGGCGTACTGATCATCGGCGTTTTGCGCAACGGCTTGAACCTGGCCGGCATCTCTCCCTTCGTCCAGCAAGTGGTCATCGGCGCGGTGATTGCCTTCGCGGTGATGCTCGATCTGCTCAAGCGCAAAGCTGACTGAACCCCTGTGGTCGAACCGTCCAACACACAATAAAAAGGATAAAGACATGAACCTCCACGCATTTTCGCGGCGCTTTCTGTGGCTGCCGCTGTTGACCTGCATGATGTCGGCAGGCGTTCACGCCGAGAGTAAACCGGCGGAACAGATCACTGTCGGGATGTCGATCCCGAGCCTGCAATGGGTGTTCTACCTGATGGTCCGTGACGGCGTCATGGAACAGGCCAAGACCCTGGGTATCAAGAACGTTCTGGTGGCCGACGCACAGGCCGATCCCGCCCGGCAGGTCAGCCAGATTCAGGACATGTTGAGCAAGGGCATCGATGTGCTGCTCTATACCGCCACGGGCAGCGCGGCGTCGGCCGTGCCGGTGCGGCTGGCGCGCCAGCAGGGTGTGCCGGTGATCTGCATCGACAATTTCCCGAAGAACGTCGAATGCGATGCCTACATCTCCACCGATAACCTGGCGGCAGCGGGTGAGCTGGCCCGGCAGATGATCGCGCTGACCGGGGGCAAGGCTGAAATCGGCCTGCTCCAGGGCACCTTGGGCGACTCGACGGAAGTGGCTCGGGCCAAGGGCCTGAACGCGGTGCTGTCCCAGGCGCCGGAGATGAAAATCGTCGACCAGAAACCTACCGACTGGCTACAGGACAACGGCTTCAAAGTTGCCCAGGACATGCTGCAGAAGAACCCGAAGATCAACGTCTTCATCGGCCGTTCCGATGCCCCGGCGCTCGGTGCCGCGCAGGCGGTCAAAGTCGCCAACATCGATCACAAGGTCTGGGTGTTCGGCTACGACGGTTTGCCGTCGGCGCTGGAAGCCATCCGCGACGGCAAGCTGGACATGACCATCACCCAGCAAGCGGTGGAAATGGGCCGTACAGCCTTGCGCACTGCGGTGAATCTGCAACAAGGCAAACCGGTCGAGAAGACCCAGCTGCTGCCGGCCTTCGTCACCACCCGGGAAAACGTCGCGGCTTTCCTTGAGCAACATCCTTGAGATCGGCGAAGGAGGGCACGTCATGAAAGCGATCACCAGCGATCAGGCGCCGCTGTTCAGCGCCTGCAACATCGGAAAATCCTTCAACTCGGTCAAGGTGCTGGAGGACATCAGTCTCGATATCGGTTACGGGGAAGTGGTGGCGCTGCTGGGGGAAAACGGTGCGGGCAAATCGACCTTTTCCTCCATCGTCGCCGGAGCGCTGACGCCGTCCAAAGGCACGATGTTCCTCGCCGGCCAGCCCTATGCACCGACCGGTCCGGGGGCGGCGATTGCCCTGGGGATCAACATGATTCATCAGGAGATCCATCTGCTGCCTGACCTGAGCGTGGCCGAGAACGTTTTCCTCGGCCATCTACCGACCCGGGACGGGATCATCGACCGCAAGCACATGTACCGCGAGACAGAAAAACAGCTGCGTCGCCTGGGCCTCGATATCTCGCCGGACACCCCTGTGCGCCAGTTGAAAATCGCTGCGCAGCAACTGGTGGAGATTGCCCGGGCACTGACGTTCAATTCGCGGCTGCTGATCCTCGACGAACCGACGGCGGCGCTGGGCAAGGAAGAGACCGACCTGTTGTTCAGACAGATCGAGGAGTTGAAGAAAGAGGGCGTTTCTTTCATCTACATCAGCCATCGGATGGAGGAGATTGCCAGGATCGCCGACAAGGTGGTGGTCATGCGCGATGGCCACCTCATTGCTCGCCACGAAACCGGAGCGGCCGATGTCAGCGTTCTGGTGTCGCAGATGGTCGGGCGTTCGATCGAGCGCTTGTTTCCGCAGCTGCCAGCGCCTCGCGAAGAGGTGGTGTTGAATGTCGAACAGCTGTCGGACAAGGCCGGGCGCTTCCACGACATTTCGTTTTCGGTGAAGGCCGGCGAAGTCTTCGGCATCGCGGGCATCGTCGGCGCCGGCCGCACGGAGCTGGTTCAGGCGATTGCCGGGTTGAGTGCGGTGAATCACGGCAAGGTGATGCTGGGTGACCGGCACCTGCCGGCCAACAACGTGCTGGCGGCGATCCGTGCCGGCGTGGTGTTGATTCCCGAGGACCGCAAGTCCGAAGGTGTGGTGCTGAGCCAGACCATTGCCGAAAACCTTGCCTACTGCAATCTCGACAGCCTGAGCTCCTGCGGCGTCATGGCCAATCAGCGGGTACTGGCGTTTGCCCAGGAGCGCATTGCGACACTGGGGATCAAGGGCCTGGCGGAACAGATGCTCGACAAGTTGTCGGGCGGCAATCAGCAGAAAGTGGTCATCGCAAAATGGATCGCGCGCAACCCGAAAGTGATCATTCTCGATGAGCCGACCCGGGGCATCGACATGGGCGCGCGAGCGGCGATTTACGAGTTGATCATCGAACTGTCGAAGACCGGCGTGTCGGTGATTGTAGTGAGCTCTGACCTTGAAGAAGTCATCGGTTTGTCCCATCGGGTGATGGTCATGGCGCGCGGTTGTTCCCAAGGGATTTTGCACCGACCGCAGATCGCGCCCGACACCATCATGACCCTGGCCACCGCTTGATAACGGGCTGTCACTGAGGAGTTCCATCATGTCTACCCCGTATCAACCGCTACCTTACCGGCCCTTTGCCGAGTTGCTCGACTTGCGCGGTAAAACCGCCGTCGTCACCGGCGGTGGCAGTGGCATCGGGTTCGCCATCAGCCAACGGCTGGCCGAAGCCGGGGCCAACGTGCTGATCGGCAGCCTGGCGCCGGAGCGTTGCCATGAACTGATCGAAGCCGGTTTTGCCGTTTCGTTCCTGGCCACCGACGTCTGTCGTCCCGCTGACATCCAGGGCCTGGCAGACACCGCCATCGAGCGTTACGGCCGCCTCGATATCTGGATCAACAACGCGGGTGTTTATCCGCTCAAGGCCGTTGACGACATTGATCCGGGTTTCTGGGATGAACTCCACGCCATCAATACGCGTGCGGTGTTTCTGGGGGCGCAGGCCGCTCAACGGCAGATGCGCAAGCAGGCGAGTGCCGGGGCGATCGTCAATCTGTCGTCGATTTGCGGTCACCGACCGATGGCCAATCACTGCACCTACGACGCGTCAAAAGGCGCTGTGCTGGCGATGACGCGAAGCCTGGCCAAGGACCTGAGCGCCTTCAACATTCGCGTCAACTCGGTATCCCCCGGGCTGACGGCAACGCCAGGCAATCTGGAGCCGGAGCTGCTGGCGCAACACCGACAGAACAACGTGTTGAACAACATTGCACTGGGGCGGCCGGCAGAGCCCTTCGAGATCGCCAATGCGGTGCTGTTTCTGGTGTCGCCGCTGGCCTCCTACGTGACGGGTATCGATCTGTTGGTGGACGGCGGCTGGTTGCTGCACGGCAGTTGAAGAGGCGCGGCTGATTGCGCTTGCTCAAGCCGATCGCCGCGAAAAATTGAACGCATCCCTTGAACGTTGCGACTTGCAGCGCCGGCACTGGCACGCCTGCAAAACGAGCGCACGTCCTGAAAGCGGTGTGCTGCGCATAGAAATCAAGCAGCGCACCGATCACTGAAAACAGCAGGAGAACGACATGAAACTTGCCATGTTCATGCAGCCCCTTCATCACAAGGGCTGGGATTATCACGAGATGTACGACCAAGATATTGCCTGCGCCGTCCACGCCGACGCCGTCGGTTTTGATGAGCTTTGGGTCGGCGAGCACACCTCGCAACGCACGGAGCCGGTGACCAATGCCCTGCAATTCATGTCCGCCCTGATTCCGCTGACCCGGCGCATGAAGTTGTGCACCGGGGTGCTGAACCTGCCGCATCATTTTCCGGCGCGGATTGCCGCCGACGCCGCGATGTTCGATCACATGTCCAAGGGCCGTTTCATCATGGGCATCGGCCCGGGTGGCCTGGCCTCGGATTTCGAGGTGTTCGGCAGCAACGGCAAGGACCGTGGGCAGATGATGGTCGAATGCTACGAGATGATCCGCGCCATCTGGAGCTCAAGCGCCCCTTACGAGTTTTCCTCGGAGCACTTCCAGGTCAGCCTCAAGGGTTCGGTGAATCACGAGCTGGAAATCGGCTACATGCCGACGCCGTTCCAGAAGCCGTTCCCACGGGTTGCAACCACGGCCATGAGCCCGTTTTCCGGAACGGCGAAACTGGCCGGGGCCAAAGACTGGGACCTGATGTCGGCCAACTTCAACCCGACGGCGACCGTGGCCTCGCATTGGCTGGCTTACTGCCAGGGCGCCGAAAGTGCCGGGATCAAGGCCGATGCGAACAACTGGCGCGTGGCCCGTTCGGTGTTCGTCGCCGACTCCCAGGCCCAGGCCGAAGACTACCTGGCGCAAGAGAGCTGCACCCTGCGCCGTTACTTCGATTACATGATCGATAACCTGTCTTCCAACAACTACACCAAGATCTTCAAGACCCGCCCCGACATGACCGACGCGGAAGTGACGGTCGATCACTGCATCAAGGAAATGGTGATTTACGGCGACGTGAATTCCGTGACCGAACAACTGGTCGCGTTCAGTGAGCAGACCGGGCCATTCGGCACCTTGATGACCGCCTTCCACGAGTGGGATGACGAAGCACTGTGGCGGCGCTCGATGGAGCTGACGGCGCAGCAGGTCATGCCCCGTCTGAACGACTACATGACACCGCGTTTGAAAGCGCAGTAATCGCCTTGTCGCGATTGCGTGCGTGTGTACGGCCACGTCCCGGATGTGGCCGCAACTTTGGTAATGCGCCTGGACACTACACATGACTGATTTGACAAGACAGGACCTGCGCGAAGGTGATCGCGCGTTCGAACTGACCGCCACTGAACTGGCTCGCCTGCGGGAAAAAGCCCAGTTCATTCGCCTGGAAACCATCCGGCTGATCGAGATCGCCAAGGTCGGTCACTACACCTCGGTTTTTTCCGCCGCCGAGTTGTTCGCCGCGCTGTATTACGACGTGATGGACCTGCGGTTTGGCGAACCGAAATGGCCTGATCGCGATCGCTTCATGATGGGCAAGGGGCATGCGGCGGTCGGCCTGTTTCCGGTGCTGGTGGAGTGGGGCTTCTTTGCGAAAGAGATCCTCGATAACTACACGCGCCTCGGCAACCCGCTGGGCGATCACCCCGACATGCGCAAAGTGCCGGGCGTGGATTTCTCCTCCGGTTCCATCGGGCACGCCTTGTCCGGCGGCCTGGGCATGGCATTGGCCGGGCGCATGCTCGGCAAGTCGTTCACCACCTACGTGATGCTCGGCGACGGTGAAATGCAGGAAGGGCAGGTCTGGGAAGCGGCTCTGGGAGCGGCTCACCATAAAGTCCACAACCTGGTGGCGATCATCGACCGTAACGGCTACCAGCTCGACGGCAATGTCGACGACGTCATCGGCATCGAACCGCTGGCGGACAAATGGATCGCCTTCGGTTGGGAAACCCACGTGGTCGACGGGCATGACCTGGCGGCGGTCACCCGTCTGTTGCGTCGCCTCAAGGCCGATACCACTCGCACGCAGCCGGTCTGCATCATCGCCAACACGGTGAAAGGCAAGGGCGTTTCCTACATGGAAACCGAGCCCGGCTGGCACCTCGGTTATCTCGATCCGGAAGATGCGCAACGTGCTATCGACGAAATCAAAAGCAAGGTGATTTAACTCATGAATACCGCACCTCTGTCGAACAACTCCTGGCAGTACCGGGAACTGAACAGCCAGACACCCAGCTTGAATGCCTTGTCCGATGCACTGATCGAACTGGTCGAGCAGGGCGAGCCGATTGTCGCCGGCACCGCTGACTTGCAGTACTCCAACGGCCTGTCGAAATTCGCGCAGCTGCACCCGGAGCGCTTCGTGCAGTTCGGGATTTCCGAGCAAAACATGGTGTCGGCGGCAGCCGGCATGGCGGCGGTGGGCATGAAGCCGTTTGTGGCGACGTTTGCCTCGTTTCTGCCGTTGCTGTGCTGCGAGCAGATCCGTATGGACGTGGCGTACTCCGCGTTGCCGGTACGTTTGATCGGTCACCATGCGGGGATTTCCCTGGGCTTTTATGGCACTTCGCACCACGCCACTGAAGACCTGGCGATCATGCGTTCGATTGCCGACATCACAGTGGTCGCCCCGGCGGACGGCAATCAGCTCAAGGCGGCCATTCTGGCGTCGGCCAACTACCCGCAACCGATCTATTTCCGCATTCAGCGCGGGCGTGATCCGGTGGTGTATGACACCGTTCCGGACTTTGTCTTCGGCAAAGCCACTGTGCACTTGACGGGCGATGAACTGACGATCATTGCCACCGGCTCCACGGTTCACCCGGCCCTTGAAGCGGCTCGGGCGTTGAATGCTGCGGGGCGTTCGGTGGGGGTGATCGACATGACGACCATCAAGCCGCTGGACCGTGAGGCGGTGCTGACTGCGGCGCGCAATAGCCGGGCGATTCTGACGGTGGAAGAGCACAACATCATCGGCGGGTTGGGTGGGGCGGTGTGTGAGGTGATTGCGGAGGAGGGCGTTGGGGTCAAAGTGCGGCGGCATGGCATTTACGACGAGTACAGCCTGATTGCGCCGCCGACTCATCTTTACCGGCATTACCGGCTTGATGCGGCCGGGATTGAAAGTGTGGCGCTGGAAGTGCTGGGTTGATTGCGGTTTTTTGCTGACTGATTGAGGCGGCTTATGGTGAGGTCGCCTACAGTTTTTTCCCTTTGGGCGTTATGGGCCTGTACGTGTGACCGGGGTGTTCATTGACGAGCGCGCTGGTTGCACGTTTTTTTTTGGCTTGGTGTTTGTGTACATATCCGTTTTTGCGGTAACGGCCGCTAATGGTTTCGCTTTTACAGCGAGTCACTTGGAAGAGCCCCAAGTAACCAAGGGCTTTTGCCCCTTTCGTTCGGTGGCTCGCTAAGGCTCGCCATGCCCTCGCTCCGGTCCTGCTCCGTGGGCCCGCCGCGATCGGCCATCCCTGGCCGTGCGCGGCTAACCCGGCATCCATGCCGGGTTGCCCACTGCGCAGAACCTGCGCTCGGCCTCTCGAGGGGGCGTGTACCTCAAGATCAAAAGCGGAAGGCGAGCTAACGCTCGGCCTGATGAGTGGTGAAAATCAAAAGCACACTCGATTCCCTGTAGGAGCGAGGCTTGCCCGCGAAAAACGACCGGACAACGCGTTCATTCAGACAGCCCGCGTTATCGTTGACGTCCATCGCCAGCAAGCTGGCTCCTACAAGGGGGAATGCGTATGCGTTTGGATAAATACGATCAACTGTAGGAGCCGGCTTGCCGGCGATAGCGTCTGTCCAGCCAATACATACGTTGACTGATCCACCGCTATCGCCAGCAAGCCGGCTCCTACAGGAAATCCGTAACGTGCGCGCCTTTCGAGGGGGGACGATTACGGCAACAGCAATGCGAGGTGGCCTGCCAGCCGATCTGGCTCTTCAACCGTACGTACACTCCCGTACTGTGGTGGCCACACTAATTTCGGACATTTACGCGTTCCCCCTGTAGGAGCCGGCTTGCTGGCGATAGCGTCTGTCCTGCCGATTCATACGTTGGCTGACCCACCGCTATCGCCAGCAAGCCGGCTCCTACAGGGAATCGCGTTTGCTTTCGCTTCTCACCACTCATCAGGCCGAGCGTTAGCTCGCCTTCAGCTTTTGATCTGAGCGCCCCCTCGAGAGGCCGAGTGGAGGTTCTGCGCAGTGGGCAACCCGGCAAGGATGCCGGGTTAGCCGCCCCCGGCCATGGATGGCCGATGGCGGCGGGCCCACGGAGCAGGACCGGAGCGAGGGTATGCCGAGCCTTAGCGAGGCACCGAACGAAAGGGGCAAGAGCGCTTGGTTACTTGGCGCTCTTCCAAGTGACTCGCCGTAAGGGCGAAACCACCAGCCGCCGTTACCGAAGAAACGGATATATACACAACTAAAAGCATCACAACATAAAGCGAACAATCACCACTGCACACCGCTAGTCTCGATCCACTGCTGAATCGACTCCCGCTTCGGCGCCCAGCCCAGCAACACACGAGCATTGACCGCACGCACACGGCTATTCGAACCAATGGCAAAACGCGCCCAATCCCCCAGCTCAGCAATCGCCTCATCCGCCGGCCAGCTCTGAATCGCCCCGCCAAAACCCAACGACTTGCTGATCGACGTCGCAATCTCGATAAACGAAGCCTCGCCATTCTCGGCAAAGAACAACGAAGCAGAAGGCGCCTTCTCGATAGCCAGACGATACAACTCCGCCAGGTCCTCGATGTGCACGTTGGACCAGCGATGCACCCCGGCCCCCATATAAGCTCCCGCGCCATACTTGCGCGATTGAGCGAACAGTTTCGGCAGTTGATCGCTTTTCGCCGGCACGCCCAACGTCTCGCCATAAATCATGGTCGGGCAGAACACGATGCTGCGAATACCCAGCTCAACGCCGGCATTACGCACCAGCTGATTGATCTCGACCCGGTCCTTGCGGATGTCCATCGGTGTGAACGGCGTTTCATCGGTGAAGATATCCGGGCGTTCATAGGCGCCACGAGCATCATCACCGACCACGCTCGAACCGGAGGTGTGCAGCAGCACTTTTCCGCTGCCGCTCAGGGCGCTGATAAACGTTTCCACCGAAGCACGATGGTCGGAGTTGGCGGCGTTGACCACTGCGTCGGCAGCGCGCGCCTGTTCGCTGAGAATATAAGCGTCATCGAGGGTGCCGAGTACCGGGGTGATGCCCAGTGCCTGCAACGCTGCGCGGTGTTCAGGGTTACGCACCAGGCCGCTGACTTCATGGCCCGCATCCACCAGGTATTTGGCCACGGAACCGCCGATGTAACCGGTCACGCCGGTAACGAAAATTTTCAATGGATTATCTCCCTTGCATCTTTGAGTTATGCCCGGCCTCGCATTAAATGGAAGGCGCAGGTATTCCTGGTCAAGGAATCCGGTCACGATACGATCCACTCCGTATATGAGCTAGACTGCTGGAACTACAAGTATCTGTGAATCAAGTTCATGCTAACGATCAAAGACATCAACCGCTCCGGCGAGATGGAAGTGTTCACCCGGGTCGTCAACGCAGGCACATTCTCTGAAGCCGCACGACGCCTGGACATGTCGCCCTCGGCGGTCAGCAAACTGATTGCGCGACTTGAGGCGCGCTTGGGTGCGCGCTTGTTGCATCGTTCGACGCGGCGTCTGGAACTCACGGCGGAAGGCGAGCGGTTCAACAACGAATGCCTGCGGATTCTTGAACTGATCGATTCCGCCGAGCGAGATATCGCCAACGTGACCCGGCCCAGCGGGCTGATTCAGGTCAACGCCAACTTGCCGTTCGGTCTGCATTGCCTGTTGCCGCTGCTGCCGGATTTTCTTGCGGCCTACCCGGACATCACGCTGAACGTCGAGCTGACCGACACCGTGGTGGACTTGCTGGAGCGCCGCGCGGACGTCGCGATCCGCACCGGCCCGATGAGAGAGTCGAGCCTGGTCCAGCGCCGTTTGGGTGAAAGCCGCAAGATCACCGTGGCCTCACCGGGTTACCTCGCCCGCTGGGGGCAGCCGAAAACCCTGGAGGAGTTGCAGCGGCATAACCGCCTCAGTTTTGGTTTTCATCGCCATTCCCAGGCCTGGGTTTTTCGCGGCGCTGACGGTCAACGCATCGAGATCGAGCCCAAGGGCAATGTCCTGCTCAGTGACGGCGAGAGCATGCGTCAGTCGGCGCTGGCCGGATTGGGGATTGCCCGGCTGGCGAATTTCCACATCAGCGCCGACATCGAAGCGGGGCGTCTGGTACCGGTGCTGGAGGCATTCGACAGTGGTGAAACCGAGGCGATTCACGCCGTGTTCATCGGCCCGGGACAGCAATTGCCCCATCGCGTACGGGTGTTCATTGATTTCCTGCTGGAGCGAATCGGGCCGCAGTTGACCTCGCCCTGATTGCAACACAACCCCGCGGTTTCGGTTTTTTGCTGAATCAGTCTTCAGCAACCCTTGAAAGTCTTCACGCCAGGCCTGGGGCATGATTGTCCGTATAACAACAAACCAGGGCTGTTCATGGACTATCAACTGACTGGAAAAACCGCGCTGATCACCGGCGGCGCGACGGGGATCGGCAAGGCCATCGCCCAGCGTTTCATCCTTGAAGGCGCCAACGTGGTCATCAGCGGGCTGTTGGCGGAAGAGGTCGACGCAGCCGTCGCAGAACTGGGTGAACGCAGCAAAGGCCTGGTGGCAGACTTGACCCAGGAAGGCGCGGCGGAACGTCTGGTGGCCTTGGCCCTTGAGTCCGGGCCGATCGATTTCCTGATCAACAATGTCGGCATCTTCGAGGTCCGGGACTTTTTCGAAACGGACGACGCCCAGTGGTTTCATTACTTCAACGTCAATGTCATGAGCGGTGTGCGCATGACGCGGCTGGTCATGAAGCAGATGCTCGAACGCGGGCACGGTTCGATTGTGTTTATCAGCAGTGAATCCGCGGTCAAGCCACAGCCGTGGATGGTTCATTACGGTGCGATGAAAACCTGCCTGCTGGGGATTTCCAGAGCGTTGGCCGAACTCACCAAAGGCACCGCCGTGCGGGTCAACTCGATCCTGCCGGGGCCGACCTACACCGAGGCGGTCAAGCGTTACCACCGCGAAATCGCTGCCGAGAAAGGCATCACCCCGCAGCAGGTGGTCCACGATTACTTTGACGATACCGAACCGACGTCGTTGATCCGGCGCATGATCGAGCCTGAAGAAGTGGCCTGCAGCGTGCTGCACCTGGCGGCGTCACCGGCGCTCAATGGCATGGCCATGCGCGTCGAGGGCGGCACCATTCGCTCGATTCTATAAGGGGTCGCATCCCTGCGAACCGGTACACGTTAAAGCAGCGGAATGCTGTAGCTCACGATCAAACGGTTCTGATCCTGATCACGGCTCGCTTCGCTGTTGGACTTGCCGTTGCGCCAGCCAAACCCGACACCTTTGAGCGCGCCGGATTGAATCGTGTAGTCCAGGCCGAAATCCCGTTCCCATTCCTTTTGGGTGTCGCCGGTGACGGTCTTGATGTTATCGCCGCGGAGGTAGATGACCGAAGCCTTCAAACCGGGCACACCCACACCGGCAAAGTCATACGCATACTGACCGAAAGACGTGCGTTCGCCCGCACGGGTGAAGGTCTGGATCAGGCGATCGGTGTACAGGTAGAGGCTGGCGCCGCCGGCACCTTTATCGGGCAGGTTGCCCTGGCTGAGCTGGGTGAAGTTGCTGCCGCTGGAGACGCTTTGATAACCGGCGGTGAGTGCATGGGCACCGACGGTGTAGATCAGTGCGGCGCTCCAGGTCCGGTTGTCGATTTCGCCATCGGCGCCTTCGGTGTAGCCGCTGATTCGGTAGCCTGACGTGCCTGAGCTGTTAGCGCCCGACGAATCGGTCTTGAAGTAGCGCAGGTCGGTTTTCAGCGATTGATTGTCCGAGATCGCCAGCGTGTGCAACAGGCCGAAAAACTGCTGGGTGTAATAGTTATCGAGGTTGGCGTAGTAATACTGGGCGGTCAGGTCCTTGGTGATTTTCCAGTCGCCGCCAGCGAAGTCGAAGGCGTTGCTTTCACGGGTGCCGCCGGTGGCCGCCAGGCCTGTCCGGTCGCTTGAGCCACGGCCCGTTGCATGTTCGATGCGGCCACCCGTGAGGGTCAGGTCCTTGAACTCGCTTGAAGTGATCTGGCCGCCGTCGAATGTCTGTGGCAGCAGGCGCCCGTCGTTGGACACCAGGATCGGCAGTTTCGGCATCAGCGTGCCCAGGCGCAGCTCGGTTTTCGAGACCTTGACCTTGCCGGTCAACCCCAGCCGGCTCCATTCATCGACCGCGCTGTTGTCGCTGTCCGACGGAATCATGCTGCTGCCGACGTGGCGTCCTTTGCCGCTGTCCAGCGTGATCCCCATCAGCCCGAGCGCATCGACACCAAAGCCGACCATGCCGTCGGTGTAACCCGACTTGAAGTCGAGCATGAAACCCTGCGCCCATTCCTCGGTTTTCGACGGCGCGGCCGGGCCGTCGCGGTTGTCGTTGTTGAAGTAGAAATTCCTCATCCCCAGGGTTGCCTTGCTGTCACTCAGGAAGTCGGCGTGGGCCTGGGTGCTCAGTGCAATGGCGCCCAGCGCCAGGGTTACAACGGTGTTCTTGTTGCTCATGTAAATCGCCCCTTTTTTTTGTAGTTTTTGAATTCAGGAGGGTGGCTCCCGCCGTGACAGGCGGGAGCGTGATGCCTGGATCAGATACCCAGCACGTTGGCGCCGATGCATGGGTCAATGCCGCGCTCAAGGCGACGCTGGTGAACGATCACGGTGATTTCCATCGAGCCGGTGGTGACTTCGAAGTCGAGGATGTGGCCGCCATACGCCTGGAACGTGGCGTCACCGGCCACGCCGTGCATATGGATCGAAGGCTGTTCGTTTTTCCAGGCGACCGAGCCGGTGATGCTCGCCATCTCGACACCGTTCAAGAGCTTGGCGTCGAAGTCCTTCTTGTCCTTGTTCCAGAAACCGAACTTGACGTTGCCGAAGCCGATACCGGTGATGGACGCGCTGGGGATCTTCTCGGCGATGGCCAGTTTGGTCAGCTCCTTGAACGCGTTGTCGCCCGTGCGCAGGACCATGAGGTAACCGGTGGGGGTTTTGGTGTAGCGCGGTGTGGCTTCAGTGGGGCATTGCATGGGCGCGGTCGTCGCGGTGGGAGTGGTTTCGGCAAAGGCCAATTGAGCACCTGCAATGTTGATCATCACGGCGGCGGACACGGCCAACATCAATTTGCACAGGCGTTGTTTCTGGTGACGTTGAACTTGCATGAGACTTCCTCTGTTTTTGTTGTTGTGTGGGTGTTGCGGTTTTCTGGACGAGCGAATCCGACGCCTGTAGTTCAACAGGCGCGGAAGTTGTCGCTAAACGTGGTTGTTAGTTGAAGCCGTGTGACTTACAGCGCATCGCGGCTGCTGACGCCGTCAACCAGTCGGGCGATGTCCAGCGGGTTGCTGTTTTTCAGGGCCTCCGGCAACAGGCTGTCGGGGCAATTCTGGTAACACACCGGCCGCAGGAAACGATCGATCGCCAAGGTTCCGACCGAGGTGCCGCGCGCATCCGACGTCGCCGGGTAAGGGCCGCCATGCACCATGGCGTCGCAGACTTCCACGCCAGTGGGATAACCGTTGAACAGCACGCGCCCGACTTTCTGTTCCAGCAGGGCCAGTACATCGCCGAGGGTATCGAGCTCCGAATCCTCGGTAATCAGCGTGGCGGTCAACTGCCCGCGCAAACCGTGCAATGCCTGCATCAATTCGCTGTGGTCGGCGACTTCAACGACGAGGGTGGTCGGGCCGAACACTTCTTCCTGAAGCAGCTCATCGCCATTGATCAGCAGGCTCGCATCGGCCTTGAACACTTGCGGCCGCGCCTGATTGCCCTGTTGCTCGCTGCCGGCCAGGTGCGTAATGCCGGGGTGAGCGCGCAGGTTGTCGAGGCCATGGCAATAGCTTTTCAAGGCGCCGGCGTTGAGCATCGTTTGCGCCGGTTGTTCGCTCATCAATCCGGTAAAACGTTCGAGGAATGCCGTGAATTCCGCCGAACGAATGCCCAGCACCAAACCGGGGTTGGTGCAGAACTGGCCCGCACCCAACACCACGGAAGCGCTCAGCTCGGCGGCGATTTTTTCACCGCGTGCCTTGAGTGCTTCGGGCATCAGCAACACCGGGTTGATGCTGCTCATCTCGGCGAACACCGGGATCGGCTGAGGGCGCGCCGCCGCCATGTCACACAAGGCGCGACCGCCACGCAACGAACCGGTGAAGCCGACCGCCTGAATGGCCGGATGCTTGACCAGCGCCTCACCGACGCTGCCGTAGAGCAGGTTGAACACGCCTGCGGGCATTCCGGTTTTGCGCGCTGCACGGGTGATCGCATCGGCGACGTAATCGGCAGTTGCCATGTGGCCGCTGTGGGCCTTGAACACCACCGGGCAACCGGCGGCGAGGGCGGAAGCGGTGTCGCCGCCGGCAGTGGAGAAGGCCAGCGGAAAGTTGCTGGCGCCGAACACGGCGACCGGACCGAGCCCGGTGCGGTACTGACGCAGGTCGGGACGCGGCAGTGGCTGACGGCCCGGCAGGGCACGGTCGATGCGCGCACCGTAGAAATCACCCCGACGCAGCATCGTGGCGAACAGGCGCATCTGGCCGCTGGTGCGTGCCCGTTCACCTTGAATGCGCCCGGCGGGCAGGGCGGTTTCCTGGCACACCAGGGCGATGAACGTGTCATCCAGCGCATCCAGTTCTGCGGCGATGGCATCGAGGAACCCGGCGCGGCGGGCGGCCGACAGGTTACGGAAAGTCGGGTACGCCGTGGCCGCGGCTTCTGCAGCGGCATTCACTTCCTCGGTTGTCGCCTGATGGAAGCGATAGGGCAGTGCTTCGCCAGTGCTGGCATCGTGGCTTTGCAGGGTGTGCGTGCCGTTGGCCGAGCGCGTGCCGGCGATGTAGTTGTGGCCTGAAACTTCAAACATGTTGGACTCCTGATGAGCTGTTCAAATCGGGTCAAGCGAGCCGGTAGATGCGTCGGGCGTTGTCATGAAACAGCGCAAGCCGATCTTCGAGAGAGCGGTCCCGGACAATGGTTTTGAAACCGTCGAACACTTCGCTGAGGCTGTTCACTACGCCATCGACCGGGTAATTGCTGGCAAACGCGCAGCGGCTGACGTCGAAAATCGATATCGCGTCGTTCACCACCACGCGGTTCAACTCGACCGGCCACGCCTGGCCGGGAATGCAGATGCCGGAAATCTTCAGCACGACGTTCGGCTCCTTTGCCAGCAGGGCGAGGTTTTCACGCCAGCCGGCCAGACCTTCTTCGGAGCGGTCGGCGGGCAGTGCGGTGTGATTGACCACGATGGACACGTCGGGAAAATCCCGGGCCAGCTCGGCGGCTTCCGGTAGATGCCACCATGGCGCCTGCAATTCGAAGTGCAGGCCGTTTTCGGCCAGTTGTGCGTATCCCTCGCGCCAGCGCGGATCGCGCATCGAACCGGGGGCGATAAAATCTTCGCGCCAGGCCTCACGGCTGGTCACTGTCGGTTTGTGGCGTATGCCGCGCACCAGCGGGTGATCGCCGTACAGGCGCAGCAGATCAAAAGCGTCTTCACGATCCAGCCAGGCCTTCGCGACCATGGCGCCCAGGGTGGACTCGGTTTTCGCCAGCGATTCGACAAACCGCACTTCATCGGCCGGTGTCGCCGGGTCCCACTCACCTTCGATCACGACCGTTTGCACGACGTGATGGCGGCCGGTCAGCCGGTGATAGTCGGCCGGCAGGAAATTGCGGCAGATCGACGAGTAATCGCCATAACGAAACGGTCGCAACGGGCGGTCGTTCAGCCACGGGTAGTAATGGTTTTCGATATCGAAATAGTGTTGATGCGCGTCGACGATGGGCAAATCCGCATCGTCGCCGCTGGCCAGAAAACGTGCGCGCCAGTCGATGGCCGACAGGTTATCCATGCTGCTCCTCCAATCGATAAAAGCGTCGAGCGTTGCCGGCGAACACCGCTTCCTGCACCGCACGCCCCATGGGGGCGAGCATCGCGGCCATGCCATCGGCAATCGTGTCGTAGGAAGCGCGCAGCCCGGCCACCGGAAAATTGCTGGCAAACATGCAGCGCTCGGGGCCGAAGATTTCCAGCGCGGTCAGGACCACAATCCGGTTGTCGTCATAATTCCAGGGCGAATCTTTAAGCCCGAACTCCGACAGCTTGATGTGCACGTTCGGCTGCAAGGCCAACGCTTCCAGGCCTTTGCGCCAGCGCGCCATGCCTTGTGGGCTGCGGTCCCAGGCGAAACCGGTGTGGTTGAGCGCAATGCGGATCTGCGGAAACATCGCCGCCACTTCCGCCGCTTCGACCAGGTGCCACGGCGGCACCCGCAGGTCCCACGACAGATCGTGCTCGGCCAGCCGCGAAAAGCCTTCCAGCCAGTTCGGGTCCTGCATGGTGCCCTTGGCCCCGGCCACCGACACGTCCGGCGATGCCGAGGTCACCGGTTTCGAACGGATGCCTTTCACCAGCGGCCTGGCGGCTTGAGCGGCGAGAATCTCTGCACTGTCTTCGCGATCGAACCAGGCATGGGCAACGATGGCATTCGGGAAGCCGTAACGGGCGTTCACTTGTTCCAGCCAGCGTGTCTCGGCGACTTGCTCATCGCGTGCACGCTCGGCCTCGACGTGCACCGTGCCGACCAAGCGTTGATTTTCGGTCAGGGCGAGGAACTGTTCCGGCAGGAAATCACGGCACAGGCTGTGATAGTCGCCGAGGAAGAATTCCTCGTGATACTCGTCCTGCAACCACGGATAGCGCCCGTTGCCCAAGTCCCACAAATGGTGATGGGCATCGACGACCGGCAGCGCATCCCCGGCCGCCAGGTTCGGCATGCCGTTGCGTTCGTGAAGGGTGATCATGACGGCGACCCTGACTCAGCGCGACGCGGAGAATTGCGAAGGGCTGAGCACGCCGTCTTCGACGTCGCCGGCGGCCGCCGCCTCGGCTTTGGCCTGGACGCGGCTGCGCAGTTTGGCGACGTTCACCACCACGCGGGTATGCGCCGCTGTCGCCACCAGCTCGACGTCATCGCGCACCTCGACATTGAAGGTGACGCTGCGACCTTCAATGCGAGTGACCGTGGCGACAATGTTCACCGACATGCCCAGCAGCGTGGCGCCGACGTGACGGATATCGACCGCCGCCCCCACGGTGTTTTCACCCTCGTCGAGGAAGGTCAGCAGGTAATCGAGGCAAGTCTGTTCAATGTCGTCGACCAGGCGCGGCGTGGCATAGATGCGCAAGTCTTCGCCCAGAAACGAAATGGTGCGTTGTTTGTCGACGATCAGTGGGCGCTCGGTGGCGGAACCTGGGTGCAGAGTGGAGAAATTCATACAAAACCTCGTGTTTGAGTGCTGACAGTCAAAGGTTGATTCAGGCAGACGGCAGGAAACCGATGGAAATCCACGGCACGGCGATCAGCACCGCCAGCGCGACGACCAGGGCGCCGAGATACGGCCAGACCCGGCGCATGGCGCCACTTGGGTCGACCTTGGCGATGGCACACGCGGCGTAGAAACCGACGCCGAATGGCGGGGCGAACAAGCCCAGGCCCATGGCGAAGATCGCGACCATGGCGTAATGCACGTCGTTGATGCCCATGGCTTTGGCAATCGGGAACAGCAGCGGGCCGAACAGCACGATGGCCGGGATGCCTTCCAGGAAACTGCCGAGCAGGATGAACGCCACGGCGGAGATGATCAGGAAGCCCATCGCGCCCCCCGGAACGGTCGCCATCACTTGCGCCAACTGGTGCGAAAAGCCCGACTGGGTCAGCGCCCAGGCCATGGCGGTGGCGCTGCCGATGATGATCAGGATCGCGCCGGACAACGACGCGGTGCTGACCAGAATCGGGTACAAGCGGCGCCAGTCGAAGCAGCGGTAGCACAGCAGACCGACGATGAAGGTGTAAGCCACGCCGATGGCGGCGACTTCGGTCGCGGTGGCGACGCCTTCGACCACCGCAGTGCGGATCACGAAGGGCAGGGCCAGCGCAGGGATCGCGAGCAGCAGCGAGTGGCCGATTTCCTTGCCTGAGGCGCGTTTGCCGGTGGAGGCCTCACCTTTGCGGTTCTTCCACCAGATGACGGCTGCCATCGCAATTGCGCCCACTACCGCCGGCATGAAACCGCCGGTGAACAGTGCGGAAATCGACACACCGGTCACCGAACCGATGGTGATCAGCACCAGGCTCGGCGGAATGGTTTCCGACATCGCCCCGGAAGCGTTAAGCATCGCCACCAGTTCGTTTTCGTCCTCGCCGCGCTTCTTCATTTCCGGAAACAGCGCCGGGGCGATGGCTGCCATGTCGGCCGCTTTCGAGCCGGAAATACCGGAGATCAGGTAAATGGCGCCGATCAGCACATACGACAAACCGCCGCGCACATGGCCGATCAGCGAGCACAGGAAACGAATCATCGCCCGCGCCATGCCCATGGCTTCGATCAGTGCACCCAAAAACACGAACAGCGGGATGGCCAGCAGGATCAGGCTCGCCATGCCTTCGTCCATCCGCCCGACCACCAGCGTGAGTGGTGTGCTGGTCATGGTCGACAGGTACGCCACCGTGGCCAGGCCGAACGCGACCATGATGGGGACGCCGATGACGATCATCGCCATCACGCCGACCATGAAGAAGATCACCAGGTTCCAGTTGCCCATCAGCAACATCGAGCCTTCGGCCACCCACAACAACGCGCCGAGGGATGCGAGCATCGCCACCGAGACCGAGAAATCGATCAACCGTGCGCTGGTCAACAGCCGGGCGACGCAGGTCATCAACATCAGGCTCAGGCCGACGGCGATGGCGGACACACGAAAGGCGTTGGGGATTTCGAGGGCGGCGGTGGTGATGATCCACTCGTCGCTGACGTACTCCCAGGCCGGGGTAAACAGCAGCCCGATGAAGGTGATGACGATCACCGCGCCCAGGGTGTCGATGAACGCCCGTTTTTCCACGGGCAGCCGCGAGATGAACGAGGTCAGCCGCATGTGCTCGCCGCGTCGCATCGCCACCACCGAGCCGAGCATCGCCAGCCACAGGAACAGCAGCGAAGCCAGTTCGTCGCCCCAGACAATCGGCTGGTTGAGCACATAACGCGAGAACACGTTGCAGAACAGCAGCGTGACTTCGATGACCACCAGCAACGCCGCGCTGCCCTCGGTCAGCCAGCGCAGACCGGTGTCCAGCGCGCGGCCGAGACGAAATGTGGTTTGGTGTGGGCTGAGTCCTTCAGCGGGAGCAACATCCGTCATTGGCAGTTCATTTTTCATGACTTTGTCTCCGGCTTAGGACAGTTGACCCGCGTATTGCTCAAGCAAGCTCCAGGCTTCCGGGCCGTACTTATCCTTCCATTGGGTGTAGAAGCCTTTCGATTGCAGGTCTGTCCTGAACAATGTGCGGTCGACTTTGTTGAAGGTGATGCCGTGGGCGGTCAGCGACGGCTCCAGGCTGGAGTTGAGGTCGATCACCTGTTGGCGCTGAACCAGCGCGGCGGCGTTGATCTGCCGGGAGACGATTTCCTGCACGTCCGCCGGCAGTTTCGGGAAGGTCTTGCCCGAAGCGACGATCCAGAAACCGCCCCAGATGTGGTCAGTCATCGAGCAATATTTCTGCACTTCATAGAAGCGTGCAGACTCGACCACCACCAGCGGGTTTTCCTGGCCGTCGACCACTTTGGTCTGCAAGGCCGAGTAGGTTTCGTTGATGCTGATGCCGGTCGGCGACGCGCCCAGGGCGCTGAACATCGACGTCCACAGCGGGCTGACCAAGACGCGCAGTTTGAAGCCGGCGAGGTCTTGCGGCGTGTTGATCGGCCGCGTCGAACTGGTGATCTGGCGGAAGCCGTTGTTCCAGACTTTTTCCATCGGAATCAGGCCGACCTTCTCGGTCTTGGCGCGTACGTACTCGCCCAGCTTGCCGTCCAGCGCGGCCCAGACACTGTCGTAGTCCTTGAACGCAAACGGCATGCTTTCAATCGACATGGCCGGCACCAGCGTCGAGAGAATTGCACCCGGCAGTGGAATGAAATCGATTGCCCCGGCGCGCACCTGGGACAGCATGTCGGTGTCGCCGCCCATGGCGCCGTTGGCGTACACCTGCAAGTCCACTGCGCCGTTGGTTTCGGCCTTGATCGCCAGCGAGGCGGCCTTCATCTGTTGGTTCAGCGGATGGGTGTCGGGCAGGCTGCTGGTGTAGCGCAGCACGATGGGTTTGGTCGCGGCGAAGACGCTGGAAGGCAGCAGGTTGGCGGCGAAAGCACCACCCACGGTGACGCCGGCAGACACTAGAAAGGATCGGCGGCTGACGGACTCGGTCAAGATACGGCTCATGATGTTCACCTATTGTTTTTGTTGTAGTTGTTCTAAAAAGCAACGCGAACGCTGCTCCTTGTGGGAGCGAGCCTGCTCGCGATGGACCTGAGGGCGCCGCGTTTATCCAGCCAAAAACGCGTTTTCGTTAACGTCCATCGCGAGCAGGCTCGCTCCCACACAGTTCGGTTCAGGAGGCGAGTGCGACCACCGCCTGGGTGCGAATCAACTCGTCGATTTCGTTTTCCGCATACCCGCTTTCCTTCAGCACTTCGCGGGTGTGCTCGCCGAGCAGCGGTGCAGGGCGGCTGGTCGGTGGCGCGGCGTTGTCCATGTCGGAGAAGTGAATCGGCAAGCCCATGCCGCGCACCCGGCCTTCGGTCGGGTGTTCAGTCTCGACGACCATGCCGCGTGCCTTGGTTTGCGGGTGGGCCAGCGCGGCGGCGATGTCGAGGACCGGCCCGGCAGGCAGGCCGAGGCTGTCGAACAACACCATCCATTCATCCGTGGTGCGTGCGACCAGCACTTCGTTGAGGATTTCCACCAGCGCCAGGCGATGCTCCATGCGCAAGGCGTTGCTGGCGAAACGTGGGTCGGCTTTCAATTGCGGAACGGCCAGCGCCTCGACCAGTCGCTCGTAGTTGGCCTGGTTGGCGGCGCCGATGTTGATCCAGCCGTCCGCCGTGCGGAACACTTGATACGGCGCGCTGGTGGAGTTCGCCGAACCCATTTTCGGCAGGATGGTGCCGTCGGCGAAATACGCCGCTGCTGGCCAGTACATTTGTTGCAGGCCGGCTTCGAACAGCGAGGTGTCGACCATCTGCCCAAGGCCGGTTTTCTGTTTCGCGGCATACGCGGCGCAGATGCCGAGGGCGGCGAGGATGCCGGAGTTGATGTCGGCCACCGGCGAACCGGCCTTGACCGGCTCACGCCCGGCTTCGCCGGTCATGCTCATCATGCCGCTCATGCCCTGGGCGATCAGGTCGAAACCGCCTTTTTCGCCGAACGGCCCGCTGCGGCCGTAACCGGAAATCGCGCAGTAGATCAGCCCGGGGTTGAGGGTTTTCAGGGTTTCGTAACCGAGGCCGAATTTTTCCATGGTGCCGGCGCGGTAGTTTTCCGTGACCACGTCGGCGTCCATCAACAGGCGGCGCAGAACGTCGCGGCCGCCCTCGGTTTTAAGGTTCAGGCCGATCCCGCGCTTGTTGCGGTTGACCACCATGAACGAAGCGGATTCACCGCTGGCCATGATCGGCGAGAAGCGGCGCGAATCATCACCGTCCGGGACTTTCTCGACCTTCACCACGTCAGCGCCCATGTCGGCCAGCATCATGCCGCACACCGGGCCGGACATGATGTGAGCCAGTTCAACCACGCGCATTCCTGTCAGCGGTCCCATGTTATTTGCCCTCGAATTGTGGTTTGGCTTTGGCGATGAACGCGTTCAGGCCGATCTGAAAATCGTCGGTGTCGTAGCAGGAGTAACTGCTGTCGATCTGCTCGACGGTGGGGGCGATGCCCGCTTCCAGTTGCCGTGCCGCCTGGCGATGCCAGCGGGCGACGAGCGGGGCGCCATTGATGATGCGTTTGGCGGTGGCGAGGGTTTCGGATTCGACTTCGGCATCCGGTACGACGCGGGTCACGAGGTTTTTCACGTAGGCGTCGTTGGCGTCGAGAATGCGGCCTTCAAGGAGAATCTCCAGGGTCGTCGAGCGTCCCGCCAGCGCCACCAGCCCGGCCATTTCGTCATAGGACATGACCAGCCCGAGCTTGCCGACCGGCGCGCCGAAGCGGCTGGATGTGCCACAGATGCGCAGGTCGCAGAGCGCGGCAATTTCCAGACCGCCGCCGACGCACACGCCGTGGATCATCGCGATCACCGGGTGCGGGCAGTCGACAACCGCGCGCATCGCCGCTGAAGTGACTTCGGCATAGTGTCGGGCTTGCGCCTGGTTGGCGCGCACGCTCGGAAATTCGCCGACATCGGCGCCGGCGGCAAAGGCCTGTTCGCCCGCACCGCGCAACACCACGCAGCGCACGCTGAGGTCGGCGGACAATTCGGTCATGACATCACCCAGGTCTTGCCACATGGACAGGGTCAGGGCGTTCATCTTTCCCGGATGACTGAGGGTGACGATGGCAATGGCGTCTTGCCGTTCGATAAGGACGGTGGGCTTCATGATTGTTCCGCTGCCGTCGATGCTCGGGGGGTGAGATCGACGGCGCGGTTGCCTCCTGATTTATTGTTGTTGGGCAGCGGCTGCTTACAGCGATTGTTCGAGCATCGACAGGTAGTCCGCCGAGGATGCTTCGCGCGGATTGGTCTTGTGGCTGTGATCGTGCAACGCGCCCTCGACGATGCCGGCGAACAGGCTTTCATCGACGCCGATCTGGCTCAGGCGGGTCGGCAGGCCCAGGCGTTTGGTCATGTCTTCGATGGCTGCGCCGATGTTCGCGTCGGCCTCAAGGCCCATGGCATGGCGCAGTCGTTCCAGTTTGCGCTCGTCACGGACAGTCGGGGCGTTGGCGTTGAAGTGCACGACCGCCGGTAGAAAAATCGCGTTCAAAGTGCCGTGGTGCAGTTTCGGATTGATGCCGCCCAAGGCGTGGGAAAGGCTGTGCACGCAGCCCAGTCCTTTCTGGAAGGCCAGCGCGCCTTGCATGGACGCGCTCATCATGTTCATCCGTGCTTCGCGATCACCGGGTTCGGCGGTCGCGCGTTCGATGTGTTCCCAGGCACGCCACAGGCCGTCGAGGGCGATGCCGTCTGCGGCGGGGTTGAAGGCCGGGGCCATGAACGTTTCGATGCAATGCGCGATAGCGTCCATGCCGGTGGCGGCGGTGAGCATGGGCGGCAGACCGAGGGTCAACTCCGGATCGCAGATGGCCACGCGAGGCACGACATAGGGGGAGATAACGCCGACCTTGCGACCATCGTCGAGGATCAGGATGGCGCCGCGACCCACCTCGCTGCCGGTGCCGGCCGTGGTCGGAACTGCAATCAGCGGCGCGGTGGCCGAGGTGATGCGATCCAGTCCGCCTTCAATCACCGCGAAGCTTTGCAGAGGACCGTCGTGGGTGGCGCAGACCGCGACGCCTTTGGCCAGATCGATCGATGAACCGCCACCGACGGCGATGATGCCGTTGCACTCGCCGAGGTGGTATTGGGCCACGGCTTCACGCACGGCGTGTTCATTCGGGTTGGACGGGGTGGCGTCGAAGATTGTCGGTGCGCGGTCACCACCGAGGGCAGCGATGACTTTGTCGACGATGCCGGCATTGCGCACGCCGACGTCGGTGACGATCAGCGGACGGGTGATGCCGGCGCGCTCGGCTTCGGCGGCCAGGTGCTGCAGGCTGTCGTAGCCGAACTGGATTTTGGTGACGTAATTGATGAGTGACATGATTCACCACAAGTTATACAGGATTGTTATTGTTGCAACCGGTCTGGGGCAGGAGGGCTTTCGCGCTCTGGTCAAACCCATTGCATTGCCTGGCTGTGGGGTGGACTATAGGGCCGTCTTGGCCAGCCTCGATACTGACAACTTTCGATACCTCTATAACTTTTAGTTAACCCTGATGACGCCCTCACTGAACTCGATCATGTCCCGCCTGCACGTCAAGCAGCTCCGTTTGCTGATCGCCCTGGATGAGCACGGCTCGTTGCTGGGCGCGGCCAAACAGGTCGCGCTGACCCAGCCCGGCGCGAGCAAGGCGCTGCAAGAAATTGAAACCACTTTCGGCACTGCGCTGTTCACCCGCACTAACCGCGGGCTTGAGCCGAACGACGCCGGGCGTTCGGTCATCCGGTACGCGCGGTTGATCCAGACTGACCTTGCGCACCTGCGCGAAGAGATCATCGGCATCATGAGCGGCGAGGGCGGACGCGTGTCGGTCGGCACCATCATGGGCGCCGTGCCGCTGCTGACCACGGCGATCAGCCGGGTGATTGCCGACAACCCGAAGCTGTCCATCGAGATTGTCGAGGACACCAGCGCCGCACTGCTCAGCCAGCTCGATGCCGGGCGCCTGGACCTGGCGATCTGCCGTACCACCATCAGCACCACCCCCTACTTGTATGAGAGCTCGACCTTCGTCGAGGAAACCCTGGCGGTGATCGCCAGCACCCAGCATCCGTTCGCCTATGCCCGCCAGTTGTCGTTGAAAGACCTGGTGGATTACCGCTGGGTCGTCTATCGCGCCAACATGCCGATGCGCCTGCTGCTGGAGCGGGAGTTTCATGAGGCCGACCTGCGTTTCCCGGTGCATTTGCTGGAAACCACCTCGGCCTTCGCCACTCTGTCGCTGCTCCAGGAAAACCCGACTCTCGTCGCACTGGTGTCGACCGACGTAGCGAAGTTCTGCTCCGGCTACGGCTTCACCACCACGCTGCCGCTGCCGATCACCTCACGCAGCGAACCCTATGAACTGGTGTCGCGCAAAGGCGTCCCGGACTCGCCGGCGGCCAGGCTGCTGCGCGAGGCGCTGCTGAATCCCGCCTGATTGCTGGCGATGACGGCCTCGCAATCGATACAAATCCTACGGGCCCCATCGCCGGCAAGCCGACTCCAACAGAGGGTTGTGTTGTTATGGGTGATAGTGCCCGGCATTGGACGTCTGCATTCGTGCGATTCAGGCAAAATTGATTTGTGACAGGCGCGGTGTTTGAAACGAATCGGCGCCGCGATACTCGACGGGATTTTGCCTTTCCCTAAATTGGCCCACGGATGGCCATTGCGAGGTTCGAACCATGACTGTCTCCCGCCGACTGGCGCTCTTGATGACCGCTGCCGCGTTGCTCACCGCGTGTGGTGAATCTTCCAAACTGCCGCCGCAGGCCAGTGTCGGCCCGAGCCCGCAGTTGCCTGAGCCCACGACCACGCTGATCCCGACGTTGAAGGTGTCCAAGGCCATTGGCTGGGCCGGCAGCGACAAGCCGAAAGCGCCCGCCGGTTTCACGGTGACGGCCCTGGCCGAAAACCTCGACCACCCGCGCTGGATCTACAGATTGCCCAATGGCGATCTGTTGGTCGCCGAAAGCAATCACCCGCCGATGCCTGAAGGCGCCACTGAGGGTGGCAGCGGTCCGCTGGCCTGGGCGCGGCGCACCGCCATGGGTTTTGTGATGGGCCGTGTCGGCGCCGATGCGCCCAGCGCCAATCGAATCACCTTGCTGCGCGATGCCGACGGTGACGGTCACGCTGAACTGCGCACGGTGTTCATGAGCGGACTGACGTCACCCTTCGGCATGGCGTTGGTGGGCAACGAGCTGTTCATCGCCAACGCCGACGCCCTGGTCAAGGTGCCTTACAGCGAGGGGCAAACCGAGATCACGGCGACGCCGGTGAAAGTCACCGATCTGCCTGCCGGTATCAATCACCACTGGACCAAGAACGTGCTCGCCAACCCTGAGGGCACCAAGCTGTATGTCACCGTGGGCTCCAACAGCAACGTTGGCGAAAACGGTCTGGAGGCCGAAGAAGGGCGCGCGGCCATCTGGGAAGTTGACGTTAAAAGCGCAGACAAGCGTCTGTTTGCCAGCGGTCTGCGCAACCCCAACGGCCTGGCCTGGAAACCCGGTTCGAGCCAGTTGTGGACCGTGGTCAATGAGCGCGATGAAATCGGCAGCGACCTGGTGCCGGATTACCTGACGTCGGTAAAAGACGGCGCGTTCTACGGCTGGCCATGGAGTTACTACGGCAACCACGTCGACACCCGGGTTGAGCCGCCGCACCCGGACAAGGTGGCCCAGGCCATCGCCCCGGATTACGCGTTGGGCACCCACGTCGCACCGCTGGGCCTGGCGTTCTCTGACTCGCGCAGCATGCCCAGCGCTTTCGCCAATGGCGTGTTCATTGGCGAACACGGCTCGTGGAACCGCAATCCGCAGGCCGGCTACAAGGTGGTGTTCATCCCGTTCAGCGACGGCAAGCCTTCAGGTTTGCCGGTGGATTTTCTCACCGGTTTCCTCAATGCCGAAGGCGAGGCGCAAGGGCGTCCGGTGGGCGTAGCGCTTGATCAGAGCGGTGCGCTGCTGGTGGCGGACGATGTTGGCAACAAGGTGTGGCGCGTGGCTGTGGCCAAACCGGGTCAATAAAGCAGGATAGGGCCCGGTCACCGCGCAAGTTGCGCGGCTGACACGGGCCATCAAAGAGGTATCTGCGGCGTCGAGACCACTTGGCGCAAGCCCATGAACGAACGAATCTGTCGTACGCCGGGCAGGTACAACAATTGCTCCGCGTGCAGGCGGTTGAAACTGTTGCTGTCCTTGGTGCGCAACAACATGAAGTAGTCGAATTCCCCCGTCACCACATGGCATTCCATGCAGCCGGAAACCTTTTGCGCCGCCGCTTCGAAGGCAGCGAAGGATTCAGGCGTCGAGCGGTCCAGCACCACGCCGATCAACACCACCATGCCCGCATCCAGCGCGTCATTGTCCAGCAACGCGACGATGCCCTTGATCAAACCGACCTGCTTGAGGCGCTCGACGCGGCGCAAACACGCCGGTGCACTCAGCTTCACCTTCTCGGCAAGCGCCACATTGGAGATGGAAGCGTCGCGTTGCAGCGCCTTGAGAATGGCGCGGTCGGTCCGGTCCAGCGGGTGCGGCTCCGGGCTGTGTGTGCCGGTTTTCTTGTGAGTATTTGTTGCGTTCATATGGATTTCTACGCAATAAAAAGTTGTTGGAAGTTATATGTGGAGATTTATGTTTCTTTAATGCATTGAAACTTGCAACACATATTTTTGGCTTTGTTCTTAATATTGAACTCATCGAAGCCCCTCTGAAAGAACCTGGAATGCAGCCTGTTTGCCTTTCGGTCTGGCGCTTGGATATCCAATAATCAAGGAGCAGAGTCATGAACCTGAATCGTTTCAAACGCTATCCGTTGACCTTCGGTCCTTCGCCCATCACTCCCTTGAAACGCCTCAGCGAACACCTGGGCGGCAAAGTCGAGCTGTATGCCAAGCGTGAAGACTGCAACAGTGGCCTGGCCTTCGGCGGCAACAAGACTCGCAAGCTCGAATACCTGATTCCCGAGGCCATCGAGCAGGGCTGCGACACCCTCGTGTCCATCGGCGGGATCCAGTCGAACCAGACCCGCCAGGTCGCCGCCGTTGCCGCACACCTGGGCATGAAGTGCGTGCTGGTCCAGGAAAACTGGGTGAACTACTCCGATGCCGTGTATGACCGCGTTGGCAACATCGAGATGTCTCGCATCATGGGCGCGGATGTACGACTGGACGCCGCCGGGTTCGACATCGGTATCCGGCCCAGCTGGGAAAAGGCGATGAACGATGTGGTGGAGCGCGGCGGCAAACCGTTTCCGATCCCGGCGGGCTGTTCCGAACATCCGTATGGCGGTCTCGGCTTCGTCGGTTTCGCCGAGGAAGTCCGCCAGCAGGAAAAAGAACTCGGCTTCAAGTTCGATTACATCGTGGTCTGCTCGGTGACCGGCAGCACCCAGGCGGGCATGGTGGTCGGGTTTGCCGCCGACGGCCGTTCGAAGAATGTCATCGGTATCGACGCTTCGGCCAAACCGGAAAAAACCAAGGCACAGATCCTGCGTATCGCCCGGCACACCGCTGAATTGGTGGAGCTGGGGCGCGAAATCACCGAAGAAGATGTGGTGCTCGACACACGGTTCGCCTATCCGGAATACGGTTTGCCCAACGACGGCACGCTGGAAGCCATCCGCCTGTGCGGCCGACTTGAAGGCGTGCTGACCGACCCGGTGTACGAAGGGAAATCCATGCACGGGATGATCGAAATGGTTCGCCGTGGCGAGTTCCCTGAAGGCTCGAAAGTGCTTTACGCACACTTGGGCGGGGTGCCTGCGCTGAATGCCTACAGCTTCCTGTTCCGTAACGGCTGATCACAAACCTGTAGGAACCGGCTTGCCGGCGATGGCGGCCTTGAGATCGATGCAAAACCAACGGGCCCCATCGCCAGCAAGCCGGCTCCTACAGTGGATTGTGTTGTTCACATTGTCGTGTCTGTCACCAAACCCTTGTAGGAGCCGGCTTGCCGGCGATGGCGGCCTTGAAATCGATGCAAAACCAACGGGCCTCATCGCCGGCAAGCCGGCTCCTACAGTGGATTGTGTTGTTCACATTTTCGTGTCTGTCACCGACCCCTTGTAGGAGCCGGCTTGCCGGCGATGGCGGCCTTGAGATCGATGCAAAACCAACGGGCCTCATCGCCGGCAAGCCGGCTCCTACAGGAAAGGGGACAACGTTCAATCGCCGGGAGTAGCGCCATGCATGCGATATCGCAATCCGCCGTCTGGATCAAGGAACCCTCGGCGGATGCCGGGGTGGTCATCGTGACCAGTGCCGCGTTGCCCAAATACATGATCGACAAGCTGCACGTGGCCATCGACGACTGGGATCAGGTGGCTTACCTGGCCGTCAAGCAATCCAGGGCGTTGATGCTCGACTGGTTACGGGTCGGGTCCAGCCCCGAGCAAGCGTGTGATGCCCGCCAATTGCTGCGCGGCGTGTGCAAAAGCAGTTTTTTACTGGACGTCGAAGTCGGCACGGTGCCGGGCCTGACCTGGCTGGGATCCGTCTGCGGTCACTCGCTGCGCGTCGTCGACCTGGGAACCGTCGCCTCAACCCATGCAGCGATGGATCGACAGGTGGAAGCCGTTTTGTTGGCGACCCGGAGTCTGGCGAAAAGCGTGCTGCAGGAGCGCTACGTTATTTAGCGGATGTCTTCGCCCGCTCAATCAAACACACACAATAAGAAAGGCAACGCCTATGAGCCGATCTGCCGACCGTCGTAATAACGCCAGGAAATGGATGCGCGAGCCCTCAAGTGGCACGCGCATTGTGGTGATCACTGCTGGACTGGGCAGTGAACATCTAGAGTTGATTCACCACAGTTTCAGTTGCTTTGAAAACATTGCACTGATGCAGGTCGATGTCGCGCCGATGAGCGCAGGAATGTTTGAAGCGCACACATCCACCTGTGATTACTGCCTTGTCGTGGCTGGCGAGCTGGATAAGCGCTTTTTACGCGATTTGCCCAAGCGCAGAATCAATATTTACCCGATAGCCCGGGATGCCCGGACCGAGCGCTCCGTCATCGAAGCGGTCGAGCAGGTCAAAAGCCTGGCCCGAGCAAACCCTCCACCGCGCATTGATAACGAATCAGCCTTTTGCAGGAGATGCCCATGAACCCGTCCGATCTTCATGCCCAGTTACCCGGCCAGACCACGGAAGATGCCGAGGAAATCGCTGAGTGGCGCGATGCCTTGCTATCGGTCATCGCCCATGGCGGTGCCGGGCAGGCCCGGCAGATCATGGACATGCTGGTGACGCTGGCCAGCACCTGCGAGATGAATTGGCGACCCCGTCACGGCACGCCCTACATCAATACCATCAGCGTTGAGCAGCAGCCGGTGTTCCCGGGGGATCTGGCGCTCGAAGAACGCCTGGCCTCGATCATGCGCTGGAACGCGTTGGTCATGGTGGCGAGGGCCAACCAGGCCTACGGGGAACTCGGCGGCCACATCGCCAGCTACGCGAGCGCCGCCGATTTGTTTGAGGTGGGCTTCAACCACTTCTTCAGGGCGCGCACTGAAACCAGCGGCGGCGATCTGGTGTTCTACCAGCCGCACTCGGCGCCGGGCGTTTATGCACGGGCTTTTCTGGAAGGCCGCCTCGAAGAGAAGGACTTGCAGCATTACCGGCAAGAGATCGGCGCACGCGCCAATGGCGCCCGGGGGCTGTCGAGTTATCCGCATCCGTGGTTGATGCCGGACTTCTGGCAGTTCCCGACCGGCTCGATGGGCATCGGTCCGATCAGCTCGATCTACCAGGCGCGTTTCATGCGTTACCTGGAACACCGTGGCCTGCAAGACACCGCCGGGCGCACCGTTTGGGGGGTGTTCGGCGACGGTGAAATGGATGAGCCGGAAAGCATGTCGGCCCTGACGCTGGCGGCACGCGAAGGGCTGGATAATCTGGTGTGGGTGGTCAACTGCAACCTTCAGCGTCTGGACGGTCCGGTGCGGGGCAACGGTCGCATCATCGACGAGCTGGAGGCGCTGTTCGGTGGGGCCGGCTGGAACGTCATCAAACTGGTCTGGGGCTCTGACTGGGACGGACTGTTTGCCCGGGATCACGACGGCGCGCTGGTCAAGGCCCTGTCCGCCACGGTCGATGGCCAGTTCCAGACGTTCGCCGCCAAGGACGGGCGTTTCAACCGCGATCAGTTCTTTGGCCAGAACGAAGCACTGGCACATCTGGCCCAGGGCCTGACCGATGAACAGATCGACCGCCTCAAACGCGGTGGCCACGACGTGGTGAAGATTTTCGCCGCCTACCAAAGCGCGATGCGCGAGGGCAGAAAACCCACGGTGATTCTGGCGCAGACCAAGAAAGGCTTCGGCATGGGCGATGCCGGGCAGGGCAAGATGACCGTGCACCAGCAGAAGAAGCTCGATAAGGACGCGTTGATCGCCTTCCGTAACCGTTTCAATTTGCCGTTGACCGATGAACAGGCGACCTCGCTGAGCTTCTTCAAACCCGACGACGACAGCGCCGAAATGCGCTACCTGCATGAACGTCGCCGGGCATTGGGCGGCTATATGCCGTCGCGGCCCACCACGTCGACGTCCTTGGCCGTGCCCGACGTCAACAGCTACGCCGGGTTCGCCATTGCTGCCGAAGGCAAGGAAATGTCCACCACCATGGCGTTTGTGCGGATGCTCAGTGGTTTGCTCCGGGATAAACAACTGGGGCCGCGCATCGTGCCGATCGTGGCCGATGAAGCGCGCACGTTCGGCATGGCCAGCCTGTTCAAGCAGATCGGGATTTACTCCAGCGTGGGCCAACGTTATGAGCCGGAGGACATCGGTTCGATCCTGAGTTATCGCGAAGCCCTCGACGGGCAGATTCTCGAAGAGGGCATCAGCGAGGCCGGGGCGATCAGTTCCTGGGTGGCCGCCGCGACCAGCTATTCGGTGCATGGCCTTCCGATGTTGCCGTTCTACATCTACTACTCGATGTTCGGCTTCCAGCGCATCGGCGACCTGATCTGGGCGGCGGCGGACCAGCGGGCGCGCGGGTTTCTGCTCGGCGCCACGGCGGGACGCACGACGCTCGGCGGTGAAGGTTTGCAGCATCAGGACGGCAACAGTCACCTGATGGCGGCGATGGTGCCCAACTGCCGGGCCTACGATCCGGCGTTCGCCGGTGAGTTCGCGGTGATCCTCGATCACGGCATGCGCCGGATGCTGGAACGCCAGGTCGACGAGTTCTACTACGTCACGCTGATGAACGAAAACTACCCGCAGCCCAACCTGCCCGAGGGCGTCGAACAGGCAATTATCAAGGGCATGTACCTGTTCGCCCGGCATGAAGTCGAGGACGCACGCGGCAGTGTTCAGTTGTTGGGTTCCGGCGCGATCCTGCTTGAAGTGATCGCGGCGGCCGAGTTGCTGGCCAGCGACTGGAACATCGACAGCGAGGTCTGGAGTGTCACCAGCTTCACCGAGCTGGCCCGCGAGGCCCGTGAGGTGGAGCGCTGGAATCGCCTGCATCCGGGACAACCGGCGCGGCGCAGCCACGTTCAGGAATCGCTCAACGACAAGGCACCGATCATTGCCAGCACCGATTACGTGCGTGCCTTGCCCCAACTGATCGCCAGCTACGCGCCGGCGCGTTACACAGTGCTCGGCACCGACGGTTTTGGCCGCAGTGATACCCGCAGCAGGTTGCGCGCGTTTTTCGAAGTGGACCGCCATCAGATCGTCTTGAGTGCCCTGACGTCACTGGTTCAGGACGGGCGCCTCGATGCCGGCGTGTGTGCCGAAGCGATTGCGCGCTACGGGATTGATGTTGACGCCATCGCGCCTTGGGACGCTTGAAGCCGGGCTTCAGGTCGAGTCGAATTTTCAGGAAATGGTCATGAAGAATGTGCATGAAGTGCGAATGCCCGACATCGGCGATGCCAAGGATGTCGGTGTCATCGAAATACCGGTCAAGGCGGGCGATGCGGTGGTCGAAGGGCAGACCCTGATCATTGTCGAGACCGACAAGGCGTCCATGGAAATTCCATCGCCGCACACGGGCGTGTTGCAATCGTTGGTGGTCAGTCTGGATGACAAAGTCAGCGAGGGATCGCCGATTGCCTTTATCGAAAGTGAAGGGCTATCGGCGGCGCCGGCACCCCGCATCGAACCCGTTGCAACGGTCATAGAGCCTCAGCCGATTGCCTCGCCGGCGTTGCTCATCGAAGCGGTTGATCCGCCAACGGACTTGCCGCTGGCATCGCCATCGGTTCGCAAGTTCTCTCGAGAACTGGGTGTTTCGCTCAAGGCCATTCAGGGCACGGGCCTGCGTCGCCGCATCACCAAGGACGACGTGTTGGCCCATGTGAAAGGCGCACTGACGGTCACTGAAACCCGTGCCCAGCCGCTGGGCGGATTGCTGCCCTGGCCGGTGGTGGATTTTGCCAAGTACGGGCCGGTGGAAACCCGGCCACTGTCGCGCATCCGCAAAATCAGCGGAGCCAACCTGCATCGCAATTGGCTGATGATTCCCCACGTGACCAATCACGACGACGCGGATATCACGCAACTCGAACAGTTTCGCGTGCAGGTGAACAAGGAAAAGGCCGGCAGCGGGGTCAAGTTGACGTTGCTGGCGTTGTTGATGAAAGCCTGTGCGGGAGCGCTGAAAAAATTCCCGGAGTTCAATGCCAGTCTCAACGGCGACGAATTGGTGTTGAAGGGTTATTGCCACATCGGTTTTGCCGCCGATACACCCGAAGGGTTGGTCGTGCCCGTCATCAAGGACGTCGATCAGAAAGGGGTGCTGGCGATTGCCCGGGAAATGTCGGCGCTGGCTGAAAAGGCGCGGGCGGGCAAGTTGAGCGCTGCCGAGATGAGTGGCGGCTGCTTTTCGATCTCGTCGTTGGGCGGCATTGGCGGGACGTATTTCACGCCGATCATCAATGCGCCGGAAGTCGCGATTCTCGGGGTGGGCAAAAGCACGGAGCGACTCGCACTGGAGGGCGGGCAGGTTGTGACGCGCAACATGCTGCCGTTGAGCCTGAGTTGGGATCATCGCGTGATCGATGGCGCGGCGGCGGGGCGTTTCAACGCCTATCTGAGCAGTGTGCTGGCGGATTACCGCAGGCTGGTTCTGTGAACGGGGGGAAGGTTTGTCGGGTTCGTTCAGCCACTTGAACATACAAATTCCCCGGTCGCGGACACAATGCAGATACATGAGTGCGGTTTGATGAGGTCGTCCAACACCACAAAGAGGCTTTTGCCATGTTCCGCAAACTGCAGCTTGCCGCCAGGTTCCTCAGCCAGAGCACGCGCCTGATGGTGGGCGTTCCGGATTACGACAACTACGTCGCGCAGATGAAGCTGAATCATCCGGACCAGCCGGTCATGAGTTATTCAGCATTCTTTCGCGAGCGTCAGGAAGCACGCTACGGCAAACGCAGCTGCACGACGCGGTGCTGCTGAACGCCGATTGAACGGCGGCTGCCGAAAAGCCTCGTCCTCATTGAGAGGGCGGGGCTTTTTGCGTTTCACAGAGCCGAATTGAGGGGCGGCACACCGAGTGCTAGAACGAGCAGTTCGCGCCCTGAAGCACCACGCGTCCAAACTGCGCATTGTCGTCCAGCGGCGTCACGGCCAGCAGCTGATCCAGACGGATCTCCTGTGGGCCGCCTGCCGTTTCAACGCAGAGAAACTCTTCTTTGTCGCTGGACGTCCGTGTCGTCAGCGCTTTGGCCGTCAGGCTTGCGCCATCCATCAACTCGATATGCAGTCGATAACCGCGCAGGCAGGCAATCTCGAGATAGTCGTGCAGATCGCAATCCAAAGGCTGATACGTGTTCATGGCATGACTCCTGGCAAACTTGACGTTTGATGATGCAGGGTTGGCCTGCAACATAGAATCTCCCACCTATTTTGTGCAAGCCCCCGCAATCCCTGTGGGAGTGAGACCGGCTTGCCGGCGATGAGGCCCTTACAAACGCAAACAATCGCGCCCCGTGCTCAGCTGCCGCGTGACTAGACTAACCAGGGTTATCGAACGGCAGGGGCGACAACCGTGGCGCTACTCTTATGGACTCATTGATCACCGCCGCAGCGCGGGCGCTCGCGGCGGGTGATCCGCTTGGTGCGCTTGACCGGGTGGCGTTGCGTGACGATGCGCCCGCGCTCGCGTTGCGCGGCATCGCCATGGCGCAGCTCGGCGATCTGGTTCGGGCGAAAGCGCTGGTGAAAAGCGCCGCGCGCGCATTCGGGCCGAAAGAGCCGTTGGCACGGGCGCGCTGCGTGGTGGCCGAGGCCGAAATTGCGCTGGCTTCGCGTGACCTGGGCTGGCCAGTGAAGGCGCTCGAAACGGCACGCCTGACGCTTGAGGCCCACGGTGATCGAGTGAACGCCGCTCACGCGCGGTACTTGCAGATTCGGCGATGGGTGCTGATCGGTCGGCTCGACGAGGCGGACGTTCTGTTGGCCGCGCTGGATCCCGCACCGTTGCCGCCGGTGCTGCGCGCCGCCCATGAATTGGTGGTGGCGGGGATTGCCATCCGCCGCCTGCAATCGCAAACAGCCCGGCTTGCCCTGGCGAGGGCCGAACATGTCGCACGCGAGGCGGGTGTCCCGGCGCTTATCGGCGAAGTCGAAAACGCCGTTAACGTCCTGAATTCCCCGGCGGCGCGCCTGATCGCCCATGGCGAAGAGCGGCCGTTGTGGCTGGATGAAGTTGAAGCCGTGCTTGGGTCAACCGCGTTGGTGGTGGACGCCTGCCGTTATGCCGTGCGTGGCGTTGGTATGTCGGTTTCCCTCGCCAGGCGCCCGGTGTTGTTCACCCTCGCTCGGGCGTTGGCCGAAGCGTGGCCGGCGGACGTATCGAGGGAAACCCTGATCCGCCGGGCGTTCCGCCTTAAGCTGTCGGACGAGTCCCATCGAGCGCGCTTGCGTGTCGAAGTCGGGCGCTTGCGTGCGGCGCTGAAACCCTTGGCGGGCGTCATCGCCACTCAACGCGGGTTTGCGCTGGTGGCGCTGGTTTCATCTGACGTAGTGGTGTTGGCGCAACCGGTCGAAGAACGACACGCGGCGCTGTTTGCCTTGCTCGCCGACGGCGAATCCTGGTCGAGTTCGGCGCTGGCGTTGGCGCTCGACACCAGCCAGCGCACGGTGCAGCGCACACTCGACGCGCTGGCGGCGGCCGGCAAAGTGCAGCCATTCGGACGTGGCCGGGCGCGGCGCTGGATGACCCCGCCGGTACCGGGTTTCGCGACGACCTTGTTACTCCCGGCGCCACTGCCGAGTGACTAGGATGAACGCCACGAACCCCTGAAGAGGTAACCGAGATGAAACACTCAACCGCAGAAATCCTCCGCGAATATGGCCCGTTCGCCGGTGTCGACAGCGTGCATGGCGTGACCTGGGACGGTGAGCGCGTCTGGTTTGCCAGTGGCGAAAAACTCATCGCCCTCGACCCGGCCAGCGGCAAGACCCTGCGTTCAATCGACGTCAGCGCCGATGCAGGCACGGCCTTCGACGGCCAGCACCTGTTCCAGATCGCCGCCGACCGCATCCAGAAAATCGACCCGCAGACCGGCAAAGTGCTCAACACCATCCCGGCACCGGGTGGCGGCAATGATTCCGGGCTGACCTGGGCTGAGGGGACGCTGTGGGTCGGCCGCTATCGCGACCGGAAAATCCACCAGATCGACCCCGAGACCGGCGCGATTTTGCGCACGATCGAGTCCAACCGCTTCGTTACCGGCGTGACTTGGGTGGACGGGCAGCTGTGGCATGGAACGTGGGAAGGGGATGAAAGCGAGCTGCGCCGCGTGGATGCCAAAACCGGGGAAGTGCTGCACAGCATCAAGATGCCGATCGGCGTCGGCGTGTCGGGACTTGAGTCCGATGGCGGCGATCAGTTCTTCTGCGGCGGCGGTGGCAGCGGGAAGGTGAGGGCGGTGCGGCGGCCAGCGTGACGCATCACGCTGGCCATGGTGTGACCGGCCTCAAGGCGCTCCAAACAACATCGTCCAGTAAACCCCTTGGTCACTGCGAGCGTCCGTCGCGTAGGCGGCTCCCACTTGGGTGAACAACGGGCTCATCAGGTTGGCGCAATGTCCGGGGCTGGCGAGCCAGCCTGCCATTGCCTTGCTCGGTGAGCCTTGGCCTGCGGCGATGTTTTCGCCGATCTGGCGGCCACGGAATCCGGCAGCCCGCGCCCGGTCGGCAGGCATATCGCCGTCGGGATCGCGGTGTGCGAAGTAATTCCCGTAGGCCATTGCCTTGCTGTGGCCCTGCGCCGCCGCCCCGAGGCTGGCATTCCAGGCCAATGGCCGGGCGGCGGCAAAGCGCTGGCGCCCGCAGAGACGCGGTTTTGCCCGCGCGGCGTTGACCTGGGCGAGCAACGCCTTGCTGACGGCTCGCGCGTCGTTCATTTGACTGTCCAGCACCGGCCGCGCCAGTACCACTTGCCATTCGCTGCGGCTGCGGCTGACGCCGATATCGGCGTATTGGCTATCCAGCAATGCCGAGCAGTAATCGCTCTGCAGCAGGTCGAAGGCCTCTTCGGCATCTTGCGCGCCGACCACGCGCAGGCTACGCACGGTCACTGCCTGATAACCGGACGCTTTCAACCGGTCCCGCAAGCCGCCGCCGTAGCCGACCGGCAAGGCCAGATTCGATTTCAGCGCCAGCGGTGCCAAGCGTTGGGCGGGACGCCGCTCGCAGCGCTGTGGGTGGGCGCGGTAATCGTTGATGGCTTCCACCAGTTGCCGTTCCGCGCCGGCGTGGGCGGGGAGGGTGGTAATAGAAAGCAAGGTAAACAGGCACAGCGAAGTCAAGCGCAAGGCGTGGGCGGTTTGGCGCATGGAGGGACAGCTCTGAAGAGATGGCAGCGGTTAGGGGAGGAATTGGCGCCGCTGTAAGACTGGGGAGTTGAAACAAGGTTCACGGGGCAGGAGTGCATATTTACCGCCGACTTCGTGTGTCCGACAGACGTACCTTCACCGCTACATCTTCAGGTGCAAGGATTGCCGGCGATGGCGATAACACAAATGTCTTCGCGGGCAAGTCGGGTCGCCGCATCGCACGCTCCTACAGGGTTGGTGTCGTTCACAAAATTGTGTTTCAACTCAAACCCGTAGGAGCGAGGCTTGCCCGCGAAGACGGCAGCACAAACACCGACGAAATCAGCTCAGCCCTCACAACCCCCAGCCTTCACGAACAGCCGTGCGAATCCCTTCCAGCAACATGGCAAACGCCGGGTTGTCATTGTTCTCGCGCCAGATCAGATGCAACTCGCTCTGCACGCCTTCCCCCAGGTCGATATCGCGAAACACCACGTTCTTGAACACCACGCTGCTGGCGCACCGTGGCACCAGCGCCAGGCCCATGCCGGCGTTGACCAGCGCCAGAATGGTCAGCGACGAACCCAGCCACTGCACGTATTCCGGGGCGACGCGGGCCGAGCGCAGCATGCCGGTCAGCAGTTCGTTGAACGGTGGGTAGGCGGCGTGGGAGTACATTAGAAACGGTTGTGCATCGAGGTCTTTGACCGACACGGTTTCGGCGCTGGCCAATCGATGATGGCTGGGCACGGCCAGGACAAACGGCTCGCGCACCAGGCACTCGGTGGCATATCCCGGTTCCAGCAACGGCGCGCGGACGATGCCCAGGTCGATGCGGCGGGCGCGCAGGGCTTCGTGCTGTTGGTAGGTATTCATCTCCGACAGGTCGATTTTCACGTGCGGTTGCTTGAGGCGGGCTTCGGCGATGACCTTGGGCAGGAATTCATACACCGCGCTGCCGACAAAACTGATGTTGACCGTGCCGATATCGCCCTCGGCAAAACGCCGGGCGGTGGCGGCGGCTTGCTGGGCACGTTCGAGCAGGTTCTGCGCCTCGATGAAGAAGGCGCGGCCAGCGGCGGTCAGGGCGACGCTGCGGGTGGTGCGGGTGAACAGCTCGACGCCCAGGTGATGCTCCAGCAGCTGAATCTGTCGGCTGAGCGGCGGCTGGGTCATGTTCAACCGTTCGGCGGCGCGCCGGAAGTTCAGTTCGGTGGCCACCGTGGTGAAGCAGCGCAGTTGGGTCAGTTCGAACATTGATCTAATCCAGGTATCAATCGAATGCCAAGTTAGATTAGACGGGATCAATGTCGGCGTCCATGATCGGCGCGTCCCTAAAAAAACAATGAACGGGAGTCGCCCCCTTGAATACCCTCCAGAGTCCGCCCGATCCAACTGTGCTCGCCCGCGCAGCGGCCAAGGTGAAGCGCCATGTGCTGCCGCTGTTCGTGGTGATGTTCATCGTCAATTACATCGACCGGGTCAACATCGGCTTCGTGCGCAGTCACATGGAAACCGACCTCGGCATTGGCGCCGCGGCCTATGGCCTCGGTGCCGGGCTGTTCTTCATCGGTTACGCAATCTTCGAAGTCCCCTCCAACCTGCTGCTGCAACGCTACGGCGCCCGCGCCTGGCTGACGCGCATCATGTTCACCTGGGGCGCAGCGGCCATGGCCATGGCGTTCGTGCGCGGCGAAACCAGTTTCTATGTGCTGCGCTTCATCCTCGGTGCGGCCGAGGCAGGGTTCTTCCCCGGCATCATTTATTACTTCACCCAATGGTTGCCGTCGACCGAACGCGGCAAGGCCATGGCGATCTTCCTCAGCGGCTCGGCCATTGCCTCGGTGATTTCCGGGCCGGTGTCCGGTGCGCTGTTGCACGTCAGCGGTTTCAGCCTGCACGGTTGGCAGTGGATGTTCCTGATCGAAGGCTTCGCCTCGATCGTGCTCTGCGGGTTTGTCTGGTTCTGGTTGCAGTCCCATCCACGCCAGGCGAATTGGCTGAGCGAGGAAGAAAAGGACGCACTGGTGGGCGCCATCGCCCTCGAACAGCAGGCCCGCGAAGCCACGCAGACGGTCAAGCCGTCGATGTTCAAATTGCTCGCCGACAAGCAGATCGCACTGTTCTGTTTCATCTACTTTTCCATTGCCCTGACCATCTACGGCGCGACGTTCTGGCTGCCGAGCATGATCAAGAAAATGGGCAACCTCGGCGACTTCCAGGTCGGCCTGTTCAACTCGATTCCGTGGATCATTTCCATCGTCGCGATGTACGGCTTCGCCGCAATGGCCAGCAAATGGAAATACCAGCAGGCCTGGGTCGCCTTGACCCTGGTGATCGCCGCATTCGGCATGTTCATGTCCACCACTGGCGGGCCGGTTTTCGCCTTCGTCGCCATCTGTTTTGCCGCGATTGGTTTCAAGGCCGCTTCGGCGTTGTTCTGGCCTATTCCGCAAGGCTATCTGGATGCGCGCATCGCCGCGGCGGTGATCGCGTTGATCAACTCCATCGGCAACCTCGGCGGCTTCGTCGCCCCGACAGCATTCGGTTTCCTCGAACAAAAAACCGGCTCCATCGAGGGCGGTCTCTACGGGCTGGCGGCCACCTCGCTGGTGGCGGCGGTGGTGATCTTCTTTGCCCGCACCGCCCCGCGTGGTGATCCCATTCGCGTGTTGAGCGGCCAACCTGCCGACATCGCAGCGTCAGAAAAATCAGTCAGTCATCAAGCCTTGAGCTCAGGTCCAAAGGGAGCAGCCTCTTGAAAATCAAACGAGTCACCGTCACCCCCATCGCTTTCCGTGATCCGCCGCTGCTCAACGCCAGCGGGATTCATGAGCCGTTCGCACTGCGTTCGATCATCGAGATCGAGAGCGACAATGGCTACATCGGTCTCGGTGAAAGTTACGGCGATGCACCGGCGCTGTTGATCCAGCAGCAACTGCAATCGCAATTGATCGGTCTCGACCCGTTCGACCTCAATCAACTGCGGCGCATCGTCCAGGCTACCGTGGCGGCGAACAAACCGGCGAGCATTGCCGGCGCGGAACTGGCACCGGGCTCCCATGCCAGCAAAGCAGTGAGCAATGCGTATTCGGCGTTCGAAGTGGCGTTCCTGGATTTGCAGGCGCATTCGTTGAACGTGCCGTTGGTGGACTTGCTGGGCGGGGCGATTCGCGACGAGATTCCGTTCAGCGCCTACCTGTTTTTCAAGTACGCGCAGCATGTCGATTCACCCTACAAACCGGACAATTGGGGCGAGGCGCTGAACGAAGAGCAGATCGTTGCCCAGGCACGGCGGATGATCGAGGCCTACGGCTTCAAGAGCATCAAACTCAAGGCCGGCACGCTGCCGCCGGAGCACGAAGTGTCGTGCATCAAGGCGCTGAAAAAGGCCTTCCCCGGTTACCCGCTGCGCATTGACCCGAATGGCAACTGGTCATTGGAAACATCGATTCGCATGGCTGAGTTGCTGGGCGATGACCTGCAATATTATGAAGACCCGACGCCGGGCCTCGACGGCATGGCCGAGCTGCACAAACACACCGGGCTGCCGCTGGCGACCAACATGGTGGTCACCGATTTCGACGAGTTCCGGCGTAGCGTGGCGTTGAACAGCGTGCAGATTGTCCTCGCCGATCACCATTACTGGGGCGGGCTGCGCGACACGCAGGCGCTGGCGAAAATGTGCGACACCTTTGGTCTTGGCGTGTCGATGCACTCCAACTCGCACCTGGGCATCAGCCTGATGGCGATGGCGCATGTTGCGGCCGCGGTGCCCAATCTGGATTACGCCTGCGACACGCATTACCCGTGGCAGGAGCCGGATGAAGAAGTGATCAAGGGCGGCAAGCTGCCGATCGTCGATGGCTGCGTGAAAATCACGCGCGCGCCGGGGTTGGGTCTGGAACTGGATCACGATCAACTGGGCAAGCTGCATGACCAATACCTGACCTGTGGCATCCGCCAGCGCGATGACGTGAAGCAGATGCAGCGTTACAAACCGGACTGGAAGGCGGTCAAACCGCGTTTTTGAGCTCGGTCAGCAGGCGTTCTATCTGCGCCAGCTCCCAGGTGCTGAGCAGACTGACCGGGTCGGTGCCGTAACGTTGCCAATTGTCGAACAGGCCCTCGCGGCCGTCCGGGCTCTGGCAGCGTTGGCAGCGGCGCAAGTGGTTGTCGTCGACGTCGAGGGTCAGCTGCCAACCCTCGATGTCGACCTGCACCAGACCGGATGCGGAAGGTTCGCCTATCAGCCGCAGGGGACGAACCTCCAGGGCGGCGTCGCGCAATAGCTGGTAAATCTCGCGGGTGGTCAACGGTGGCACGGGTGTCTCCGGTGGCTCAGATAAAAAATCGGCAACGCCCCCGATCCTGTAGGAGGCGTAAGGCTTATGGGGAAATGATCCCATGGTCGATGGCGTATTTGACCAGCGCCGCCGGTTTGTCGATGTTGAGTTTGCGGCGGATGCTCAGGCGATGGGTTTCAACCGTGCGCACGCTGATGTCGAGGTCGCGGGCCATTTCCTTGTTGTTCATCCCCTGGGCCATTTTGTACAACACCTGGCTTTCACGCGGCGTCAGCTCGTTGTCGGTACTTTTATCAGCAATGAGCCGCTGGGCAATTTCCGCGCTGTAGAACGTGCCGCCGCTGGCAATGGCTTCGATGGCGGCGATGATTTCCCGTGACGGCGCGTTCTTCAGCACATAACCGCTGGCACCCGAACGCACGGACTCGCTCACGTATTCATAATTGTCGTACATGCTCAGCACCAGCACTTTGAGCGACGGGTACTGGCTGCGCAGCAACCGGGTCAGCTCCAGCCCGTTCATGTCCTTGAGGCTGATGTCGACCAGCAACAGGTCAGGCTGGCAGCGTCCGACCATCTCGATGGCGTCCGCGCCATTCTCGGCTTCACCCACCACTTCCAGCGGGGCCATGACGGACAGCAGCGCCTTGATCCCGTCGCGAACCAGAGAGTGATCGTCGACCAGGGCGACGCGGATCGGGGAGGGCAGGTTTATCACGGGCATTCACTCTTATTGTCTGATCAGCGTTTTGTGCCGGGCATTTTCATGGGCAGCAGCACGTCCAGCTCACTTCTTCCCGGCACCGAGATCAGCTCGAACCGGCCGCCAAAGTGCTCGACACGCTCACGGATATTACGCAGGCCGATGCCGGCATGGCCACGTTCGACCTGGGCGACGTTGAAGCCGATACCGTCATCGATCACCGTCAGCCGGATGGATTCTTCAGAACCGTGCAGGTTGATGGAAACGTTTTTTGCCTGTGCGTGGCGTTCAATGTTGGTCAGGCCTTCCTGCACAATGCGAAACAACGAAACCGCCGCGCCATCGACCAGATGGCAGTCGAATTCGTTGTCGTTGTAGGTCACGGTGAGGCCGCTGCGTTGCTCGAATTCCTCGGCAAGTTGACCGATGGCCGCCGACAGCCCCAGGGTGTCGAGCAAGGATGAGCGCAGGTCGTGGGAGAGGCTGCGCACCTCGCCAATCGCCTCGCCGAGACGTTCCGTGGCCTCTCTTAAAATACTCAACCCCTTGTCTTGTCCATTCTCCAGCACATGGCTGGCGAGTTCGAACTGGAACTTGATGGAGACGAGCACCTGACTGATGCCGTCGTGCAGCTCACGGGAAACCCGCGAGCGTTCTTCCTCCTGCAAACTGACGATTCGCTGGGTCAGGCGTTGCAGTTTTTTGTCGGCCAGACGGTGCTCGCTGACGTTCAGTGTCATGCCGCTGGCAAACACGAACAGCACCGCCACGAGCGCCACGGCGGCAATCGCCAGCATGGTTTTGCGGATGCCCTGGGCCACCTCGTCACGCGCCTGTTGGGTCGCGCGTTCGACGTCCTCAAGGTAAATGCCGGTGCCGAGCATCCAGCCCCAGCGATCCAGCATCACCACGTAGGCGAGCTTGTCGGTGACCTGGCCGGAGGACGGCTTGTTCCAGGCGTAGCGTTGAAAGCCTTCGCCCGATTGCGCACTTTTGAGCAACGCCTGAATCACCGGCAGGCCGTGCGGGTCCTTCATGTCCCACAGGTATTGGCCGACCAGTTCCGACTGCCGCGCGTGCATCAGGCTGCGACCTTCGCGGTCGTACACGAAGAAGTAGCCATTGATGCCAAAGCTGAGTTTGCGCAGTTCTTCCAGCACGCGTTGCTGGGCGTGTTCGTCACCGTGGCCGTCGTCGTACAGCGGCGCGATCAGGCTTTGCGCCATTTCCACGTAGTTTTTCAGTTCGGCGCGCTTGCTCGCCAGGATGCTGTCTTCGATCAATTGCGCCTGTTGATCACCCACCTGGCGGTTCAGGGAAATCACCAGCCCGCAGATGACAGCGATCGCCAACACCAGCGGCAAAATCCCGAGCGCGACGATTTTGTGTTTGAGCTGCATCTGGGCTCCTGTCCGGACCGGGGGAAGGCGAAGGCCGGCATCATATGCCAAAGATGCGCACGTCCAGTAGCGCTGCTGGACGGAATGACCGGACAACGCCGAATTGTAGGAGCCGGCTTGCTGGCGATGGCGGCGTGACTGATACACCGCGTCGCCTGGATCGCCAGCAAGCCGGCTCCTACAGGTTTTGCGCGTCTACGTAGAACTACGTAGAGAGCGCGTACGTAGTAACGCGGATTTATTTGTAGACGGCATGCGCGGATATTGGGCCAGCTCCGCACAGCGGACACAATTATAAAAATTACCGCCGCAGTCACAAGCTGTCGGCAGGAGACACGCTATGCCCCGTCTGGCTAAACACCTCGCCTGGTTTGCCGTGGCTGTTCTGGGAGCGTTTGCGCTGAGTGTCGTGGCCCTGCGCCGCGGCGAAGCGATCAACGCCCTCTGGATCGTAGTCGCAGCCGTTGCCATCTACCTCGTCGCATACCGCTACTACAGCCTGTTCATCGCCAACAAGGTGATGCAACTGGACCCCAATCGAGCCACTCCCGCCGTACTCAATAACGATGGTCTGGACTACGTTCCGACCAACAAACACGTACTCTTCGGTCACCACTTCGCAGCCATCGCCGGCGCAGGTCCGCTGGTCGGTCCGGTGTTGGCGGCGCAGATGGGTTACTTGCCCGGCACACTTTGGCTGATCGCCGGTGTGGTGCTGGCCGGTGCGGTTCAGGACTTCATGGTCCTGTTCATGTCCACCCGCCGCAACGGCCGCTCCCTGGGCGACATGGTCCGTGAAGAAATGGGCCGCATCCCCGGCACCATCGCGCTGTTCGGCTGCTTCCTGATCATGATCATCATCCTCGCGGTGCTGGCGCTGATCGTGGTCAAAGCCCTGGCCGAAAGCCCTTGGGGCATGTTCACGGTGATGGCGACCATCCCGATCGCGATGTTCATGGGCATCTACATGCGCTACATCCGTCCGGGTCGCATCGGTGAAATCTCGATCATCGGCGTGTTCCTGCTGCTGGGCTCGATCTGGCTGGGCGGGCAGATTGCCGCTGACCCGGTCTGGGCCAAGGCCTTCACCTTCACCGGCATTCAAATCACCTGGATGCTGATCGGCTACGGTTTCGTTGCCGCGGTACTGCCGGTGTGGCTGATTCTGGCACCGCGTGACTACCTCTCCACGTTCCTGAAAATCGGCACCATTGTGGCATTGGCGATCGGCATTCTGATCACCATGCCCGAGCTGAGAATGCCGGCACTGACCCAGTTCATCGATGGCACCGGTCCGGTGTGGAAGGGCGGTATGTTCCCGTTCCTGTTCATCACCATTGCCTGTGGCGCGGTATCGGGTTTCCACTCGCTGATCGCTTCCGGCACCACGCCGAAGCTGCTCGCCAGTGAAGGTCATGCCCGCTACATCGGTTACGGCGGCATGCTGATGGAATCCTTCGTCGCCATCATGGCCATGGTTGCGGCATCGGTGATCGATCCGGGCGTGTACTTCGCCATGAACAGCCCAGCGGCGATTGTCGGCGCGGATGCTGTTTCGGTTGCGCAGACTGTCAGCAGCTGGGGCTTTGCAATTACCCCGGAAGCGCTGCAAGCAGTGGCCAAGGACATCGGTGAAACCACCATCCTGGCCCGTGCCGGCGGTGCTCCGACCCTGGCGGTCGGTATCGCGCAGATCCTGCACCACGTCCTGCCGGGTGAAAACACCATGGCGTTCTGGTACCACTTTGCGATCCTGTTTGAAGCGCTGTTCATCCTGACCGCAGTCGATGCCGGTACCCGTGCCGGTCGCTTCATGTTGCAGGATTTGCTCGGCTCCTTCGTGCCGGCGCTGAAACGCACCGAATCCTGGACCGCCAACCTGATCGCCACCGCCGGTTGTGTGGCGATGTGGGGTTACTTGCTCTACCAAGGCGTGATCGATCCGCTGGGTGGCATCAACACCTTGTGGCCGCTGTTCGGCATCTCCAACCAGATGCTGGCCGGTATCGCGCTGATGTTGGCGACGGTTGTGCTGATCAAAATGAAGCGCCAGCGCTACGTCTGGGTGACCATGCTGCCTGCGGTCTGGCTGCTGATCTGCACCACCACCGCCGGCTTCATCAAGCTGTTCGACGCCAACCCGGCCATCGGCTTCCTCGCGCTGGCCAAGAAGTACAGCGATGCCTTGGCCAACGGTCAGGTACTCGCCCCGGCCAAGAGCATCGAGCAGATGCAGCACGTGATCTACAACGCCTACACCAATGCGACGTTGACCGCGCTGTTCCTGTTGGTGGTGTTCAGCATCCTGTTCTTTGCCCTCAAGGTCGGCATTGCCGCGTGGGGAACCAAGGAGCGCACGGATAAAGAAGCGCCATTCCAGGCCCTGCCGAATGCGTGATCGAGGAGTGCTGCATGTTCAATGACCTGAGTCGCCTTGGTAAATACCTCGGTCAGGCCGCGCGCCTGATGGTCGGCATGCCCGACTACGATACTTACGTCGAGCATATGCAGACCAAACATCCGGACAAACCGGTGATGAGTTACGAGGTGTTCTTCCGGGAACGCCAGGAAGCCCGTTACGGAAGCAAGGCCGGGCCAAAGTGCTGTTGATCCGGTTGTCGGGTTAACAGCAATCCCTGTGGGAGCTAGCCTGCTGGCGATGGCGGCTGAACATTCAACATCACTGTTGATTGACAGTCCGCCATCGCCAGCAGGCTAGCTCCCACATTGTTTTGCGCAGTAATTTTCAGGGTTTACGTTCGATGAGGGTTCGCCCCGGTTCATTGCGGCATACAAGCTTGTCCCGATAGTTGTCACACAGCGATTTCAGCACATCACTCGCGCAAGCCCCGCTGATCCGCCGATCAATCGCAAAACCCGCCACGTCGCCCTTCAGTTGAATGTCCACCCCCGACACCGTCTCCAATCGCTGCTTGATCGCTGCTTGATCGGTGCTTCTGCTGTTTGCACCGCCTCGCGGAACATTGAACTGTGCAAATGGCCGCACGTCCAAGCCATTAAGCCGGTTTGAGCATTTCAATGTTTCTGGAGGCGGGTGATGTCGAGGCGGGCGCTGATTCGGTTTTTTGCGGTTTATCTGTCCGCTTTCCTGGTGTTCGGATTGGGCGTGGCCGCGGCGTCTCCCTGGATTGCCACTCACATTCTTCTGAAGTGGATGCTATAACCCGGCACTCGCCTCGACGCCAACGGACAGACACATGATTGAAGAGGGACTTTCGCTACTGATCGATTACGGCACTTATCTGCTGCCCGGTTTTAGCCTCTGTGCTCTCTGGTTCTGGCTGACGCCGAAGACGCAACCCGGTTTGCGTATTGCGATCCTGCTGCTGACCTTCGTCCTGCTGCGCGATGTGATGACACCGCTGCGTTTATGGTCCCTGAGTGGCGATGTGCAGATCGGCTTTGTTGCGAATCCGTTTGTCCTGGCCGTGCTGGGTGCGCTGTCGCTGGCGATCGTCGCCGCGCTGGCAAGGATCGCCCCGCAGCTTTGGCAACTCGTCGTCTGGAAGAAGGGCAATCTGGCCGCAGGGCTTGCGCTGGGTGTTGCGGCCGGGTGTGCGATCGGCGTTCCGCTGCGGCTCTATCAAGGCATCGGTGTAGGCGAAATAGCCGGTTACTGGCCCTGGTTGATGGGCATGGTCGTGCTGGCCTACGGCGGGAATGCGTTGGAAGAAGTGCTGTTTCGCGGGTTCCTGCAAGGTCACCTCGAACACCACACCTCTGCGATACGAGCCGCCTTGATCAGCGCTGTCGCGTTCTCGGCCAGCCATTCGTTTCTGGCACTGAGCGTCACCCGGATTGGCTGGCCGATTCTACTGTTCACGTTGCTGGAGGGGTTGGTCTGTGCTTTCGTCCGCATGCGCTACGGCGTGATCGCCGCCACCGCTGCACACGGGACGGCGATATTGCTCATCGCCGTTCCCATGTGATTGATCAGCATTGGGGGTTGCTCAGGGGTTGCAGATTTCGGCTCGGTGCTCAAGCGAGTCTTTTCGGTTGAGCGACAGCAGCCAGATCAGCGGCAACTGCGCAAGGATCGCAGTCACAACACCAGCCCAGGGCGTGAGAGCCATTTGCCCATTGTCGACCAGGGCACTGCCGCTGGTTTCGCCCAAGGCTATACCGAGGTTGAAGGCCGAAATGTTCAGCGCCGAAGCGAACGCCACGGCGTGCGGGGTATAGCGTTCGGCGGTGGCCAGCATGCCGGCCTGGGCGGCGGGAGAGAGACCGAAGGCCAGCGCGCCCCAGAAAAACAGCATCACTACCATCGGCAGTTGATAGGGCAACAGCAGTGCGACCGCCGCCAGCACGAGTGTCAGTAGCACAAAGATCATTCGCAGCGCCGATTGCCAGCCCATCGAGGCCGCGAGTCGGCCCCCGACCAGATTGCCGACCAGGGTCGCAACACCGAATACGACCAACAACAAACTGGCGGTCGCGGTGGAAAAGCCGCTGATGTCGGTGAGGATCGGGGTGATAAAGGTGAAGGCGGCAAAGCTTGAACCAAAACCCAGCACGGTCACGGCCATCATCGCCAGAATGGCCGGGTGCCTGAGTGCCGCCAGCTGAGTGAGAGCTTTGCCCGACGGCGGCGTCGGTACGTTCGGCAACCACCGCGCACAGGCTATCAAGGCCAGGGCAGCCAGCAGCGCGACCGCATAAAACGGCAGCCGCCACCCCATCGCGTTACCCAGGATGCTGCCAATCGGCACACCGATGACCATCGCCAGCGTCAGGCCGGCGAACATCACGGCAATGGCTTTGCTTGCCTGTCCCTTTGGCGCCAGGCTGGCGGCGACGGTGGCACCGATGGCAAAAAAGCTGCCATGGGCAAGCGCGGTGATGATGCGTCCTGCCAGTAACCAAGGGTAATCGGTGGAGAGCGCTGCCAGCAGATTCCCGCCCAGAAACAACGCAATCAACGCCAGCAGCACCGGTTTGCGCGGCAGGCGCGCCAGTGCCAGAACGGTCAGCGGCGTGCCCAGTGCCAGCGCCAATGCGTACAGCCCGACCAGGCTCCCCGCACGCGCCAGTGGGATGTCGAGGTCAGAGGCGATAGCCGGGAGAATGCCGACGACAATGAACTCGGCCATTCCGATAGCGAAAGCGGTCACCGCCAGCGCCACCACGCCAGGGTGAATACGTTGCGTGCTCGGGTTCATGGACGACCCGCTGCCTGCAGGGCAATCACCTGATCCGCCTCGACGGTCGCCCCGGCAACGCCAACGGCGCCGATGACCTTGCCGTGTTCATCACGCAGCACCACGCCACCGCCAAAGCTGATCAGGCCGCCGTTGGTAGCCTCCAGCGAGTAAATGGCTCCGCCCGGTTGCGCTTCCATACCCAGTTCGGCGCTGTCGGTGCGAAACAACGCAGCCGTGCGTGCTTTTTTCAGCGAAACATCGATGGCGCCTGGGACGGCGTCATCCATGCGCACGAAATGGCGCAGAAGTCCGGCATCGTCGACCACGCTGATGCAGACGGCGAAACCCTGATCACGCGCCTGCGCTTGTGCACGGTTAATGACCTGCTGGGACAATTGCTCAAACATTCGGGACTCCATTGAGTAAAACGACAGGACCGCGATGATCCCGACGATTGCTGTTCAAGGGAATATGCCCCAGGCCATTGGCGGCTAAAGTTTGAGCATGTCGAACATTTCGCGCATGGCGTGGTTCGCCAACGTGCACAACGCTGTCTTGGGCAGGCGTGAGGCGGGCGCGGCAACACCGAGCGCCGCCACCACGCGACCTTGCAAACGCAGGGGCAGGGCGACGCAGTTAAGCCCCGGCTCGGCTTCTTCAAGGTCTAACGCATAGCCATGGGTGACGATACCGGCCAACTCGATTTCCAGTTCCGCAGGCAGCAAGTCCGCTCGACGCAGGCTGCGCCGCAGGTCCTCGTCAAAGGCCAGGAATATTTTACCGATGGCCGAGGTGGTCAGCCCGGCGCGACGCCCGCGCGGGCTTGCAACACGCAAGTTGCCGCTGCCTTCCAGGGCATCCATGTAGAGGTATTCGCGGGTGCCACAGGGCGCTGCGAGGAAACAGGTTTCGCCACTGCGTTCGGCCAGCGTGCGCAGCGCAGGGGCAAAGGCTTCACGCAGCAACGCATCGGCGTCGTTCAACGGTTGAGCGATTTCGCGCAGGCGCAAACCCAACGCATAGTGGGTGCCACGGCGGGCAATGTAGCCCATGGCGGCCAGTGTATTGAGCAGGCCGTGCAAGGTGCTCTTGTGCAGTCCGGATTGCGCCGCAAGGTCCACCAAGCGGATTTCGCCCCCTGCCGCTGCGATGGTTTCAAGGATCATCATCGCGCGCTCGACGGACTGTATGCCTTTGTTCTCGTTGATCATGTGAAAGACGTTCGTTGGCCAGTAATGAGTCTGAGGTCCACGAGGCATAGTGCCTCGTGGTTCGGTGAATGCCCATGAGTCGCAGGATTATCCACGCTGACAGGATTGGGCAGCCGTCCTGATCATCCGGGGGGCTTGATGCTGGCGTGAAGGTGGCCGGAGCGATTGGCGGGGAAAGTTTGATGATGTCGGAGTTTAGCGCGGGTGATTGTCTGCGCCGGTCGCAAAACGCCCGCAGCACGCAGAGCAATTGTGGGAGCGAACAGGCTCGCTCCCACAGGAATTGGCGTTCTTCAACGCCTATTGCGATCAGACCTCGCTGATATTGACCCAGCGCTGTTCCCGCGCCGCCAGGCGAATCGCCGTCGCCAGTCGCTCCACTTCAAAGGCTTGCTCGAAATCGGTGCCGGCTTGTCCGTGGCCCGCCAAGGCCATGATCAGCTCATGCACTTCCAGCGTCTTCAACTCGTTGTAGCCCAACTGATGCCCCGGCGCTGGACTGAACGCTGCGTAACCGGGCAAGTCCGGTCCGGCGAGTAAACGCTGGAAACCGTCCTGGCCGGCGCGGCACAGGCGTAACTCATTCAAACGCTCCTGATCGAACGCCAGGGTACCTCGGGTACCGCTGATCTCGAAGCTCAGATGATTCTTGTAGCCGTGCTTGAGCCAACTGCTGCTGAAGGTGCCACGGGCGCCGCTGGCAAAGCGCAGCAAGGCATGGGCTTGATCGTCGACAGCAATGCTGCGTTGATCCTGGCTACCGGCCGTGACCGGGCGCTGGTGGTGCACGGTCTGGGAGTCGGCGCACACCGCTTCGACATTACCCAGCAGATGGCGCGCCATGGCGAGCAAGTGGCTGCCCAGATCCGCCAACGCCCCGCCGGCATGCCCGGCCTCACAGCGCCACGACCAGGGGGACGCTGGATCGGCCATGAAATCTTCGCTGAATTCGCCCTGAAAACTGATGATCTCGCCGAGTTCGCCGCTCAGAATCAATTCACGTGCCAGGCCAATGATCGGGTTGTGCTGGTAGTTGTAGCCGACACGGGTGACCACCCCGGCATCCTTGGCCGCCACGTGCATGGCATTCGCCTGTTCAAGGTTTACCGCCAGCGGTTTTTCGCAGTACACCGCCTTGCCGGCGGCAAGAGCGGCCATGGCCATCGGGTAGTGCAGATGGTTGGGGGTGGTGATGGCGATCAGGTTGACCTTGGGGTCGTCGATCAATTGCTGCCAGTCGCCATGGGCCTGCTCAAAGCCCCAGGCAGTGGCGCATGCTTGCGCACGAACGGGATCGGCGTCGGCCAGGGCGGCGAGGCGAAGCGTGAAGGGCAGTTCGAATGCCGCACTGACGTTGCGAAAGGCCAGGGCATGGGCACGGCCCATGAAACCCGTGCCGATAAGTCCGATTCCGAGTTCGCGCATGACAGGATCCTTTGGATTCTTGTTTTCAGAGATCCAATTTATAGAATAAATATTCTCTTGTTTCAATTTTTAGAATAAATATTTACACGTGATCGCTGAGTCGCCGTATGCGGAACCGTAACACCTGTGTCCGGGTCAGTCGTCGAACCCGACCTGTTCGTGAATCTCATCGACCTTCAACTCCAGTCGATAGGCCACGGCGATAAACAGCGCCTGACACAGGCACAGGGTCGCACTCAATGAACGGAACGCAAACGAACTGCCTTCGTTGACCAGCAGCAGGGTGTTGGCGCGCTTGGCCAGGGGCGAGAGATTGCTGTCGGTGATGATCAGGGTTTTCGCCTGATGATGCTGGGCGATGCGCAGGCAGTGCTGGGTTTCCTTGCCGTATGGCGTGAAGCTGATGGCGATCACCAGGTCATTGGCGCGGACGCTGCGCATCTGCTCGCGGTAGCTGCCGCCGAGCCCAGACACCAAATGAATGCGCTTGTTGGTGTGTTGCAGGTTGTAGACCAGGTAATCGGCTACCGCGAACGAACGACGCACGCCGACCACGTAGATGTTGTCGGCGTTGACCACCAGGTCCACGGCCTTGTCGAAGGCCTGGTCATCGAGTTCCAGCCCCAGTCGCTCGATGCCCGACAGGGTCGCGTCGATGCACTCGCGCGCCAGGTCGCCGCCGCTGGCTTTCTGCGACTTGTTGGCGATCATGCTGCGAATGCGCTGCTGGTAGTTCTGTACCGGCGTGGTTTTGTGGGTATACGCCTCGCGGAACAATGCCTGCATTTCGCTGAAACCGCTGAAGCCGAAACGCTGGGAAAACCGCACGATGGCCGACGGATGCACTTCGCACTCGCGGGCGATGTCGCTGATGCGGTCGACCATGATCCGGTCGCTCTGCTGGCTCATGTAACTGGCAATGCGTTTGAGCTGGCGCGGCAGGCTTTCGTATTCATTGGTGATCAGCTGCAGCAGGCGCTCGGCATTGATCGGGGGGCTGACAAGATCGCTCTCGGGCGTGCTCTCGGTCGTATCCGGCTGATCGGTGCGGGACATAAGGAATCCTTCTGGCTTGTTCTTGGCTTGTACTTACTAGCGACGATGTTTCACCGCGTCCCAGGACAATAGGTTGGCTGTGCGCAGTCTACAGGGTAGGCCCGAACAAAATCATGAGCTTGCGGTAGTGTGAGGCTTGCTGAAACGATGCACCGCGTCTGGAGTGCTTGTAATGAAGCTTATTGGAAAAAATATTCCACGTAAAAATTATTTGGAATAATTATTGATTGTTCGGTCCCGGTCGTTTTAGTCTGCATCCACCAAGAGTGTTCGGCACGGTCATCGTCCTGAACACAGGCTGATAAAAATAACAGGAGCCAGCATGGGCCAGACTCGTTTTGCCAGTGGACGCCAATTGGATCTGATTTGCCTGGGGCGACTGGGTGTCGACCTCTATGCGCAGCAAGTCGGGGCGCGGTTGGAGGATGTGAGCAGCTTCGCCAAGTACCTCGGTGGATCGTCCGCCAACATCGCTTTCGGCACCGCCCGGTTGGGGCTCAAGTCGGCGATGCTGAGCCGGGTAGGGGACGACCACATGGGGCGTTTCCTGGTCGAATCCCTGGCCCGCGAAGGCTGCGACACCAGCGGTATCAACGTTGATCCGGAGCACCTGACGGCGATGGTGTTGCTCGGCCTCAAGGACCGCGAGACCTTTCCTTTGGTGTTCTACCGTGAAAACTGCGCCGACATGGCGCTACGGGCCGAAGACATCAGCGAAGCCTTTATCGCCTCCAGCAAAGCCTTGCTGATCACCGGCACGCACTTCTCCACCGACGGCGTCTACAAGGCGAGCATCCAGGCGCTGGACTATGCCGAAAAACACAACGTCAAACGGGTTCTGGACATCGACTACCGCCCGGTCCTGTGGGGGCTTGCCGGCAAGGCTGATGGCGAAACCCGGTTCATTGCCGACCAGAACGTCAGTCAGCATGTGCAGAAAATCCTCCCGCGTTTCGATCTTATTGTCGGCACCGAAGAAGAGTTTCTGATTGCCGGTGGTTCCGAGGATTTGCTCACCGCGCTGCGCAATGTCCGTCGATTGAGTGATGCGACCCTGGTGGTCAAACTCGGTCCGCAAGGCTGCACGGTGATTCACGGGATGATCCCGGAGCGTCTGGAAGATGGCGCGATTTATCCCGGTGTGCGGGTCGAAGTGCTGAACGTGCTGGGGGCCGGTGATGCCTTTATGGCCGGCTTCCTCAGCGGTTGGCTGGAGGATGCCAGCGACGAGCATTGCTGCCGGTTGGCCAATGCCTGCGGTGGCCTGGTGGTGTCACGCCATGCCTGCGCCCCGGCGATGCCGACCCGTGCCGAGCTCGATTACCTGTTCAACAGTCCGGTGCCGATTACCCGGCCGGATCAGGACGCCACGTTGCAACGCCTGCATCAGGTCAGTGTGTCGCGCAAGCCGTGGAAGCAACTGTTCATCTTTGCCTTCGACCATCGTTGGCAATTGGTGGAACTGGCGCAAAAGGGCGGTCGCGACCTCGGCGTCATCAGCGAACTCAAACAACTCTTTATCAAAGCCGTGGAGCGGGTCGAAAGCGATTTGCGCGAGCAGGGCATCGAGGCCGATGTCGGGCTGCTGGCGGACCAGCGTTTCGGCCAGGACTCGCTGAACGCGGCCACCGGTCGTGGCTGGTGGGTGGCGCGGCCGGTCGAGATACAAAACTCCCGTCCACTGGCCTTCGAACACGGGCGTTCGATCGGCAGCAACCTGATTGCCTGGCCGCAAGAGCAAATCATCAAATGCCTGGTGCAATTTCACCCGGACGACGAGCCAATGCTACGCCTGGAGCAGGAAGCGCAGATCAAGGGTTTGTACCAGGCGTCGCAAGTCAGCGGTCACGAACTGCTGCTGGAAATCATCCCGCCCAAGGATCATCCCTCGACGCACCCGGACGTGTTGTATCGCGCGCTCAAGCGCCTCTACAACCTGGGCATCTACCCGGCGTGGTGGAAGATCGAAGCCCAGAGCGCCGAGGAATGGAAGCAACTCGACGAGCTGATCCAGGAGCGCGATCCGTACTGCCGAGGCGTGGTGTTGCTGGGCTTGAATGCCCCGGCGGCGACATTGGCCGAAGGGTTTCAACAGGCGAGCCAGAGCCGGACATGCCGAGGGTTCGCCGTGGGGCGGACGATTTTTCAGGAACCAAGCCGTGCGTGGCTAGCCGGGGAAATCGACGACGAGGCGCTGATTCGACAGGTGCAGGGCACGTTTGTCGAATTGATCGATGCCTGGCGCACAGCCCGCGCTTGACGCGACACCGCGTTATCGTTTTTCGCGGGCAAGCCTCGCTCCTGCAGATCGCCGTAGCTTCCCGCAGGAGCGAGGCTTGCCCGCGAAGGCGGCCTCAGATTCAACGGAAATTCAGAAAACAATAAAAGGTGCAGCCATGCCCGCTATCCGAATTGGCATCAACCCGATCTCCTGGAGCAACGACGACCTGCCGTCCCTCGGTGGCGAGACGCCGCTGAGCACCGCCCTCGGCGAAGGCAAGGAGATCGGCTACGAAGGCTTCGAACTCAACGGCAAATTCCCCAAGGACGCCAAAGGCGTTGGCGATGTGCTGCGCCCGTATGACCTGGCGCTGGTGTCCGGCTGGTATTCCAGTCGCCTGGCACGCCGCTCCGTGGCCGAGGAAATCGACGCCATTGCCAGCCATGTCGAGCTGCTGGCGAAGAACGGCGCCAAGGTGCTGGTTTACGGTGAAGTCGCCGATTCCATTCAAGGGCAACGTATTCCTCTGGTCGAGCGCCCGCGTTTTCACACCGAACAGGCGTGGCAGGAATACGCTGACAAACTGACCGAGCTGGCGCGCTTCACCCTGTCACAGGGTGTACGCCTGGCGTATCACCACCATATGGGCGCCTACGTCGAATCCCCGTCGGACATCGACACCCTGATGACGTTGACCGGCAGTGAAGTCGGCCTGCTCTTCGATTCGGGCCATTGCTACATGGGGGGCGGTGAACCCTTGCAGGTGCTGCGCAAACACATCTCACGCATTTGCCACGTGCATTTCAAGGACGTGCGCAAACCGGTAGTGCAGTTGGCGCGCAACAATCTGTGGAGCTTCCCGGACTGCATCATCAACGGCACCTTCACCGTGCCGGGAGATGGCGACATCGACTTCGCCGAACTGCTCGACGTGCTGCTGGCGGCCGATTACCAGGGCTGGCTGGTGGTCGAGGCCGAGCAGGACCCGGCGGTGGCCCCGAGCTACGTCTATGCCAAAAAAGGCTTCGACACCTTGCGTGCGCTGCTCGACGAGAGGACGGCACGATGAGCCTGCTGGTCAAAAGCAATGCCCGTGGCCGGACCATGGTCGAGTTGGGCAAAGGTGAACTTGAATACGTCGGTTTCGCCGCTTACCGCTTGAGCCTCGGCGAAACCCTGCCGGTCTCTGCCGGTGACAAGGAGCTGTGCCTGGTGCTGCTCAGCGGCCGGGTCGGCATCAAGGGTGAAACGCCGGGGCAGGGCGTGTTCGACTGGGACAACCTTGGGGATCGCCAGTCGGTGTTTGAAGACAAATCCCCGTTCGCCGCGTACTTGCCGCCCGGCAGTCAGGCCCGGATTGTCGCGTTGAGTGATGTGCAGATCGCCGTTTGCGCGGCGCCCGGTGCGCCAACCGAGAACCTCGGCCCACGGCTGATCAAACCCGAGACCATGAAACGCAGCGTGCGCGGTAAGGGCGCCAATACCCGCTACGTCTGCGACATCCTGCCGGACACCGAGCCGGCCCATTCGCTGCTGGTGGTGGAAGTGCGCACGCCTTCGGGGCACTCGTCGAGCTACCCGCCGCACAAGCACGACACCGACGATCTGCCGCACCAGAGCTTTCTCGAAGAAACCTATTACCACCAGATCAACCCGCCCCAGGGCTTCGTGTTCCAACGGGTCTACACCGACGATCGCAGCATCGATCAGGCCATGGCCGTGGAAAACAACGACCTTGTTGTCGTGCCCAAGGGTTATCACCCGGTCAGTGTGCCGTACGGCTACGAGTCGTATTACCTGAACGTGATGGCGGGCCCGAAACGCGTCTGGCAATTCCATAACGATCCGCAGCACAGCTGGCTGCTGGATCTCTGAATTCCAACCTCTGCACGGAGAACAAGCACAATGAGCGACGCCCAGGTTGTAGGTCATTACATCGATGGTCAGGTGCAAGACAGCGGCAGTGAAAGGTTCAGCAACGTCTTCAACCCGGCCACCGGCAGCGTTCAGGCGCGGGTCGCGCTGGCCAGCCAGAAGACCGTGGAACAGGCTGTCGCCTCGGCCCTGAAAGCCTTCCCGGCCTGGTCCGAGCAATCGTCCCTGCGGCGTTCGCGGGTGATGTTCAAGTTCAAGGAACTGCTCGACCGCCATCACGATGAGCTGGCGGAAATCATCAGCCGCGAACACGGCAAAGTCTTCTCCGACGCCAAGGGTGAAGTCACCCGCGGCATCGAAATCGTCGAATACGCCTGCGGTGCGCCGAACCTGCTGAAAACCGAGTTCAGCGACAACATCGGCGGCGGCATCGACAACTGGAACCTGCGTCAGCCGCTCGGTGTTTGCGCCGGGGTCACGCCGTTCAACTTCCCGGTGATGGTGCCGCTGTGGATGATCCCGCTGGCGCTGGTCACCGGTAACTGCTTCATCCTCAAACCGTCCGAGCGCGATCCGTCCGCCAGTTTGCTGATGGCTCGCCTGCTCACCGAAGCCGGCTTGCCGGACGGTGTGTTCAACGTGGTCCAGGGGGACAAGACGGCGGTCGACGCCTTGCTGCAACACCCGGACATCGAAGCGATTTCGTTTGTCGGTTCAACGCCGATCGCCGAGTACATCCACCAGCAGGCGACCTCGCGTGGCAAGCGTGTACAGGCGCTGGGCGGGGCGAAGAACCACATGATCGTCATGCCCGATGCGGATCTGGATCAAGCGGCGGATGCCCTGATCGGCGCTGCTTATGGTTCGGCCGGTGAGCGCTGCATGGCGATTTCGATTGCCGTGGCAGTCGGTGATGTGGGGGACCGGCTGATTGCCAAACTGCTGCCGCGCATCGATCAGTTGAAAGTCGGCAATGGCCTGCAGGGTGACACCGACATGGGGCCATTGGTCACCGCCGAACACAAGGCCAAGGTTGAAGGCTTCATCGATCAGGGCGTGGCCCAGGGCGCGCAACTGATCGTTGACGGGCGCAACTTCAAGGTGCCGGGTGCCGAGAATGGTTTCTTTGTCGGCGCGACGCTGTTCGACAACGTCACGACCGGGATGAGCATCTACCAGCAGGAAATTTTCGGGCCGGTGCTGGGCATCGTTCGCGTGCCGGATTTCGCCAGTGCCGTGGCCCTGATCAACGCCCATGAGTTCGGCAACGGCGTGTCGTGTTTTACCAGCGACGGCGGGATTGCCCGTGCCTTTGCGCGCAGCATCAAGGTTGGCATGGTCGGCATCAACGTGCCGATTCCGGTACCCATGGCCTGGCATTCGTTCGGCGGCTGGAAGCGCTCGCTGTTCGGCGACCACCATGCCTACGGCGAGGAAGGCATCCGCTTCTACAGCCGCTATAAAAGCGTGATGCAGCGCTGGCCCGACAGCATCGCCAAGGGCCCTGAATTCAGCATGCCGACGGCTAAATAATTCACCTGTGCGGAGAACAACAATAATGAGCAAACCGCTGCGTTTCGCCTTGAACCGTATGGTCGCCCCACGCTTGTCCCTGCCTGCGTTCATCGAGTTGGCGGTGACCCTCAAGGCCGACGCCATTGAGATCCGCAACGACCTCAAGGGCATCGAGATCGAGGACGGGACCACGCCCGGGCACGTCCGGGAGTTGTGTGCGGCCCAAGGCGTCACCGTGCTGTCGATCAACGCGTTGTATCCGTTTGATGTGTGGAATGACGAGCGCCGTGCGCAGGCGTTGAAACTCGCCGCTTACGCACGTGATTGTGGCGCGCAGGGGTTGGTCATGTGCCCGTTGAACGACCGGGCCGATCCGCGCAGCGAGGCCGAACGCGCTTCGGGCCTGCGCACGGCGTTGAGTCAGCTGGCGCCGATCCTGCGCGATCACGGCATCCTCGGTTTCATCGAACCGCTGGGCTTCGAAGAATGTTCGCTGCGGCGCAAACGCACGGCGGTCGATGCAATCAAGGCCATTGGCGGGCTGGATGTGTTCCGTCTGGTGCACGACACCTTTCATCATCACCTGGCCGGTGAACAGGAGTTTTTCCCTGAGTTGACCGGGCTGGTGCACATCTCCGGCGTCGAGGATTCCGAAGCGCCGTTGGCGACCATCCGCGATGGCCATCGGGTGCTGGTGGGCAAGGGCGACATTCTCGGCAACGCGGTGCAGATCGAGACCTTGCTCGGCAGCGGCTACAGCGGCTACCTGTCGTTCGAACCGTTTGCCGACAGCGTGCATGGGCTGGTGGATATCGAGCAGGCGATCGGCGCGAGCATGGATCACCTGCAAAAATCCCTGGGCTGAGGCCAACGCGCTCCCACAAGGGTTTCTTCGTGTATTGAAGGATCAGATATGACCACTACAAGACTGACCATGGCCCAGGCCCTGGTGAAATTCCTCGATAACCAGTACATCGAGGTCGATGGGGTTCAGAGCAAATTCGTCGCCGGGATATTTACCATCTTCGGCCACGGCAACGTGCTGGGTCTGGGGCAAGCCCTAGAGCAGGACAGCGGCGACCTGATCGTCCATCAGGGTCGCAACGAACAAGGCATGGCCCACGCCGCCATCGGGTTCGCCAAGCAGCATCTGCGACGCAAGATCTACGCCTGTACTTCGTCGGTGGGGCCAGGCGCGGCGAACATGCTGACCGCTGCCGCCACCGCGACAGCCAACCGCATTCCCTTGCTGTTGTTGCCGGGTGATGTCTACGCCTGCCGCCAGCCAGACCCGGTGCTGCAACAGATCGAGCAGTTCCACGACCTGAGCATCAGCACCAACGACGCGTTCAAGGCCGTGAGCAAATACTGGGATCGCATCAACCGTCCCGAGCAACTGATGACCGCCGCAATTCACGCCATGCGGGTGCTCACCGACCCCGCTGAAACCGGTGCCGTAACCCTGGCCTTGCCGCAAGACGTGCAAGCCGAGGCCTACGACTACCCCGATTACTTCCTGCAAAAACGCGTGCACCGCATCGAGCGCCGTCCGGCGACCGAAGCGATGCTCGACGATGCCGTGGCGTTGTTCAAAGGCAAGCGCAAACCGCTGATCATCTGCGGCGGCGGAGTTAAATACTCTGGCGCCAACGCGGCGTTACAGGCCTTTGCCGAGCGCTTCGATATTCCCTTTACCGAAACCCAGGCCGGCAAAAGCGCGGTGGTCTCCAGCCATGCCCTGAACGTCGGCGGCATCGGTGAGACCGGCTGTTTGGCGGCGAACCTGCTGGCCAGGGATGCAGATCTGATCATCGGTGTCGGCACTCGTTACAGCGACTTCACTACCGCGTCGAAATCCTTGTTCCAGCACCCTGAAGTGCAATTCCTCAACCTCAATATCAGCCCGTGCGATGCTCTGAAACTCGACGGCGTGCAATTGCTGGCGGACGCCCGGAGCGGTTTGCAGGCGCTGGCCGAAGCGCTGGGCGACTACCGCTCCGGTTGGGGTGATCAACCCCGTCAGGCCAGGGCGCAGCTGGATGAGGAAGTCGATCGCCTTTATCAGATCGAATACCAGACCCAGGGCTTCACCCCGGAAATCAACGATCACCTGGACCCGGCAGTGTTGCGCGAATTCATCGAGTTGACCGGCTCGTGCCTGACCCAGAGCCGCGTACTCGGCGTGCTCAATGAAACCCTCGCGGATGACGCGGTGATCGTTGCCGCCGCCGGCAGCCTGCCGGGTGACTTGCAGCGCAGCTGGCGCAGCAAAGGCGTGAACACCTATCACGTCGAGTACGGATATTCGTGCATGGGCTATGAGATCAATGCCGCATTGGGGGTGAAACTCGCCGAGCCTGAGCGCGAGGTCTATGCGCTGGTGGGCGATGGCTCCTACATGATGTTGCACTCGGAATTGGCGACCTCGATTCAGGAGCGACGCAAGATCAACGTGGTGCTGCTCGACAACATGACCTTCGGCTGCATCAACAACCTGCAGATGGGCAACGGCATGGACAGCTTCGCTACCGAGTTCCGTTTCCGCAACCCGCAAACCGGCAAGCTCGACGGCGGTTTCGTGCCGGTGGATTTCGCCATGAGCGCGGCGGCCTATGGCTGCAAGACCTACAAAGTGAACACCGTTGAAGAGTTGCACGCCGCGTTGGCGGATGCGCGCTTGCAGACCGTGTCGACCCTGATCGATATCAAGGTCCTGCCCAAAACCATGATTCACGGCTACCTGTCCTGGTGGCGGGTCGGCGTGGCGCAAGTCTCCACCAGCGCCCGCACCGATGCGGTGGCCAAGACCCTGAACGAACGACTGGCCAAGGCCCGTCAGTACTGATTGCCCTGAAACGAACAAACAGGAGTGTTTATATGTCTTTGAAGCTTGGCGTCATCGGCACCGGGGCCATCGGCCAGGACCACATCCGTCGTTGCAGCCAGACCTTGCTCAACAGTCAGGTGGTCGCGGTCACCGACATCAATTTGCAGCAAGCGGCCAAGGTCGTTTCCGATCTGAAACTGACTGCCGAGGTCTATCCCGACGGTCATGCGCTGATCAAGGCGCCGGAAGTCGAAGCGATCCTCGTCACCTCCTGGGGGCCGAGCCACGAAGCGTTCGTATTGGCAGCGATTGCCGCGGGCAAACCGGTGTTCTGCGAGAAACCTCTGGCGGTCACCGCCGAAGGCTGCCGCAAGATCGTCGAGGCCGAAGTGGCCCATGGCAAGCGGCTGGTGCAGGTCGGTTTCATGCGTCCGTACGATGAAGGGTATCGCGCGTTGAAATCAGTGATCGACAGTGGCCAGATCGGCGAACCGTTGATGCTGCATTGCGCTCACCGTAACCCCACGGTGGGCGAGAACTACAAAACCGACATGGCAATCACTGACACGCTGATCCATGAGCTGGACGTGCTGCGCTGGTTGCTCGACGACGATTACGTTTCGGTGCAGGTGGTGTTCCCGCGCAAGAGCAGCAAGGCCCTCGCGCATTTGAAAGACCCGCAGATCGTTCTGCTGGAAACCGCCAAGGGCACACGCATCGACGTGGAAGTTTTCGTCAATTGCCAGTACGGCTACGACATCCAGTGCGAAGTGGTGGGGGAGACCGGCATCGCGAAACTGCCGGAGCCGTCCCAGGTTCAATTGCGCAGCGGGGCGAAGTTGTCCAATGCGATTCTGATGGACTGGAAGGATCGCTTCATCGCGGCGTACGACGTCGAGTTGCAGGCGTTCATTGATGGTGTAAGGGCCGGGCAGGTGGGTGGGCCTTCGGCGTGGGATGGCTTTGCTGCCGCTGTCGCCGCTGATGCGTGCATCGAAGCGCAAAACAGCGGGGCGATCGTCAACGTCGCACTCCCTGATCGCCCCCGCTTCTACGGCTAACAATTATCCCCTGTGGGAGCGAGCCTGCTCGCGATAGCGGTGTATCAGGCGACATCAATGTGGAATGTACCGCCGTCATCGCGAGCAGGCTCCCTCCTACAGGGTTTGCGTTCTTTCAGGGGAAATACGTGTATGCGCATCGGACTTGTCGGTTACGGCCATGGCGGCCGGTTTTTCCATGCTCCGCTGATCAGCAGTTTGCCAACGGCGACCTTCGTGGGCGTGGTTACCCGCTCCCCCGAGCGCCGACAATTGCTGGCCGCGGAGCATCCCGGCGTGCCAGCCTTCGACAGCATCGGCCAATTGGTGGAAGCCGGAATCGATGTGTTGGTGGTGTCGACACCACTCAAGGGCCGCCCGGCACTGGTGCTCGACGGCATTGAGTACGGTGTGGCAGTGGTCAGCGACAAGCCGTTTGCTGCCGATGCGCAACAGGCACAAACCCTGATTACCATGGCCGAGCGCCAGGGTGTGCGGCTCAGCGTCTATCAGAATCGGCGCTGGGATTCGGATTTCCTCACCGTACGCAAACTCATCGAGTCCGGCGCGCTGGGCCAGGTCACCCGTTTTGAGTCGCGGATCGAGCGCTACTCGCCGCAGTCGGTGAACAACGGCAGTGGCGGCGGCTTCCTGCGGGATCTGGGCAGCCATCTGGTGGATCAGGCGTTGTTGCTGTTCGGTCCGGTGACACGGGTCTATGCCGAACTGGATTACCTGGAGAAAGGCCAGACGTTCGATAACGGCTTTTTTATGTCCCTGACTCACGCCAGCGGTGTGACCTCGCACCTGGGTGGCAGTTGCCTGCAAAACACCCCCGGCCCGCGCTTTCGGGTGACCGGCACACAAGGCTGTTACAGCGTCGATGGTCTGGACGGGCAGGAGGCGTCGGCGCTTGCCGGGCTCTCGCCTAAAACCGAAGGCGAACGTTGGGGCGTGGAGGAGCACCGACGCTGGGGCTGGTTCGAACAGGGCGAAGAGCGCGAACGGGTTCCCTCCGAGCGGGGCTGTTGGAATCAGTTCTATTTACAGCTACAAACCGCGTTGCAGAGCGGTGGCCCACTGCCTGTGGACGCCCGTGATGCACTGGCGACCACCCGTGTGCTAGACGCCGCGCGGCTGAGTTTCAAGCGCCATCAAGCGGTGGAGTTGAGCCCGTTCGAAAGCCATGGAATAAAATTAGAATAAAATTCTAAAATTGGTTGATATAGAAAATATTTTCCAATAAAGTCATTTCCAGCGAGCTGCCTCGCGTTATGTTTCAACACTTTTCCTGCTTGTCCGCTTACTGAAATCGTCACGCCTCATCCATAAAACCAACAAGAATGTGGAGAAAGACTTTTCATGAAGACCAAGATCCGTTTTGCCTCACTTGCACTGTCCCTGATGGTCGCCAGCGGCGCTGTGCTGGCCGATGTGAAGATCGGCGTCAGCATGTCCCAGTTCGATGACACCTGGCTGACCTACCTGCGTGAATCCATGGACAAGAAAGCCAAGTCCTACCCCGACGGCGTCCAGCTGCAATTCGAAGATGCCCGCAGCGACGTGGTCAAGCAACTGAGCCAGGTCGAAAGCTTTATCAGCCAGAAAGTCGATGCCATCGTGGTCAACCCGGTGGATACGGCCGCAACCAAAAAAATCACTGAAGCCGCCGTGAAGGCCGGTATTCCGCTGGTCTACGTCAACCGCCGCCCCGATGACCTGAACCTGCCCAAAGGTGTGGTGACTGTCGCTTCCAACGACCTGGAGGCCGGTGAAATGCAAATGCAGTACCTGGCCGACAAGATGGGCGGCAAGGGCGATATTGTGATTTTGCTGGGTGACCTCGCGAACAACTCCACCACCAATCGCACCAAGGGCGTCAAGGAAGTACTGGCCAAATACCCGAACATCAAAATCGAGCAAGAGCAGAGCGGTATCTGGCTGCGGGATAAAGGCATGACCCTGGTCAACGACTGGCTGACCCAGGGCCGCAAGTTTGACGCGATCGTCTCCAACAACGACGAAATGGCCATTGGCGCCGCGATGGCCCTGCAACAGGCGGGCGTCGAAAAAGGCAGTGTGTTGATTGCGGGTGTCGATGGTACGCCGGACGGTTTGAATGCCGTGAAGAAAGGCTCGCTGGCGGCTTCGGTGTTTCAGGACGCCAAGGGGCAGGCCGACGGCTCCATCGATACTGCAGTGAGAATGGCGAAAAACGAGCCGGTCGAGTCGGCCGTCTGGGTGCCGTTTCGCCTGATCACGCCGCAAAACGTTGACCAGTTCAAATAGTCCGTCCGTTCAATAACAACAATAAGTACGCAAGGTGGCGAGCGCGACCTTGCTGATGGAGTACCTGATCATGTTCGCTTCAGCGACTGCTTCGAGCACCCCTTTGAAAGGTGCCCAGCCCACTGCAACACCTGTCGATGAGCCGTACCTGCTGGAGATCGTCAACGTCAGCAAGGGTTTTCCCGGTGTAGTGGCGTTGTCCGATGTGCAGCTGCGGGTGCGCCCCGGTTCCGTGCTGGCGCTCATGGGCGAAAATGGCGCCGGCAAGTCCACCCTGATGAAAATCATCGCTGGCATCTACCAGCCAGACGCCGGCGAACTGCGCCTGCGGGGCAAGCCGGTGGTGTTTGAAACGCCGCTGGCGGCGCTTCAGGCCGGGATCGCAATGATCCACCAGGAACTCAACCTGATGCCGCACATGAGCATCGCCGAAAACATCTGGATCGGCCGTGAGCAGCTCAACGGCTTCCACATGATCGACCACCGGGAAATGCACCGCTGTACGGCGAAATTGCTGGAGCGCCTGCGGATCAACCTCGACCCCGAAGAGCTGGTCGGCAACCTGAGCATCGCCGAGCGGCAGATGGTCGAGATCGCCAAAGCCGTGTCCTATGACTCCGATATCCTGATCATGGACGAACCGACTTCGGCCATCACCGACAAGGAGGTCGCCCACCTGTTTTCGATCATTGCCGACCTGAAAAGCCAGGGCAAAGGCATCATCTATATCACCCACAAAATGAACGAAGTGTTCGCTATCGCCGATGAAGTGGCGGTGTTCCGCGATGGCGCCTACATAGGCCTGCAGCGGGCCGACAGCATGGACAGCGACAGCCTGATTTCGATGATGGTCGGTCGTGAGTTGAGCCAGTTGTTTCCGGTGCGCGACGAGCCGATTGGCGATCTGTTGCTGTCGGTGCGCGACCTCAAGCTGGATGGCATCTTCAAAGGCGTCTCTTTCGACCTGCATGCCGGGGAGATCCTTGGCATTGCCGGGTTGATGGGCTCCGGACGGACCAACGTGGCCGAAGCTATTTTCGGCATTACCCCGAGCGACAGTGGCGAGATTCGCCTCGATGGCGAAGTGGTGCGCATCAGCGATCCGCACATGGCGATCGAGAAGGGTTTCGCACTGTTGACCGAGGATCGCAAGCTCAGCGGCCTGTTCCCATGCCTTTCGGTACTGGAGAACATGGAAATGGCGGTGCTGCCGCACTACGCCGGCCACGGCTTCATTCAGCAGAAAGCCTTGCGGGTGTTGTGCGAAGACATGTGCAAGAAGCTGCGGGTGAAAACCCCTTCACTGGAGCAGTGCATCGACACCTTGTCCGGCGGCAATCAGCAGAAGGCCTTGTTGGCGCGCTGGCTGATGACCAACCCGCGAATCCTGATTCTCGACGAGCCGACCCGCGGTATCGATGTCGGCGCCAAGGCCGAGATTTACCGACTCATCTCCTACCTCGCTGGCGAAGGCATGGCGGTGATCATGATTTCCTCGGAACTGCCGGAAGTGCTCGGCATGAGCGACCGGGTGATGGTCATGCACGAGGGCGAACTGATGGGCACCCTCGACCGCAGCGAAGCGACTCAGGAACGAGTGATGCAACTGGCCTCGGGCATGTCCTCGGTTCATTAATGATGCGGGTGGTGGCTACGGCCGCCGTCGATGACGCAATAGAAAGGTGAGTGGCTATGAACGCGATACTGGAAAACAAACCGGCAGCGGCACCGGCCAAAAGTCGCCGGCGCTTTCCGACCGAGCTGAGCATCTTCCTGGTGCTGATCGGGATCGGCCTGGTGTTTGAAATGTTCGGCTGGATCGTGCGCGACCAGAGCTTCCTGATGAACTCCCAGCGGTTGGTGTTGATGATCCTGCAAGTGTCGATCATCGGCCTGCTGGCGATTGGCGTGACCCAGGTGATCATCACCACCGGCATCGACCTGTCGTCGGGCTCGGTGCTGGCCTTGTCGGCGATGATCGCTGCCAGCCTGGCGCAGACCTCGGATTTCACTCGGGCGGTCTTCCCGTCGCTGACCGACTTGCCGGTGTGGATTCCAGTGATTGTCGGGCTCGGCGTCGGGCTGCTGGCGGGGGCAATCAACGGCAGCATCATTGCCATCACCGGGATCCCGCCGTTCATTGCTACCCTGGGCATGATGGTCTCGGCCCGTGGCCTGGCGCGTTACTACACCGAAGGCCAGCCAGTGAGCATGCTGTCGGATTCCTACACGGCGATCGGTCACGGCGCGATGCCGGTGATCATTTTCCTGGTGGTGGCGGTGATCTTCCACATCGCGCTGCGCTACACCAAGTACGGCAAATACACCTACGCCATTGGCGGTAACATGCAGGCGGCGCGTACGTCGGGTATTAACGTCAAACGCCATCTGGTCATCGTCTACAGCATCGCCGGGTTGCTGGCGGGACTGGCGGGCGTGGTGGCTTCGGCCCGTGCCGCCACCGGGCAGGCCGGGATGGGCATGTCCTATGAACTGGATGCGATTGCCGCAGCGGTCATCGGCGGCACCAGCCTGGCGGGCGGGGTGGGGCGCATCACCGGCACGGTCATCGGCGCACTGATCCTTGGGGTGATGGCCAGCGGGTTCACTTTCGTCGGGGTCGATGCCTACATCCAGGACATCATCAAGGGCTTGATCATCGTGGTCGCGGTGGTCATCGACCAATACCGCAACAAGCGCAAACTCAAGCGCTGACATTGACTGCAAGCAGCGGGGGCCAGCTCTGGCTCTCGCTGCCATGTCCGTTGCCGCCTTGTCTCGCAAGCCGCGCATGTGGAGGTCGGTCAGGTAGTGATTCAAGTAGAGATAGTCTGTCGCAAAATTTTACACAGGGGCCCTCTGTCTGCGGCGAGGAGGTTCCAATTTTCTTATTAAGTAATTGTAATTTAAGGATTTTATGTCTTTGGCGTGAAAAGTGCTGGTGATTGATGTCAGGGGGCCAGTACTGCTTGCTGAGCTGACCCGATCCACGTTGCCGTCGGGTTCCGCCGTCAATGCGCGCATCGTCGGACCTCAACCAGTATCTCCGCACAAGGACTGCTTCAATGCCTCTTGACCGACTTTCCATCCAATGGAAGATCACCTTGCTGACCGGCTTCTGTCTGGTGGCTATCGTTGCCATGCTCATCGGCATCTCGCTCTACCGCATGGGGGCCGGGACCACGCTGGTCAAGGCGAGCAGTGCGCAGATGCTCGAAGCGTCGGCCCGCGAACGCATGCAAGGGGAGGGCAAGGTTCAGGCGTTGACCATCCAGCGTTACTTCATGTCGGCCTACCAGGATGGCCTGAACTTATCTCGCGAAGTAATGCGCCAGCGTCGCCAGGCGCAGAAACTGAATCTGGACGGTCAGGCCCTGCGTGATTCGCTCAACCAGCAGATCAAAGAGGCGTTGCAGGCCAACCCGCAACTGCTCAGCCTCTACCTCGTGTTCGAACCGGATGCGCTGGGCGGTGACGATTCCGCCTTTGCCGGCCGTGCCGAAACAGGCAGTAACGAACAAGGCCGCTTCGCCACTTACTGGGCGCAGCGCGGTGCAAGCCTGAACACCCTGGCGGTGACCGAAGACATGATCAGCGACGCCACGCCCATGCTCGACGGCAGCCCTTTCAATACCTGGTTCAACTGCCCCAAGCAAAGCCTTAAGCCCTGCTTGTTGAATCCCTACTTCGATGACGCTTCGGGGCAGAAGACGCTGATCACCACCTTGACCTTTCCGGTGATCGAGAACGGTCGCATGATCGCGGTGGTGGGCATGGACATCAGCCTGAGCAATCTCCAGCAGTTGGCGACGGCGGGCAGTCAGGGCCTTTATCAGGGGCAGGGCGCCATCAGTATCCTCAGCCCGGCCGGCTTGCTGGCCGGTCACAGTGTGGACGCCGGCCTGCTCGGCCAGAGCCTGTCCAAGGCCTACCCGGGCGAAGCGGCCGAGCTGCTGGACTTGCAACGCCAGGGGCAAGGACATGAGCAGCAGACGAACGACCACTTGCAGGTGCTGGCACCGCTGCAACCCATTCCAGATGCCAAGCCCTGGGCCGTGTTGCTGGACGTGCCCATGACGACCCTGCTGGCGCCGGCCATGGCCTTGCAGAACGATCTGGACGTGCGCAACACCCAGGGAACCTGGCTGGAGCTGCTGCTCGGGATAGCCGCCGCCATCGCCGGTCTGCTCCTGGTGTGGCTGACCGCGCGCGGCGTGACCCGACCGATCCTTGGCGTCGCCAGCATGCTCAAGGACATCGCCAGCGGTGAAGGCGACCTGACCCGTCGCCTCGACTACTCGCGCAAGGACGAGCTGGGCGAACTGGCCGGCTGGTTCAACCGCTTCCTCGACAAGCTGCAACCGGTGATTGCCGACGTGAAACGCTCGGTGCAGGACGCCCGCAGCACCGCCGATCAGTCTGCGGCGATCGCCAGCCAGACCAGCTCCGGCATGCAGCAGCAATATCGCGAAGTGGACCAGGTGGCCACGGCCTCCAACGAGATGAGCGCCACCGCCCAGGATGTCGCCCGCAGCGCGGCGCAGGCCGCTGAAGCGGCGCGTGGTGCCGATCTCGCCACCCGCGAAGGCCTCGGCATCATTGGCCACACCACCAGCGCCATCGATGCCCTGGCGCGCGACATGAGCAGTGCCATGGCGCAGGTCGAAGGTCTGGCGGCCAACAGTGAACAGATTGGGTTGGTGCTGGAGGTGATCCGCAGCATCGCCGAGCAGACCAACTTGCTCGCCCTCAATGCCGCCATCGAAGCCGCACGCGCCGGTGAAGCCGGACGTGGCTTTGCGGTGGTTGCCGACGAGGTGCGCAACCTGGCCAAGCGGACCCAGGACTCGGTGGAGGAAATCCGTCAGGTCATCGAAGGCTTGCAGAAGGGGACCCGCGAAGTCGCCAGTTCAATGAACAGCAGCTACCAGCAAGCACAGGGCAGCGTCGTACACGTCGAACAGGCGGTCGCCGCCTTGCGTCGAATCGGCGAGTCGGTATCGGTCATCTCCGATATGAACCTGCAGATTGCCAGCGCCGCCGAGGAGCAGAGCGCCGTGGCCGAAGAGATCAATACCAACGTGGCGACCATCCGCGATGTCACCGAATCCCTTTCGGGGCAGGCCGAGGAATCGGCCCAGGTGAGCCAGGCGCTGAACCGCCTGGCCAACCATCAGCAGGGGCTGATGCAGCAATTTCGGGTCTAGTCTGGTTCAGGGCGTGGGTGAAGGCCATTTATGCGATTCACCCTCGCATTCCTTGCACCAGGCTAACGCAACAGATGCACGGTCAAACCGACGAGCGCGCAGGCCATCAGCACCTGAATGACGCCTCGCTTGAAGCGGAACAAGGCAACCGCCGCCGCAATCGCGATCAGCGCGGAGGGCCAGTCCAGGTTGCCGCTGAAGCCCTTTGGCCAAAGCACGTGATAGCCGAAGAAGCACGCCAGATTGAGGATCACTCCAACCACGGCGGCTGTTATGGCGGTAAGCGGTGCCGTGAACTTGAGTTCGTTGTGGGTCGACTCCACCAGCGGGCCACCCGCGAGGATGAACAGGAACGAGGGCAGGAAGGTGAACCAGGTCACCAGCGAGGCCGCCACGGCCCCGGCCATAAACACCTGATCGGCTCCGAACACTTGCGAGACATAGGCGCCGACAAAGCCGACAAAGGCCACGACCATGATCAGCGGCCCCGGTGTGGTTTCCCCCAGCGCCAGCCCGTCGATCATCTGTGTCGGGGTCAGCCAGCCATAGTGTCCGACCGCGCCCTGGTAGACATACGGAAGCACGGCATACGCACCGCCAAAGGTCAGCAACGCAGCTTTGGTAAAGAACCAGCTCATTTGAGTCAAGGTGCCTTCCCAGCCGAAGAGGAGGGTCAAGATGCCCATTGGCAATGCCCAGAGCGTGGCGCCGATAAGTGCGAGCGACGCCAGTTTCAGCCAGTTAAAACGGGCATGCTCAGGGGTGGGGGTGTCGTCATCGATCAAGGCTGGCCCGAAGGATTTTTTGGCGGAACCATGGCCCCCGGTCCTGAACTTCTCGGGCGCCAGGCGCCCTCCGACATAGCCGATCAAAGCGGCGCTCAGCACGATCAGCGGGAATGGAACGTTGAACGCGAAGATCGCGGTAAATGACGCCGCCGCTATTGCCCACAGCCAATTGTTCTTCAGTGCCCGAGAGCCGATCCTGTGTGCCGCTTGCACCACGATGGCCGTCACGGCGGGCTTTATCCCATAGAAGAGCCCGGCCACCACGGGTATTTCGCCGAACGCGATGTACATCCACGACAACGCAATCAGGATGAACAGCGAGGGCAGCACAAACAGTGCGCCCGCAATGACTCCTCCCCATGTCCGATGCATCAGCCAGCCAATGTAGGTCGCCAACTGCTGAGCCTCAGGCCCGGGCAGCAACATGCAGTAGTTGAGGGCATGCAAAAATCTCCGTTCCGAAATCCAGCGCCGCCGTTCTACCAACTCCTGGTGCATGATCGAGATCTGTCCTGCCGGCCCGCCGAAACTGATGAAGCCGAGCTTCAGCCAGAACCAGAACGCCTCACGCAAACTGACCGGCTGAGGCCTCGACAGATTCTCGTCAACGTCCAATGTGGAAACCTTACTCATCGGGTTGTTCCTCTTTCACAAATTCGCAGAGCAGGCCGTCGAAGATGGCGCTTGCCGCAGCGAGCAAGTAGTCGTCATGGGAAATGGTTTCACGCAGCCCTGCCAGCACCCGTTCGAGAGCTGATGCAGGCAGGGCGAAATCGTCCTCAAGCGGCGCTATCCAGCACCGAGCCTTGTTGTACGAACCGGTCGATCAACCACCTTGCCGCAGGGCCCGGTGGCAGATCCGTACGGTAGATGACGTCGAAGGTATATTGGCCGCTTTTGTATTCCGGTATGTTCAATTGCACGAGCCGGCCGCTCTCCAGATCTTCCTGGACCATCGGCAACGGCATGTTCCCCCAACCGATGCCTTCACGCAGCAGCATGTGCTTGGCACCCAGGTCCGCCAGGCGCCAGGTGCGGTTACTGAGCACGGCGAAATCCTTGCCTTTGGTCAGAAGCGAGCGATCGGACAGCACCAGTTGCGTGAACTCTCGCCCGGCACCGGGCACATTCGAGCCGCTTGAAGCCAGTGGATGATTCGGGGCAGCCACCGGAATCAGCTCCACGCTGCCGACGCCAATTCTTTCGATACCGTCGATGCCTTCGTTCATCGGCCCGCTGACGCCGACGATAGCACCACGGTTGATCACCAGTTCCGTGACGGCGCCGAGCGCTTCCATATGCAAGTGCAGGGCAACCGTAGGGAATTCTTCGCGAAAGGATTTGAGTGCGTCGACCACGCGCTCCGGGGGAAGCATTACATCGAGCACCACGTGGACTTCGGCTTCAAGCCCCTGAAGCAGCCCTTTCACTTTGGCGCGTAAACCGTGAATGCCGTTGGCGATGGTCCGGGCTTCGGCCAGCACGGTGCGGCCGGCGTCGGTGAGCTGCGGCTTGCGTGTGGTCTGACGGTCAAACAGCGACACGCCGAGCTGCATTTCCAGGTTGGCAATCGAGTAGCTGATGACCGAAGTGGCTCGATGCAGCTTTCTGGCAGCCGCTGCAAAACTGCCAACTTCAACGACCGTCAGGAACACGCGCAGTTGGTCCAGTGTCGGTGTTCCGGGATCAGAAATCATGCGTGTTTCCTCGAACGTAATGGTCAATATTATCCCGGTATTGCTAACCGTTTCATCAGCATGGATCGCCTGCCCGGCTTGCGCTTTCAACCCGACCCTCAGGGAAACTGAAACGCCAGACAGATAAGCGCAAAGCCCCGACAGGGTGAGCAAGGCTCCTAAAGAGTGGCGGGTCGCAATCGGCGACAGTTGAGTCGTCGATTGCGACACCCCCATACGTTCAGGCGTATGCGCAGCGGCTGGAATTATTCAGCTGCGCTCTTAACAGGAGAAACAAGATGACTGATTTCATTCCTACCCCCAACGAGATCGCCGGCAAAGTCGTGATTGTGACGGGCGCCGCCAGCGGTATCGGCCGTGCCATCGTCGAGCTGTTTCATGCCCGTGGCGCCAGGATCATAGCCGAAGACATCAACCCCGAAGTGAATGCACTTGAGCGCCCGGGGCTGGTGCCTTTGGTGGCGGATATCACGGTCGATGGCTCGGCTGAACAGGCTGTTGCACTGGCCGTTCAACACTTCGGCACGCTCGATGTGCTGGTCAATAATGCGGGACGGATCATCTACAAGCCTCTGGTCGAGATGACCCGCGAGGACTGGAGCTGGCAGATGGAGACAAACGTGACGGGCGCATTTCTCCATTCCCGCGAAGCGGCGAAAGAAATGATGAAGAAAAAGTCAGGCGCTATCGTCAACATCGCCTCCTATGCCTCTTACTTTGCCTTCCCCGGTATTGCGGCCTACACCGCGTCGAAAGGGGCACTGGCGCAGTTGACCCGGACCCAGGCGCTGGAAGCGATAGAACACGGTATCCGGGTCAACGCGATTGGCGTGGGTGACGTGGTCACCAATCTGCTCAATCACTTCATGGAAGACGGCCCGGGTTTCCTGCAAGAGCACGGGAAATCCGCCCCCATTGGCCGTGCCGCCTCGCCCGGGGAGATCGCCGAAATCGTGGCATTCCTGGCCTCCGAGCGCGCCAGTTTCATTGTCGGCTCGGTGGTCATGGCCGATGGCGGCATGAGCATTCCCGTGGGCAGTTGATGGGTCGGTTTTACCTGCGGCACGGTGCACGCCGTGCCGCGTTTTTCATTTGCGGTAGTGGCTGGGCAGGACGCCGACTTCCCGTTTGAACGCTTGAGAGAAATGGCTGGCGCTGCTGTACCCGACTTCCAGTCCGGCATCGATGATGCTCATGTCGGTTTCAATCAGCAGTTGCCTGGCTTTGGTCATTCTCAACCTGATGAAGTAGCGCGAGGGCGAAAGCCCCGTGGCGCGTTTGAACAGGCGACTGAAGTGGTACTCGCTCATGCCGGCTTCGTCGGCCAGGTCACCCAGACAAAACGCCTCACTCAATGACCTCTCCATCGCGTTCAGCACACGCTTGAGCTTGAAGGCCGGCAGGGCGTTGCGCTGCACGATGTTGTCCGCTTGCGTATCAAGATACCGGCGCGCCAGATGCACGGCGATGCACTGGGCGATGCCTTGCATCAGCAGGGGGCTGGATTCTCCCTGGGTAGTCAGTTCAACTCTGAATTGTTCGAACAGCACTGACAGCGCTTCATCTCGACCGCCGGATATTTCCCGCAGGCAAATCGCACCGGTGACCTCTTTGTGGGTTTCCTGGATTGCACGTTCAAGCAATGGCAGACCGAGGTAAATGTGCATCACCACGAAGGGCTCCGCACTGTTCACGTGCCAGCGCATTTCGTAGGGCACAGCACTGGTGGTCAGGAAAAAATCACCCTTTGTCACCTCACTCGCCAGCCACTCTTTGCCGGGCTCCCGTTCTTCAATGGTGGCGCTCCCGCAAAGCACCCAGACAATCAGCGGTTCAGCCACGGCGGGAACGACAAAGCTCTGTTCGATCCTTTCCCGGGTAAAGATCTGCACCAGCACATCGTTGGAAAAAACATCCTCGGAGGCGGCCAGGCGCTGACCGCGAATGTGCGATTCCAGGCCTGTTGCAGAGGTTCGCTCAACGATTTGCACGATTGAACTTCCTGTTGATGGGGGGATTTACTTGCCTATTTATTCGAATCTAATGATCTAAATTAGTCGGCTATTCAGAGGAGAGGGCAAGACGCAAAATTTCTTCACAGCAGCGATTCATGGCGAGTCGCACAAACTTTGAAGGAAATACCTCATGACTACTTCTGCAAACATCGCTCATTCCACCGGCTCTGAACAGAGCCGCCGCGACGTGACCCAAGCCTCGGCTTCGTTGATCGGCCGCGTACTGCTCAGCGCAATCTTCATTCTCTCCGGTTTTTCGAAACTGGCCGCTCCCGCGATGATGGTCGGCTACATCAGCTCCGTGGGTCTTCCGCTTCCGGAACTGGCGCTGGCGTTGGCGATCATTGTCGAAGTCGGTGGTGGCCTGGCACTGATCGCCGGTTACCGCACTCGCACCGTTGCCGCTGTACTGGCCGTGTTCAGCGTATTTACCGCACTGGCTTTCCATAACGCACTGGGCGATCAAAACCAGTTCATCCACTTCTTCAAGAACATCGCGATGGCCGGTGGCCTGTTGCAGGTCGTGGCCTTCGGTGCCGGTCGCTTCAGCCTCGACGCTCGCCGTCGTTGAACCGGTAAGTCGCAGCCCGTTATCCCGACAGGATCAGGCAAGTTGTCAGAAGGATCTGACTAACTGGCTGCCCACCGTTATCCCTAATCTGGACTGGCAGCGAGACACCGCTCTCGCGTCACCAGCCACTCAAGTGAGGGATTAGGGTCATGTCGAATATCTCGAAAAAAGTCGTTCTGATTACGGGCGCGAGCAGCGGAATAGGTGAGGCGACAGCGCGCCTGTTGGCCAGTAGCGGTGCACATGTCGTGCTCGGGGCACGTCGTACGGAGCGCCTCGAAATACTCTGCGCGCAGATCAATTCCAGCGGGGGAAGTGCCCACTTCCAGGCATTGGATGTCACCCGTCTGACCGACGTACAAGCATTCGTGGATTTTGCGTTGAACCTGCATGGCCGGGTCGACGTATTCGTCAATAACGCCGGGGTCATGCCGCTGTCGAAACTCGAGGCGCTGAAGGTCTCGGAATGGGATCAGATGATCGACGTCAATATTCGCGGCGTCTTGCACGGTATCGCGGCAGGTTTGCCGTTGATGCAAAAACAGAAATCAGGCCAGTTCATCAACATTGCATCGATTGGCGCCTACACCGTCAGCCCAACGGCGTCGGTCTACTGCGCGACGAAGTTTGCAGTGCGCGCCATATCTGAGGGATTGCGTCAGGAGGTCGGCGGGGACATTCGTGTCACGGTGATTTCACCCGGCGTAACCGAGTCCGAGCTGGCCGAGAGCATTTCCGATGAAGGCGGGCGTGCCGAGATGCGCGAGTTCCGCAAGATCGCCATCCCGGCAATGGCCGTCGCTCGCGCTATCGCTTACGCCATCGAACAGCCTGCCGATGTGGATGTCAGTGAGCTGATTGTCCGTCCGACTGCCAGCGCGTACTGAACCGAGGACTTGAACATGACGGTAAAAAAATCCGCTGATCAGGACAAGTACGTCGGTATGTGGGTCACGGCAGACGGGCTCATCCGCCATGAGCTCTTGCCGGGTGGCCGGTACGATGAAGCCCGGGGCCGGAAGGCGAGTGCCTACCAGGGGCGGTATTGGCTGGAAGGTGACCACATGGAGTACGTCGATGACACCGGGTTCACGGCTGATGGCGACTTCCGCGACGGGATTCTGTACCACGCGGGCATGATTCTTTATCGCGAGGTGTAGAGGCCTGGCACTGCCGTGACGGGTTGCCTGCAATGGGTGCCGTTACTGATGCTCAGGCGAAGAGTCGGCCGCATTCATCTTCTGGATGACCAACTCGATGAACGCTGATACCGCCAGCGGCAACTGTCGGCGGCTCGGATACAGCACGTTCAGGCCGTAACCGTTGGGCTGGTATTGAGGCAACACCGGGACCAGTGCGCCGGCCTCCACTTCAAGCTTGGCCATCACCGGCGGCAGCAGCGCGATGCCGAGGCCCGCGACGGCGGCCTTGCGCAGCGCCTGGGCGGTATTGCCGCTGAAGCGTCCGGTCACTTGCACTTCTTCCTCACCGTTCGGGCCGACCAAGCGCCAAGTGGCATGGCCACCTGGATGCGCCGAGATCACACAATCGTGGTTTACCAGGTCTTGCAGCGTGCGGGGTGACCCCCGCGCCGCGAGGTAGGCGGGGCTGGCGACCATCCCTACGCTGCGCGGGTCAAGGATCTGACGACCGACATAGCCTGAATCGCGCAAGGGGCCGCCGCGAAAGGCGACGTCGATCTGCTCGGCGATCAAGTCGGCCTTCGCGTCGCTGAGCACGAAGTCGAGTCGCACGCGCGGATGCGCGGTCAGAAACTCCGTCACCCATTGCATCTGAAAAAAGTCGAAAAAGTCGGCCGGGGCCGCCACGCGCACCCGACCACTGGGCTCGTGACTGCCCGTCATCAACGCCTGTCCCGCTTCGAGCAGGCCCTCGACGGCGCCCACGCAACGCTCATGAAAGCCAAGGCCGGCACTGGTGAGCGTGAGCTTGCGAGTGGAGCGCTGCATCAGCCGAGTGCCGAGCTGCGTTTCGAGCTGCTGGATGCGCCGACTCACGGTATTGGGGGGCATGCCCAGCTGTCGCGCGGCTTCTGCAAAGCTGCCGCAACGTACTACCTGCACAAACATGGCGATGTCATTGAGGTCGAGCATGGCGAGACATTCCTGATGCTGGTGGACGAGTGCAATCCAATTGTACCGGCTTATCAAGTAATCATTCCGGGCCTATTGTCTGGAGCATCGGGCCGAAAGGCTGCCAACTTCGAGTCATCAAGATGTCTTTAAAGCAACAGCCTCAGTTCGCTACACAAGAAACCGTTACCCAGCGGGCCATTCGTTACCGCACCACCGGCAATGGGCATGGCGCGATTGTCCGGTTGATGAGCCCCTCAGACCTCGGCCAACTGCTCAAGCCTTTTGTGTTCCTTGACCTGTTTGAAGGCGAGAGCTCGTTCATCAACGGCATGCAGATGCATCCGCATTCGGGCATCGCCACGGTCACAGTCATTACCGAAGGGAATTTGCGTTTTGAGGAGGCGGATTCGGGTTCGGGGATGATTGACTATGGCGGTGTCGAATGGATGCGCGCGGGTGGCGGGGTCTGGCATGGCAAGGAAATGTCGGTAGGTACATCGAAGCGCATTCAGGGTTTTCAACTGTGGGTCGCACTCCCGCCGACGCTGGAAAACGCCAGTGTCGATAGCCAATACCTGGAGTCAGGCGTAATGCCAGAAGTGGGACCGGCGCGTGTGATTCTAGGTGCATACCAGGGTGTCCAAAGCCCGGTTCGTGCTCCCGCCGGCATGAACTACCTGCTGGTCACGCTACCTGTCGGAGAATCCTGGAGTTATGTGCCGCCCACGGGTCATGAGTCGTTGTGGTTGAGTGTCAGTCGTGGATCGCTTTGCGCTCCGGAGGTGGTCATGGCGGGAGAAATGATCGTCTTCGAACCCGGTAGCGGCACCGTTACGCTAAAGGCCATGCACAAGGAAACGGTCTTCGTGATCGGCTCCGCGCAGCCACATCCTTATGATCTGGCGCTGGGAAGTTACTCGGTGCATACCAACCCGCAAGCCTTGCGGGCGGGGGAGGCGAAAATTGCCGAGATCGGTGCACGGCTGCGTGAATACCTGAAAAAGCCGAGCGGGTCAGCCAGCGTGCCCGTTTTCAAGTAACCCGGCTTTCAGGTGATTAAACCGGTGTTGCCTGACCGCTCGTGCGGGGCGAGCGGGGGCAATGAACAACCTGTATCAGCTGAAGCGAATATCCAGCGAGCGAAGATGCGTCTGCAGCCCCGCGTCCTGAATCGGGATCAGGAACGCTTCCTGATCCGACTCGTTGAAGTGGGCGTGCCAGTAACCAGGTGGCGTTACAAAAGCCAACCCCGGGGCCCAATCCACACGAACCGGGTTACGTATCTGGCCATCGGCATCCAGTTCGGTGCCCACCAGTGAGTAGCAACCTGCCGGGCAGTCGATGATGAAATCCAGCGCAATGGACTGATGCCGGTGAGGCTTCTGGATCGAGCCGGCAGGCAAGATTCCATACATTGCCCAGAGCACATGGGTCACGGTTCGGGTTTGAGGAAAATTGCGATTAGCCAACAAAATGCTGATACGGCTGCGGTCTTGCGCGCGCGGGTCATCGGCCGCTTCACGCAGCTTCGCGTTGGCTGTATGCGCCGGATACAACGTAGGCATGAACCGATCGATGCTGCGGGTCACGCCGAGATAACGCAGCAGTGGTTCGTCATGCACGTAGTAGAGACGGGCATCCTCGGTCGCGCTGAAACGGGCGTCCAGAAGACCCGGCAGCGCAATGAAGCAGCCTTTGGACCATTCAAGGGTGTGCTCGCCCTGGGTGACTTCGCCTGCGCCGGCAATCACATAAAAAACCTGCGAGGTGGCGTTGGGGTGGAGCGTAAGGTTATCGCCCGCATTGAGGCGGATGAAGTTTGCACAAAGCCCGGGCCCGGTTGCCGGCCCTTCACAGCCCAGTGCTTCGCTCAGGTCCAGCGGCACGATCCGCGAGGGGCCAGTGGCACAGAGTGACGCTGGAAAGTTGTGGTAGGGAACGCGCGTAATGAGCTTGGCGCTGATCGGATTCGCCGCTTTGCTGTACTCGAAATATTCGGCTTCCCGCTCGTTTGTCGGCACGGCGTCTACTGCATCGATCCTGAATGTGCTGTTCACGGTGATCACCTCGATCTTTGATCCTTTGACGCAGCTTCTGTTGGATTGCCGTCAGAAGCTGCGAGGGGGGGTACAACGGGAAGTGGTGACTATCGGTTGACCATTTTCGCCGGTACGAACACCAGGATGATCATGGCCGAGACGAACACACAGCCCGCGACAATGACCAACCCTGTGGTCATCGATTGCGTCAGGTCCTTCAGGTAACCGTGCATTGCAGGGCCGGCGAAGCTGGCCAGATTGCCCGTGGAGTTAATCAGCGCAATTCCGGCCGCCGCACCTGCACCGCCCAGAAACGAGGTCGGCAGCGCCCAGAACATGGGCAGTGAGGTGATGATCCCGGCAGTCGCGATGATCAGACCGGTAATGGCCAGCCAGGGTGTCAACGGGAAGAACGCGCAAATCAGAAAACCAGGCACGGCCACCAACAGCGGAATGATTGCATGCCAACGGCGCTCCCGATGGCGATCAGAGCTTTTACCGGCCAGGTACATGCCCAGCAGTGCCGCCAGATAGGGCACCGCCGAAATGATCCCGATCGTTCGCGGGTCGGTAATGCCGGAGTTGCTGATGATGCTTGGCTGCCAGAAGCCAATGGTGCTGGTGCCCATCACCAGCAGGAACAGAATGGCGCACATCAGCCAGACCCGACCGCCGAGCAATCCTTGACGCACCGAGCTGTGGGTTTTGGAGCGGTTGTCCTGGCTGATTTCTTCGGCAACCAAGGCGCGTTGTTCTTTGCTCAGCCAATGAGCGTCGTCGACTTTGTCGGTGAGAAAGAACATCACGACAAAACCCAGTATCAGTGCCGGTGCGGCTTCGATAATGAACAGCCATTGCCAGCCGGCCAGCCCATGGACCGCGTTCATGGTGTGCATGATGTAGCCCGACACCAGGCCGCTGAGGATGCCGGACACCGGATTGCCCGCCATCAGCAGCGCGACCATCTTGCCCCGGCGATGGGCCGGAAACCAAAGGGTGAGATAGAGCACGATGCCGGGGAAAAAGCCTGCTTCGGCGATGCCCAGGAAAAACCGGGCGATGTAGAACTGCATCGGCGTCTGAACCAGTGCAGTCGCTGCCGAGATGAGCGACCAGGTGATCATGATCCGGGCGATCCAGCGTCGCGCGCCGACGCGGTGCAGGATCATGTTGCTGGGCACTTCAGCGAAGAAGTAGCCAATGAAGAAAACACCGGCGCCCAGGCCGTAGACCGCATTGCTGAAGGACAAATCGTTGAGCATGGTCAGCTTGGCAAAGCCGACGTTGATCCTGTCCAGGTAACTGACGACATAGCAAAGGAACAACAGCGGCATGAACCGCCACATGATTTTCTTGAACGTTGATTCGGCGAGGGCAGGGTCCTGTACGCCGATGTGCTGTTCTGCGGTATTGAGGATAGTCATCGCTGACTCCTTGTTATTTTTATGGAGTGCTCGTGATATCAATGCCCTGTGATCGCCAGCGAGCAGTCGAAGCGGCTGTACTCTGGCGATTGTGGCAGCTCTGAAGGTTGTCTGGATAAATCAGGTGCCGCTAAAGCGTGCCGGTCGTCGTTCCATGAAATGCGCCACGCCTTCCTTGAAGTCATCGCTCTGGATGCTCAGGAACATCTCCCGGTTGGCCTGGGCGATGGACTCGGTGAGTGTCTGGAAAGGCGACTCGCCCAACTGCTGTTTGATGACGCGTACAGAGCGGGGCGAGACATTGAGGGCCAGTTCTTCGGCGTATTTCAGGGTCTGATCCAGCAGGGCATCCGCTGCAAACAGGCGTTCGACCAGGCCCATGCTCAGTGCTTCCTGCGCCGATACCTTGCGTGACGAAAGCAACAAATCCGCGGCGTGCCCCGGCCCGACAATGCGCGGCAACAGCCAGGCAATGCCGTGTTCGGCAATCAACCCGCGTTTGGCGAAAGCCGTGGAAAACACCGCGGTTTCGCTGGCGAAACGCATGTCGCTGTACAGCGCCAGTACCAACCCCAAGCCGGCTGCGGCGCCGTTGATTGCGCTGATGACGGGTTTGCGGACGCCGGGGAAATACGAGTAACGGCTTTGGTAGTCGGCGCGACGATTCATGTCATAGGCGCGCATCCAGGCCATTTCACTGATGTCGTCGGGTGGCAGCACCTCAAGTTCATCGATGTCCATGCCGGCGCAGAATGCACGACCGTTGCCGGTCAATACGATGACGCGAACGGTGTCATCGCGATCCAGTTGAGCGAACGCTTCGCGCAGCTCTGCCTCCATCACCTTGGTCAGTGCATTCATTTTCTCGGGGCGCATCAGGGTAACGACGGCAACGTGCTCTTGAGCGCCGAAACGGCTGAGTTCGATCTGATTGAAATTCATGATTTTTCCCTCGTGCTGGCGACGGGCATTTGAATGGCGCGTATTTCCACAAACTCCTCGATTCCGTACGTACCGCCCTCACGACCAAGGCCGGAATCACCAAAGCCACCGAACGGCGCTGCCGGGTTATAGGGCGCGCCATTGACGTCGACCTGACCGGCGCGTAGTTGAAGGGCGAGGCTCAGGGCGTGATCGGTATCGGCCGCCCACACCGCGCCGGCCAGGCCATACGCTGTGCCGTTGGCAATCTCGACGGCCTGCTGTTCGCTTTCATAGGTGGTCACACTGAGTACAGGGCCAAACACTTCCTGCTGTGCCAGTGCCGATTGAGGCGGAACGCGGCCGAAAATAGTCGGCGCAATGTAGTAACCGGTCGCCGGCACTGGCGCTTGGCTGCCGCCGGCAATCAGGTCAAAACCCTGGGATTCGCTATCAGTGATCATGGCGTGAACACGGTCCCGATGCGCCGCAGACACCAGGGGCCCCATGCGTGTGGTCGCCTCCATGGGGTCGCCTAGCGTCAGGCGAGTCACCGCGTCAGCCAGCAAGGCACGGTAGGTGTCATACAACTCGACGGGGACGAGCAAGCGCGTCAGTGAGTTGCACGATTGGCCCGAGTTCAGAAAGCATGACGCGACCACGTGGCGTACGACGTTTTCGGCAGGGGCATCCGCTGTCGCGATGCAGGCTGATTTGCCACCCAACTCCAGTGAAACCCGCTTCAGTGCCTGGCCTGCCGAGGCGGCGATACGTCGGCCCACTGCGGTGGAACCGGTAAACGAGAGCAGCGCGATGTCTGGATGATCGACCAAAGCCTGGCCGGTCGCCGCGTCGCCCAGAACAATGTTCAGCACACCGTTGGGCAGGCCGGCGGCCAGTGCCGCTTCACCCAGTGCACGTGCTGTGCAAGGCGCCAGTTCCGACGGTTTGAGGACCACGGTGCAACCGGCGACCAATGCCGCGGCGACCTTGCCGGTGATCTGGTGCAACGGGTAGTTCCACGGGGTGATAGCACCGACGACGCCGACCGGGACATGGGTGATGGTGGAGTTGCCGACCTGGGCATCCGCCAGGCAATCGACCGCCAGATCAGCCGTCGCCCGCCACGCCAGAATCGGTGCCTGCACCTGTATGCGCTGCGACAGCTTGAGCGGCATGCCGACCTCGGCGGCGATCCCTTGGGCAAGCTGAGCAACGTGTTCTTCCAGTTGATTGGCGATGCCGCGCACGAAGTCAGCCCGTGTGCTGACAGGCAGCGTTGACCACGAGGCAAAGGCATTTTTTGCGGCCTCGACGGCGAGGTCGATTTCCGATGATGTGCCATGGGCGACCTGGCCCAGCCCGGCTTCGCTCGCCGAGTCGTAGACGCGAGTGCTGTCGGCGGATTGTGCGGGCGTCCAGCGTCCGTTGATCAGGTGATGTTGATAGGCAGTCATGGTGTATTTCCTTTGCGTGCACGGGCGTCGAGAAACGCGCTCATCAAGGTCTGTGGCTCACCGCTGGCATAGCATTCGAGTTGGGCGCGGATGCCGGCGGTACAGGCGTCGTCGAAACCGGGTTGAGTGAGCGCCCGGAAGCGTTGTTTGGACAGGCGGATGGCCGTCGCGGGTAGCTGCGCCAGCGAGTGTGCACGGACGATGGCTGCACCCAGGACGTCTGACGCAAGCTCTGTCACCAGCCCGATCTCGTGAGCGCGCTGGCCGTTGATGAGTTCGCCGGACAGGGACAGTTGCGCGTTGTGGGTCAGGCCGACATGCAAAGAGAGCAAGTAGGAGCCGACGATGCTCGCCAGGCCCGCTTTCACTTCAGGCTGACCGATGCGGGCGTCCGGCGTGGCAACCCGCCAGTCGCCACACAGCGCGAGTTGCATGCCTGCGCCAGCGGCGACGCCGTTGATGGCGACCACGCAGGGTTTGTCCAGGTCGCGTACGGCCTGGTACATGGCGCGTTGCGCGTTCAGCCAAGGCGCAATCTGCTTCCAGTCGACCGCGCTGGCTTCTTCCAGATCCTGACCCGCACAAAACGCCCGGTCACCGGCACCCGTCAGAACGACCGCTTTAACAGCCGGGTCGTCATTGAGTTGTGTCAGCGCGGTGATCAACGCGCTGCGCAGGTTTTGATTCACCGCGTTCAGGTTGGCGGGGCGGTTGAGCGTGACCAGTGCCACCTGATCCTCGATTTCAACCAGGACGCTGCGCTGTTGATCGATATGACTGATGCTCATGGTGCCTCCCGGTATTCGATAACGGCGTCGACCGCTACTACGCCTTCGGCCATGACCATGACCGGGTTGACGTCGACGCTCAGCAGGTTTGCCTGGTGTTGCAGGGCGAAATCACCCAGCGTCACCGCTGCCCGGGCCAGGGCCTTGGCGTCGAGTGGCGGTTGACCGCGCGCGCCCTTGAGTACCGGGGCAATGCGCAGTCGATCGATCGCTTCCAGCGCTTGCGCCTCAGTGAACGGGGCGAGCAGCGAAACGGTGTCTTTGCGGATCTCGACCAGGGTTCCCCCTTCACCGATCACGACCAGCGGACCGAACAATGGATCTACGACGACGCCAAGCATGAATTCATGCAGCCCTTTGACCGAGCGCGCGACGATCAGCCTGCCGTGGGGAACACCCAGCGTGTCCAGAGCGCCCAGGCAACGATGCGCCGCGTCCTGAACCGCTTGCGGGTCGGCGAGGTTGAGATGAACCAGACCGTGCTCGCTCTTGTGGGGAACCTGCGCAGCGCAGCCTTTGATGACGATGCGCCCGCCAAAATCAGCGGCGATACGGGCCGCGCTATCCGCGTCATGGCAAACCCGATGCTCGACGACCGGCACCCCGGCGTTTGCCAGGAGGGCCAGGCTGTCTGCCTCATCAAGCAGGCCGGCGCAGGCGTTCACGGTTGTTGCCGTGGGCGCGGGGAGTGGCGAGCCTTGCCATTGGCAATGCCGGGCGTACTGACGAAGCGCCGCTACCGCTTCGCTTTCGTTGCGGAAGGCCGGTACCCCGGCGTGCTGGAATTGCGCCCGGACATCTGCTTGAGGCGCGGTCATCACCACGGGTTTGCCGGTGTGTTGCATGAACCGCGCAGTGGTCTGAGCCAGCCCCGGCACATCGTAGCCGGGGCCTGCCACGGGGATCCCGATGAGAAACATGTCCGCTTCCGGGTCTTGGCCAAGCACATCGAGAACGGCAGGAAACATCCCGCCGTTGCCGAGCAGGGCGGCGGTGAGGTCCAGCGGATTTGCGGCGCTGGCGAAGTCAGGAATCAGACCTTTCAGGCGTTCCAGGGTTGGCGGCGCCAGCTCGGTCAGCGGCAGGCCGACACGTTCGGCGGCATCAGCGCACAGCACACCCACTGCACCGCTGTGACTCATCACGACCGCTCGACCAGCACCCGGAGCAAAACCGCTCAGGTACAGCGGTGCTGCGTTGACCAGTTCGTGGATATCGTGTGCACGCCAGATTCCATGCTTGTCGAGAAACGCATCGAGGGCGCCATCCTGGCCCACCATGGCCCCGGTGTGGGACGCGGCGGCGGCAGCGCCCTTGTTACTCACGCCGCCTTTGAGCAGCACGATGTGGCAGCCGTTTTGACGAGCGATGTGTGCCGCCTCCGCGAGCAGCATCGGGTTCGAAACCGTTTCCACGTACACCAGAATCAGGCGGATCTGCGGGTCGTCCACGAGGACGCGAGTCAGCTCCGACACGCCCAGGTCAGCGTCGTTGCCAGTGGCTGCCAGGTAGCGAACGCCATAACCCTGCTCACGCAACATCGCGTACGGCATGACGCTCGCCGCACCGCTTTGGCTGACAATGGCGATAGGTCCGTCGGCGGGCGCCACTTCCATGAACATGGTGCTGAAATTCAGCACCGCGCCGTTGGCGAAATTGGCAAATCCTTGGGCGTTGGGGCCGATCAGACGCATGCCGTGATGGCATGCGAAATCCACCAGTTCATTCTGCAACTGGCGACCGCTTTCGCCGGTCTCGGCAAACCCGGAAGCCATGACCACTGCCGTCTTCACACCCAAACGGGCGCACGCCTTGATCGCTTCCACCGCCGCAGTGCCCGAGACGGCAATGATTGCTGCCTCGGGAACGGTATCCAGCGCACCCAGATCGGGATAGCAACGCAGGCCTTGAACCGACTCGCGCTTGGGGTTGATCGGCAGGATTGTGCCGGCGTAACCCAACTTGAGCATGTAATGGATGGGCCGTCCGCCGACTTTGTTCGGGTCTTCGGATGCGCCGATGACGGCGACGCTGGACGGGTCGAACAGCGATAACGCTGCCGGGCTGATTTTATTGTTATGGGCCATGGGGGCTCTCGTTGGCTTCAGGTCTGATACGAGTCTAGGGAGCGCCATACTCATCTGGAAGTGTCATAAAGGCGATATCAGATACATCAAATAGTGATGGCTTGATGCAGGGCTGTCGTTTATGTTTCGGGCACTGGAAGAGGGCGCTGAGGGCGAGGTTAATGAATCTGAAACAGCTACAAAGCGTGCTGCTGATGGACGAGCTCGGGTCTATTTCCCGAACCGCAGTGGCGCTGGGCACCGCTCAGTCGCTGGTCAGCCGGCAACTGGCGCAACTGGAGGCCGAGTGGGGCGATCAGCTATTCGTGCGCACCGGGCGTGGCCTGGTCGTCTCGGATTTTGGGCGGCTGGTGCTACCGGAGATTCGTTTGCTGCTCGCTCAGGCCGAGCGTCTGGAAACGTTGGTCAGGGAGTCCTCAGGCGTGCCGGCAGGGACGGTGCACATCGGTGTGCTGCCGTCGATGTCGAGAAGGTTGCTGCCCATGCTGTTCACCAAGCTGCAAACCCATGCCCCCGGCGTACGCCTGCATGTGGTCGAGGGCTTCAGCGGTGATCTTGATGAGCAACTGGCAGCAGGTGCGCTGGACCTGATAGTCGTTAACCGCTACGGCATATCCAACGCGCGTGACGAAGAAACCCTCGGCGTCGTTGATACGTACCTGGTGGGTAAAGCGGGAAGCCTCAATGGGCTCAAGCAATCGATCGAGTTTGCTGCGTTGGCGGATTTTCCGCTGATCCTGCCTTCTCGCCCCAACGGGTTGCGGACCACCCTGGACCAGTTGGCGCGCAAACATCAGCTCTCGTTGAACGTGGCTATCGAAGTCGACACGCTGAACGCAATGAAGGATGTGGCGACGACAGGCGGAGCGTTCACCATCCTGCCTTTTCTGGCGGTGCAGGACGATGTCGAACGCGGGTTGCTCGATGCCGTGCGAATCACCAGGCCGGAGATCAAACGGACGATTGCCTTGGCGTTTACCCACCAGCATCCGCTGTCGAAGGCGGCCAGAGTGGTTGGCGTGCATGTCCGTGAGTTGTCCAAGGCGCTTCTTGAGTAAATCCTGCGCTTTTGAAGAATGGTCATGCCTGGGTTTTGCTCAGTCCCGCAGCGAACCTCCAGCCGATAAACCATCAGCTGCCGCTTATGAAGCGGCAGCTTTTTTATGCCTTGAAGACGCCACAAAATTACCTGGAACCAGCTTTCAAGGCTTCATCCCTGCACTTAGTGACGATCCAGCCACACCGTCTGCGCGTTGCAGAATTCCCGCACGCCGAAGTGTGAAAGCTCGCGACCAAAACCGCTCTTCTTCACGCCGCCGAAGGTGACGCGCGGATCGGAGGCGCAGTAACCGTTGATGAACACACCACCGGTTTCCAGTTCGCCGGCCATCTGTTGGGCACGTTCTACGTTGCCGGTGTAGATAGTCGCAGCGAGGCCGAATTCACTGTCATTTGCCAGTTCCAGCGCGTGGGCGGCATCGCGTGCGGTGATGATCGACGCGACCGGGCCAAACAGTTCCTGCTTGAACGAGGTCATCTGGTCGGTGACATCAGCGAAAACCGTTGGCTCGTAGAAGTTGCCGGGGCCTTCTGCTTTCTTGCCACCCAGCAACAATGTCGCGCCTTCTTCCAGGGTATCTCGCACCTGTTGATCCAGTTCATCACGCAGATCAAAGCGGGCCATCGGGCCAACGTACGTGGTGGCGGCGAGTGGATCACCGACCACCAGTTTGCGCGTGGCTTCGACGAACTTGCGTGTGAACTCCTCGACGATGCCTTGCTCGACAATCAGGCGTTTGGCCGCTGCGCAGACTTGCCCGGTGTTTTGATAACGGCCAATGACGGCGGCTTTTACGGCATCGTCGAGGTCGGCATCGTTGAGCACGATAAAAGGGTCGGAACCACCGAGCTCCAATACACATTTTTTCAACGCTGCACCGGCCTGCGCGCCGATGGCCATGCCGGCCCGCACGCTGCCGGTGAGGGTCACCGCTGCAATGAGTGAATCTTTGATCGCCGTGGAAACGCCGTCGGGCGTGACGTTGATGACTTCGAAAACCCCTTCAGGGAATTCGGCTTGCTTGAAGGCGTCCAGCAACAGGTAAGCGCTGCCCATCACGTTGGGTGCGTGTTTGAGCACGTAGGTGTTGCCGGCGAGCAGTACCGGAACGGCGCCGCGCAGAACCTGCCAGATCGGGAAGTTCCACGGCATTACCGCGAGAATCGGGCCGAGCGGGCGGTATTCAATGCGCGCTTTCCCGCCCTCAACCAGCGTCGGTTCAGCGTTGAGCATGGCCGGGCCGTGCTCGGCGTACCATTCGCAGAGCTGCGCACATTTTTCGATTTCGCCACGGGCCTGACTGATCGGCTTCCCCATCTCCAGGGTGATCATGGTTGCCATTGCTTCTGCGTTGTTGCGCAAGACGTTGGCCAGGGCGATCAGCCGTTGCGCGCGTTGCGCCACCGGTGTGCCGCGCCAGACACGAAACCCGGCCGCAGCGCGTGACAGTGCGGATTGCAGCGCCGCATCGGATTCAAAAGGGTAGTGGCCGATCTGCTCGCCGTTGGCGGGGTTGATCGAAATGGCATGGGTGAGGCTGGAAACATGGGTCATGGCACCGTCCTGCGGGGTGGGGATGGGTTCAGACTACGGTGGCATTTGTTTTCTGGAAACTGAATAATACTGATCGTACCGTTCACGTTTGGAGAATGACTTGGATCTGGTTCAGCTCGAAATTTTCAAAGCTGTCGCCGAGCACGGCAGCATCAGCGTGGCCGCTCAGCATATCCATCGGGTGCCGTCGAACCTGACGACGCGGATCAAGCAACTGGAGCAGGATCTGGGCGTGGACCTGTTTATCCGCGAGAAAAGCCGCCTGCGGCTGTCGCCGGCCGGTTGGAGTTTTCTCGACTATGCCCGACGCATCCTCGACCTGGTCCAGGAGGCCCGCGCGACGGTTGCCGGGGAAGAGCCGCAAGGATCGTTTCCCCTGGGGTCGCTGGAGAGCACGGCGGCGGTGCGTATTCCTGGGCTGTTGGCCGCCTATAACCAGAAGCACGCCAAGGTCGAACTGGCCTTGTCCACCGGTCCTTCCGGAACCATGATCGACGGCGTGCTCTCGGGTCGATTGGCCGCAGCGTTTGTCGACGGGCCGGTGCTGCATCCGGCACTGGAGGGTGTGCCGGCCTTCGAGGAAGAGATGGTGCTGATCGCGCCGCTCAACCATGCCCCGATCCACCGCGCGCAGGATGTGAACGGCGAAAACATCTACGCCTTTCGTTCCAATTGCTCTTATCGCCACCACTTTGAAAGTTGGTTCGCGAAGGACGCCGCAGTGCCCGGCAAGATTTTCGAAATGGAGTCCTATCACGGCATGCTGGCCTGTGTCAGCTCCGGGGCTGGCCTGGCGTTGATGCCGCGCAGCATGCTCGAAAGCATGCCGGGCTGCACCACTGTGAGTGTGTGGCCGTTGTCTGAGTCCTTTCGCTATTTGCGAACCTGGCTGGTGTGGCGCCGGGGCACGGTGTCGCAAAGCCTGACCATGTTCGTGCGTTTGCTCGAAGAGCGATGCGCAGCGGCGGACTTGCTGACTTGAGCGAATCGCGCCGCCATCGATCAGCAGATTCTGCCCGGCCGAAATAGCAGGGCTGCGCAAAAACCGTCAGTGCGAGTGACGCGGCTCGCCGCCACTTCGAGCGATGACCCGCATATGCAAGGTGGCCGGCTCCAGGCATCCGCCCGTCGATAACTGCCCAACCAATTGCCGGTACAGCTCTTGCCACGGCGTTTGGGACGCGGGGATGTTTGGCGTCCACTCGGCGCGACGGCGGGCCATTTCGGCTTCGTCGACCAGCAGGTTTACCGATCTTGCGTTGAGGTCCACACGCAGGCGGTCGTTGGTTTTCAGCAGCGCCAAACCTCCGCCGACAGCGGCTTCCGGAGACATGTTGAGGATCGAAGGGCTGGCCGAGGTGCCGCTCTGGCGACCGTCGCCCAGGCACGGCAGAGAGTCGATGCCTTGCTTGATCAGTGCTGCCGGTGGCGCCATGTTCACCACTTCGGCGCTACCGGGGTAGCCCACGGTGCCAGCACCACGAATCACCAGGATGCAACGCTCGTCGATTTCCAGCGCCGGGTCGTCGATTCGGGCGTGATAGTCCTCCGGTCCTTCGAACACAATTGCCCGTGCTTCAAAGCTGTTTTCTGCGCCTGGCTCGGATAGATAGGTCTTGCGGAACGCCTCGCCGACCACCGACATTTTCATGATTGCGCTATCGAAGAAGTTACCGCTGAGAACGATGAAGCCCGCGCGATGTTTGAGAGGGGTCTCGAAGGGATAGATCACGTCAGCGTTGCTGGTCAGACTGCTGCTGACGATTTCGCCGATCGTCTTGCCGCTGACCGTGGCGCAGTCTTCGTGCAGGCGCCCGGCTTTTTGCAGTTCATGCATGACCGATGGCACGCCGCCCGCGCGATGGAAACCTTCGCCCAGGTATTTGCCGGCCGGCATGCAATTGACCAGCAGCGGCACATCTTCGCCAATCCGTTGCCAGTCATCCAGGCTCAACTCGACGCCCATGTGCCGGGCGATGGCGATCAGGTGTGGAGGGCAGTTGCTTGACGCGCCGAGCGCCGACGCGACGGCGATGGCGTTTTCGAAGGCTTCGCGGGTCATGATCTGTGACGGGCGTACATCCTGCATCACCAGTTCGCAAATGCGCTTGCCGGTGGCGTAGGCCATTTGACCGCGCTCGCGGTAGGGCGCCGGAATACTCGCGCAACCCGGCAACGACATGCCCAGCGCTTCGGCCAGTGCGTTCATCGACAGTGCGGTGCCCATGGTGTTGCAGTGACCCACCGAAGGCGATGCCGCGGTGGTCATTTCCATGAAGCCTTCGTAATCGATTTCACCGGCCGCCATCAGGTTGCGCGCGTGCCAGAGTACGGTGCCGGAGCCGATCAGTTCGCCCTTGTGATGACCGTCGAGCATCGGCCCGCCGGACAGCACAATGGACGGCAGGTCAGTGGTGGCGGCGGCCATCAGGCAGGCCGGGGTGGTCTTGTCGCAACCGGTGGTGAGTACAACACCATCCAGCGGATAACCGTGGAGAATCTCCACCAGTCCCAGATAGGCCAGGTTCCGATCCAGTGCGGCAGTCGGCCGGCGTGACTGTTCGGCGATCGGGTGGACGGGGAATTCCATGGGGATGCCACCGGCATCACGAATGCCGGCCTTGACCCGCTGCGCGAGTTCCAGGTGATGACGGTTGCAAGGTGTCAGGTCGCTGCCGGTCTGGGCGATGCCAATGATCGGGCGACCCGATTGCAGCTCTTCTCGGGTCATGCCGTAGTTCATGTAGCGTTCGACATACAGGGCAGTCATGTCCGCGTGGGCAGGGTCGTTGAACCATTGCTCGCTGCGCAGACGGCGTTTAGGGGTGTCACTCATGATTCATGTCTCTCTTGTAATTGGATGAATCGACAATCTGTTCTGGCTCAGCGTGGCAGCAGTCCTCGGGACGCCAGGTTACGCAGCAAGGCGCTCACGCCAAAGGTCCAAGGCGTCGCCTCGCAGCTGTGGGTCACCTGATTGTGCAGGCTGCCGAGCAACGGGCTGCTGATGCTGACCCGGTCCCCCAGTTTGTGGGTGAAACCACTGCCGACATGATCGCGATCTTCGGTGGGCGCGAACAGGGTACCGAGAAACAGCAGGAAACCATCGGGGTATTGGTGATTGGCGTTGAGGGTCTGGCCGGCGAGGTCCTGCGGGTCACGGCTGATCTGGCTCATGGAGCTCGATCCGTGCATCCGGTAACCGTCCTCACCTTGCACCTCAAGGTCGACCACGCAGGCGCGGACATCGTCCAGGCTGAAGTGCTCGTCGAACAAGCGGATGAACGGCCCGATCGAGCAGGATGCGTTGTTGTCCTTGGCCTTGCTCAGCAGCAGCGCGCTGCGGCCTTCAAAGTCCCGCAGGTTGACGTCGTTGCCCAGGGTCGCACCGTGAATCTGCCCGCGACTGTTCACCGCCAGCACCACTTCCGGTTCCGGGTTGTTCCACTGCGAACCCGGATGAATGCCAATCCGGCTGCCGCTGCCAACAGAGGCCAGAACCGGTGCCTTGGTGAAGATTTCCGCGTCCGGACCGATGCCCACTTCCAGGTATTGCGACCACATGCCTTGTTCGATCAACAAGGCTTTCAGACGCATGGCCTGCTCTGAGCCAGGAACGATCGAACGCAGGTTGTCACCGATCACGCCGTGCACGGTGGCCCGCACGGCTTCGGCTTTGGCGGCGTCGCCACCGGCCTGCTCCTCGATCACACGCTCGATCATGCTGGCGGCGAAGGTCACGCCGGCGGCCTTGATCACCTGCAAGTCCAGAGGGGCCAGCAGGTAAGGTCGGGACGGGTCGGCGTCAGGTCCGGTGTTGGCGAGCAGGGCCTCGATGCTGGCAATGAAGGTGCCCGGCGTCTCGCGCACTGCCGACAGAGGAGCGTCCGATTCCAGCAAGTCACTCAGGGTCGCGAAGCGCTCCGACAGATCGAACACGCCGTCGGCGCGCAGGACGATCGGCGAAGGTCCGGCGATCTGGCCTGGTACCCAGGCGCGGCCGATCAAGGTACCGGCGACGCCATCGACGGGCAGGGTGTTTTCGGGAGTAAGCAATAGCGACATGGGGCATCTTCCTGGTTCGTAAAGACTTCACGCTAGGACGGACAGTCGATAAACTCCAATGAGATAAATTCAGTATTCGATAACTTGTGGTTATTACCTGTGCGAGGCGTGTTCATGTCAGATCTGTCCTTCTCCAGTTTCTGCGGTTGGCTCAAGTTCAGGCATTTGCTGCTGATCGACACGTTGGGGCGCACCCGTAACATGCACCTGGCGGCGCAACAGATGAACCTCAGCCAACCGGCCATCAGCAAGATGCTCAAAGAGATCGAAAGCCTGCTCGGTTTCGCCTTGTTCGAGCGCCAGCCACGGGCCATGCCGCCCACGGCGCTGGGCGAGCACGTGCTGCGCTATGCGCAAATCGCCTTGAACGATGCGCGCTCGTTCGTCGAGCAAATCAGCAGCCTGCGTGAGGGGGGGCACGGTCATCTCAAGGTCGGCGGAATATTTGCCGCTACGGCGGTGGCCCTGCCCGAGGCGATCTTGCAGATCAAACAGCGCTGGCCATTGCTGTCGATCGAGGTGGTGGAGCAAACCAGTAACCACCTGATGGAAATGCTTGAAGAGAAGAAGCTGGACCTGGCCATCGCCCGTTTCACCGATCAAAGCCAGCAACAGCGGTACGACTTTCAACCGCTGGCTCCCGAACCGTTCTGCATTGTGGTCAACGACCGGCACCCGCTGGCAGGTGTCGGCCCCATCTCGTTGGAGCAACTGGTGGACTTGCCATGGATTCTTTACCCGGTGGGTACGCCGATTCGCGGGCGCATGGAACTCGCGTTCGCCGAAGCCGGCGTGGGCATGCCCCGCAACACCGTCGACACCATTTCGATGCAGACCTTCCTCCAGGTGCTGCAGCGTGGGCCGATGATCGGGATGCTGCCCAATGCCATGGTCAACCCACTGCTCGAAAGCGGTCAGCTCAAGACGCTGGATACGCCTTTGCATTTGGTCCCGCAGGACTACGGCATCCTCACCCGCAAGGGCGAGCAACTGGTGGGAGCGGCTCTGGAATTTGCCGAAATACTCAAGGACAACGCCCGTTTGAACAACGATTCGGCGAGTTAAATACGATGGGGTTTATCGGTCATTTCGATAACGGATCGTTATCGGTTAATCCAAAAATGCCATTGGGAAAGAATCGATTCGCGACAGTACAGTAGCGACCAGCTTTCAATCAGGGTCAGGAGACTGTCATGCCCGAACTGTCCGGACACAATTTCATCGCGGGAGGCCGCAGCGCCGCCGGATCGGTGGTGTTGCACAGCGTTGATGCGACGACCGGGCAACCTTTGCCCACGGCCTTCATTCAGGCCACGGTCGAGGAAGTGGACGCCGCGGCAACGGCCGCCGCCCAGGCCTATCCGGTTTATCGCCATCTGCCGGCCGCCCGTCGTGCCGAGTTCCTTGAGGCCATTGCCACAGAGCTGGATGCACTGGGTGATGATTTCGTTGCCCTGGTCTGCCAGGAAACCGCTTTGCCGGCGGCACGCATCCAGGGCGAACGCGCTCGCACCAGCGGCCAGATGCGCCTGTTCGCCCAGACCCTGCGTCGCGGTGACTTCTACGGTGCACGCATCGATCTGCCACTCCCGGCACGCCAACCCTTGCCGCGCGTCGATCTGCGTCAGTGTCGCCTGGGTGTCGGCCCGGTGGCGGTGTTCGGCGCCAGTAACTTTCCGTTGGCATTTTCTACCGCTGGAGGTGACACCGCGGCTGCGCTCGCCGCCGGTTGTCCGGTGGTGTTCAAAGCCCACAGCGGACACATGGCGACCGCCGAACGAGTGGCCGAAGCCATCGTTCGCGCCGCCGAGCAGACCGGCATGCCCGAGGGCGTGTTCAACATGATCTTCGGTGCCGGCGTGGGTGAAACGCTGGTCAAGCATCCGCTGATTCAGGCCGTCGGTTTCACCGGTTCACTCAAGGGCGGCAGGGCGCTGTGCGACATGGCCGCCGCCCGCCCGCAACCGATCCCGGTATTTGCCGAGATGAGCAGCATCAACCCGGTACTGGTCCTGCCCGAGGCACTGCAAGTGCGCGGCGAGCGCATCGCTACCGAACTGGCGGCGTCGGTGGTCATGGGCGCGGGGCAGTTCTGCACCAATCCCGGCCTGGTCATCGGCATTCGCTCACCGGCCTTCAGCCACTTTGTGCAGACGCTCAGTGCCTTGATGGCTGATCAGCCCGCGCAAACCATGCTCAATGCGGGCGGCCTGCGCAGTTACGTTCACGGTTGCGAAACGTTGCTGGCGCATCCGCAGATCATTCATCTGGCAGGGCGGGCACAGCAGGGCAACAAGGCACAGGCGCAATTGTTCCAGGCCGATGCCAGCCTGCTGCTGACGGGCAACGAGTTGCTGCAGGAAGAAATCTTCGGTCCGGCCACCGTGGTGGTCGAGGTGGCCGATCGGGCCGAACTGTTGGCGGCCTTGCACGGTTTACGCGGCCAACTGACCGCGACCTTGCTGGGGGAGACGGCAGAGTTGGAACAGTCCGCCGACCTGGTGGCGCTGCTTGAGCAAAAAGTCGGTCGTGTACTGGTCAATGGTTACCCCACCGGTGTGGAAGTCTGCGATGCCATGGTCCACGGCGGTCCTTGGCCGGCGACATCCGATGCCCGTGGCACCTCGGTTGGCACATTGGCCATCGATCGCTTCCTGCGTCCGGTGTGCTACCAGAACTTCCCGGACGCCTTGCTTCCTGACGCGCTGAAGAACCGCAATCCATTGGGACTGACGCGCCTGGTCAACGGAGAAAAAACCACCGAAGCACTCTAGTCATTGCGCTATGCCGAGTGAACGGTTCACTCGGCCTGACCCATTCGATAAAAACAATCAGGCATGTCCACATGCCCAGGGGTTACCTCATGCAAACGATATCCGAGCAATTGCCCGCGCAGGCGCAGGCCAGCGCCCTCGAATTTGAAGACCGGACCTACCGCAAGGTGATCTGGCGAATTCTTCCTGTCCTGCTTCTGTGTTACATGGCCGCTTACCTGGACCGGGTCAATATCGGCTTTGCCAAACTCGACATGCTCAACGAGCTGCAGTTCAGCAATACCGTCTATGCCTTGGGCGCCAGTATGTTCTTCTGGGGCTACTTCCTGTTTGAAGTGCCAAGCAACCTGTTGCTGCATCGCTACGGCGCGCGCTTCTGGATCGCCCGGATCATGTTGACCTGGGCCGTGATCTCCATGGCCGTGGCGTTCACCGTGCCACTGGCGGGTTTCTTCCACATCGAATCGAGCACGATGTTCTACGTGCTGCGCTTCTTGTTGGGCATCTGTGAAGCCGGCTTTTTCCCGGGTGTGATTCTGTACCTCAACTACTGGTTTCCGACCCATCGGCAAAGCCGGGTGATGTCCGGGTTCCTGATGGCTTTGCCGGTCAGCCTGACCCTGGGCGGGATCCTTTCCGGTTGGTTGATGAGCAGCATGCAAGGCGTGCAGGGCATGTCCGGATGGCAATGGATGCTGATCATCGAAGGCATTCCCTCGATCATCATGGCGTTCGTCGTCATCGTCTGCCTGGCCAACAACATCGACTCCGCCAAATGGCTGTCCGCTGCGGAGAAAGCCTTGCTCAAGGCCAATCTGCAAACCGATAACCAGGGCAAGGCTTCGCGCCTGAGCGAGGTGTTTTTCAATCCGCGGGTGTGGTTGCTGGTCCTGATCCTGCTGACCTTCAACACCGGCTTCTACGGCCTGGCGTTCTGGATGCCCTCGATCATCAAGAGCACCGGCATCACCAACAGCTTGCACATTGGCCTCCTGACCGCCATTCCCTATTCGATTGCCACGGTTGCGATGCTGCTCAACGCACGGCACTCCAACCGGACCGGTGAGCGTCGTATGCACGCGGCGATTCCGGCCTTCATCGGTGGTTTGGGGTTGATCCTGAGCGCGTATTTCGCCGACAACCTGGTGTTGTCCGTGTTGTTCCTCAGCGTATCTGCCTCGGGGATCCTCAGCCTGATGCCGATTTACTGGACCCTGCCGGGGACCGTGCTTTCCGGTGTCGCCGCTGCGGCGGGTATCGGCATGATCAACGCCTTCGGCAACCTCTCCGGTTTCACCGGCTCGATGATCACCGCCGTCGCTGAAAACCTGACCGGCAATATCAACAACGGCACCTATGTACTGGCGCTGTGCTTGTTCGTCAGCGGCGGGCTGATCCTCGCCATCCCCGCGTCGATGCTCGGCAGAACCCCAAAAACAGCACCCCTCACCGCGAAGCTGGAGGCTGCATGAACCTGCAGAACAAACGGGTGCTGATCACGGCGGCGGGGCAGGGTATCGGCATGGCCAGCGCCATTGCCTTTGCCCGGGCCGGTGCCGAAGTGTTTGCCACGGACCTCGATATCAGCAGGCTGGAAGGGCTTGAAGGCATAACGGCGATTACCCTCGACGTGACATCGACCACCGCCATCAGCGAAATCAGTGAGCGCATCGGCGCACTGGACGTGCTGTTCAACTGCGCAGGCTACGTGCACAGTGGCAACATTCTCGAGTGCGATGAAGCAGACTGGGCGCGGTCGATGGACATCAACGTCACCGCCATGTACCGCATGATCCGCGCGTTCCTGCCGGGTATGCTGGAACGCGGAGGTGGATCAGTCATCAACATGTCATCGGTGGTTTCCAGCATCAAAGGCGTGCCCCATCGTTTTGCCTATGCTGCCAGCAAAGCGGCGGTGGTAGGGCTGACCAAGGCGGTTGCCGCCGACTTCATCAGTCAGGGCATTCGCTGCAACGCCATTTGCCCCGGTACCGTGGAATCGCCGTCGCTGCGTCAGCGCATTGCCGCACAGGCTGCGCAACAAGGCGTCGACGAAGCACGGGTCTACCAGCAATTTCTTGACCGCCAACCCATGGGTCGCATCGGCAGTGCCGACGAGATCGCCCAGTTGGCTTTGTACCTGGGCAGCGATGCGTCCGCCTACACCACGGGCGGTGTGCATGTCATCGATGGCGGCATGAGCATCTGAAACCCGCTTCGCACTTTCGGTTTGAGCAGGAGAACTAAATGAAACTGTTGCGTTATGGCGAAAAAGGTTCGGAAAAACCGGGCCTGCTGGATGCCGATAATCAGATCCGCGACCTCTCGGCGCATGTACCGGATATCGCCGGGCTGGCCCTCAGCCCGGAAAGCCTGGCAACGCTTGCCGCCATCGATCCGTCCAGCCTGCCCATCGTTGCCGGTAAGCCACGGATAGGCGCCTGCGTCGGCCAGGTCGGCAAATTCGTCTGCATTGGTCTGAACTACGCCGATCATGCGGCTGAGTCGAACATGGACGTGCCGAAAGAGCCGATCATCTTCAACAAATGGACCAGTGCCATCTGCGGCCCGAACGACAACATCGAGATCCCGCGCGGTTCAAAGAAGACCGATTGGGAAGTCGAACTCGGCGTGGTCATCGGCAAAGGCGGGCGCAACATCGATGAAGCCAACGCTATGGAGCATGTCGCCGGCTATTGCGTGATCAACGATGTCTCTGAGCGCGAATGGCAACTGGAGCGGGGCGGTACCTGGGACAAGGGCAAAGGCTTCGATACCTTCGGTCCGCTCGGCCCGTGGCTGGTAACCCGCGATGAAATCACCGATCCGCATGCGCTGGACCTGTGGCTCGATGTCGACGGACACCGCTACCAGCAAGGGAATACGCGGACGCTGATCTTCAACGTGCCGCAACTGATTGCTTACCTGAGTCGTTGCATGAGCCTGCAACCTGGCGACGTGATTTCGACGGGCACGCCTCCGGGCGTTGGGCTGGGCATCAAGCCACAGCCGGTTTTCCTGCGCCCGGGGCAGACCATACGCCTGGGCATCGCGGGATTGGGCGAACAGCAGCAAGTCACCGTGCAGGCGGATTGAGGCAAGCTTTCCCAAACACCAGAAACGACAAAGCCCCGAGCAATCGGGGCTTTGTCGTTTTTATCGGGTCTTGTTAACTCAAACTCAGCTTAGCGAGGACAAATCACTAACGTCGCACGGGTCCCCCTTGGCGTCCGGTTTTCCAGTTTGATTTCCCCTCCCGTACGATCTGCGATTGCCTTGACGATGGCCAGCCCCAGGCCTGCCCCTTGGCCATTGCCACGGCTGTAAAAACGCTCAAGGAGCCGATTGCGTTCCGACTCTTCGATTCCGGGCCCTTCGTCCTCGACGGATAACTCATAGCGATCTTCTTTTCTTTCCAGGCGCACGCTGATCAAACCGTGAGCCGGTGAAAAGTTTGCTGCATTCGTCACTAGATTGTTCAAGGCAATGTGGATGTCGGCCGAATCAATCCTGACCGGGCCGATGTCATCATCCGCATCGAAAACCAGTTCAAGTCCTTTGCTCAAAAGCCAGGGAGTCAACTGCACCAGGCTTTCTCGAACGGTGGCTGTGAGGTCAATGGGGGGAGGGATTTTGGCTGCCGTCTTCGGTTCGAGACGCGCCATGGTCAGCAATTGGTTGACCAGCCGGCTGGTACGATCGACGCCGGCGATCAGGTGTTCAAGTGATTCGCGTCGATCATTTTCGGTGCCGGCCTCCAGCAGGTTTTGTGCGTGCACCCGCAAGACGGCCAAGGGCGTGCGCATTTCGTGGGCGGCGTCGGCAATGAAGCGCCGCTCACGTCCGAGCACGTCCTGAATTTGCGCAAGCATGCGGTTGAGTGCCGCCTGCATCGGTTCAAGTTCGCTGGGCAGCGGTGTCATTTGCAGCGGCTCCAGCGAGCCGCTATGGCGTGCGCGCAGGGTCGCGGCCATATCGGCTAACGGCTTGAGCCCCCAGCCGATGGCCAGCCAAACCATCGCCGCGAGGATCAGGCTGCCCAGCATGTTCGGCCACAGGGTGTGGCGGACGATGCGATCGACCAGATCCGCCCGCACATCGTCGCGTTCACCGACCCAGATACGCAGGCCATTTTGTTTGTCTTCAAGGACAAAGGCGCGCCAGTGACGATTGTTCAAATCCACCACGTCACTGAAACCGGGTGTGTTCGGTGGCGTGCCGAACGAGGGCGCACTGGCGGTGTGCACCAGCACTTCACCTTTGGGACTCCACACCTGAAAGGCGATTTTCCTTTCGTACGGATGACCATCGCCGCGAGGCACTGCCTCGCCCAGCGCCGTATTGAACGCCTGGTACAGATCCGCATGTTCCTGACTCGCCAAAGGCATGCGCATCACGCCTTGCAACAGGCGGGCATTCTGCGCCAGTTGCGCATCGTAGACCTCGGCGATTTCGTGGTTGCTGTCGTGCACGTTAAACAGGCTGATCACCGCCAGTCCGGCGAGCATCAAGCCGATGATCAGCGTCAGCGTACGGCGACGGATCGACGTCATCGACGTTCCTCCACCAGATAGCCCACACCGCGAACGGTGCGGATCAGGTCGGTGGAGAATTTCTTGCGCAGGTGATGGATGTGCACTTCCAGGGTGTTGCTTTCCGCTTCTTCATTCCAGCCGTACAGCAATTGCATCAAATGATCGCGGGTCATGACGCGACCCGGTGGCGAGAGCAATTCGTGCAACAACTGGTATTCCTTGGGGGTCAGCCCCACGGGCTGGCCAAGATAGCTGACCTGCTGCGTGCCGGGGTTGAGGCTGATGCCAGCGTGCTCGATCAGCATTTGAGCGCGTCCGGCGCTGCGCCGCAGCAGGGCGCGCAACCGGGCTTTGAGTTCGGCCAGGTCGAACGGTTTGATCAAATAGTCATCGGCGCCGGCATCCAGCCCGGCGATGCGGTCTTCGGTGGCATCGCGGGCGGTGAGTATCAGGACCGGCAAGTTGGAACCGCTGTCGCGCAGGCGTCGCAGCACTTCGAGACCGTCCATGCGCGGCAGGCCGAGATCAAGCACGGCCAGGTCGAAGGTTTCACTGAGCAAGGCATGCAGGGCGCTGCTGCCGTCCTTGATCCAGTCGACGGTGTAGCCTTCGCGCCCGAGGGCCTGGTGAATGCCTTCGCCGAGGGCGACGTCATCCTCGATCAGTAATAAACGCACGCGAACTCCTGTCAGTCGAGTTTTCTGTTTACGTCCACCAGCAACGTCTCGATCTCTTTGCGGCGCCCGGCGTCGGCCGTTTCGCGGTTGGGGCGAGGGGCGGCCAGCAGCGCCTTTTGCAACGCTGCCTTGGCCTCAGAGTAGCGCTTTTGACGGTAAAGGTGATCGCCCCAAAAGTACAGGCTGTCGATGCCATTGGGGTTCATCTGCAAGGCAAGCTTGAGCAGTTGTTCGGCCTTGTCTGAATCACCAAAACCGATGGGCCAGCCGGGTACGCGGTCATACAGTGCGCCGAGGCTGGTGTAAGCCGAGCCTTGCAGGGCTTTGGGGTCCAGAGTCAGGGATTTTTCCAGGTCAGCCTTGGCGTCTTTGGCTTTGCCCAATGCCCCGAGCCCGCCTTGGGCGCCGGCCCAGCTGCTGGTGACAATGCCTTTCCAGATCCACGCTTCGGCCACGGCCGGGCGTTCCTGGCTGAAGGCGGAGGCTTGCGCGGCCAGTTGTTCGAAGGCTTGCTCGCGTTGTTTTTCCGGCATTTCGTATTGAATGTGTGCCCAACTCTGCTGGAGGGCAGAGAGGCGCTGCTGGTCGGCGCTGTCGAGGGCCCAGGTGATCTGGCTGAAGGCGCCTATCAAAAGGCAGGCAAAGATTTTTTTCATGGTTTTTGCTCGTTCTCGGGTTTGTGGCTCAGACGGCGGATCAGTGGCAATTGCTTGCGCAGGCCTCGATCCACCAGGTTGGGCAACAGGCTGTTGAGACGCACGAAAAAACGTTCCGGCCAGCCCAGGTAAAGGTCGCGGTGGTCGCCGGCGATAGCGTGGAGGGCGGCCGAGGCCACGGTTTTCGGGTCGTCGACATTGGCCTTGAGGGCATCGTTCAGGGCTTGGGCCGCCGCGCTGTTCATCGATGTGCGGGTGGCGCGAGGTGCCACGTACAGAACACTGACCCGGGTATCCGCCAGTTCCCGGCGCAGGGCTTCGGAAAAACCGCGCAGGGCAAACTTGGTGGCGCAGTAACTGGCATAACCGGGGTAGCCGATCGAACCGTAGGTCGAGCCGACATTCACCACCATGGCACTGTCGGCTTGCTTGAGCTGCGGCAACAGCAGCTTGGTCATGCAAATCGGTGCACTGACGTTGACCGCCAACATGGCGTTGATGTCGCTGTCATCGAGCTGTTCCAGCATGGCGAAATGATTGACGCCGGCGGCATTGATCAACAGGTTGATGCCGCCGATGGCCTCAACGGCGGCCAGTACCTTGTGCCGGTCAAAGGGCAACGTCAGGTCGGCGGCCACCCAGTGCACATTCTGCGGATAGCGCGCGAGCAGCGGCAGCAGTGACTCCTGGTGACGAGCCACGGCCAGGACCCGGGCACCGGCGGCGCACAGTGCGCTGGCGATCTCCATGCCGATACCGCCACTCGCGCCGGTCAGGACCACACGGGCCTCATGCAGCTGCATGTTGGACTTCCAGGCGGCCCGGCAAACCGCGGAACATGTCGGCGTAAAGCCGGTACACCACTTTCGAGGCATGGATCACGGCGGCCTGGTCGGCGCTGTCGTCGAGTTGATTCATGAGCCGGCGATAGGTCTGCATGTGCTCGATGTCCAGCGAACCGTGGGAGCTCAAATAACTGAAGGCGCTTTCCGGCAAGGCCAAGTGCTCACGGATGCTGCCCGCCGCGTGAGTCGCCAGGGCGATGCTGGTGCCTTCCAGCACGTTGACCATGCCGAACAGCCCCACCGGGTTGCCCCGGGCAATCAGGTCATATAGAAAACCGACCATCAGTTCAATCGGCAGCGAGGGCTGGCCGTTGCGCACCGCTTCGCGATCACCGCCACAGGCGGCTATGTCGTCGAGCACCCATTCTTCGTGGCCGTATTCATCCTCGATGTATTCACACACCGCCTTGCGCAGCCATTCCAGGCGTGTGGGCAGGCGTGCGCCGCACGCCATCATCAGCGGCACGGTATGGCGCACGTGGTAGTACGCCTGAGCGAGAAACGCCCGATAGCTTTCAAGACTGACCTGGCCTTGCAGCGCATCGAGGATTATCGGCAGGTTGAACAGTTCGTGGCGCTCTTGTTGAGTGGCTTCTTGCAGAGTGTCGAAAAACGTCATGATGCGGGCTCCTCGGAATGGGGAAATTCGGTCAGTTGTGCGCGGTATAACGCGACGATGGCGTCCCGGCGCGGGCGGCCATTGGCGGTCAGCAAGCCATTGGCGGCAGTGAAGGGTTCATTCAGGCGTGTCCAGTGATGCACCTGGGCATAATCGGGCAACGCGTCGTTGGCTTCGGCGACGGCAGCAGCCAGTTGTTCGTCCGTGCAGTCCGGGCGGTTGGGCCACAGCAATGCATGATTTCGCGGCAGGGCCTCGCCATACACAAAAGCCTGGGCGATGTGTTGGCGTTGGGTGAGTTCCGCTTCGACCCATTCCGGGTTGACGTTGCGCCCGTAGCTGGTGATGAATTGATGCTTTTTGCGACCGTTGAGGAAGAGGAAACCCTGCGCGTCGAACTCCCCGAGATCGCCGCTGTGCCACCACTCGCCGGTGTAGGCCGGCTCACCCAGGTAACCGAGCAAGAGCGAGCCCTTGATCAGGACCTCACCGTCTTCGGCCAGTTTCAATTCGACGTGGGGCAGGGGCCGGCCGACGCTACCTGCACGGTACGCTGCGGGGCGATTGAGGCAGACGACCGAAGCGCATTCGGACAGGCCGTAACCTTCATAGACCGGCAGGCCGACATGTCGGGCGCGTTGCAATAAGTCCTTAGAGACCCGTGCGCCACCGACGGCGGCAAAGCGCAGTGTTTGCGGATTGAACGCGTTCTGTTCGGTTGCGCTGACCAGCATCAGCAGCAGTTGCGGCACCAGAATCAGGCTCTCGGGCGAACGGCTGGCCAGGCAACCGAGCAAGCGCGGTACATCGACGCCGCTGGCGCCCCGGATGCCCAGGGTTTTCTGGCTCGGCAGGCTCAGGGTGGCACCGGCGTAGAGCGCGGCGTAGCAGCCCAGGTTTTCCAGCAGGATCGCCAGCGGCAACAGCGCCAGGTGATGCTGTGGTTCAGTGGGTTTGCTGGCCTGATCCAGTTCCCGCGCTACCCGCAACAAGCTGTCGGCGCTCAGGCACACGCCTTTGGGAGTACCGGTGGTGCCGGAGGTGAAGGTCAGTTTGGCCGTGCCGGGGTGCATCGGGCTCGGGCCGGCGAACGTGCGTCGCCAGAACTCGGCGCTTTTCTCATAGCCGGCAACGAGCAGTTCGGCTTCGAATTCCGGTTCGGCAATCACTCGTTCTGCCTGGCTCTGTTCCAGGCAGTGGGCACGCTGTGCGGGGCTGAAGAAGGGGGGCAAGGTCACGCAAGCAAGGCCTTCGAACAGCGCGGCCAAGTCCCAGAGTATGGCCTCGACGCCATTGTCCAGAGCCAGGGCGATGACGCTTGCCTGTTCATCGCGCAGACGTTGCTGGCGGTACTTCACTTCAGCGTACAGCGTGGCGTAATCGATTTTCAGGGTGTCGCCCCACAGGGCAATGACGTTGCTCTTGTGCTCGGCATGGCTGCGCAAGGCCTGCTCGAATCGTTGGCATTCAGGCGACATGGCAGGCTCCGTCAAGGGACGATGGCAAGCCCAGCCGGCTGAACAGGCCGATGTTGCGCAAATGAATGAAGCCGGCGCGGATGTTGCCGACGTGAACCCAGGGTTTGCTTTCGTAGTAGCTGCCCCAACTGTGCCGGTCGTCGCCCAGTCGCTGCGGGTCGGCGGCGCAGAGAGTCACCGGTTTCAGGCCCAGTCGGTGAAAGCTGTTGACCAGGCCCATGTTGCCGGTGAATGCCACCCATTCCAGCCCGCCCATGGCCAGCAGATAGGTAATGGCAATGATGCTCATCCGGGCATTGCCGGTGTCGGTGGCGGCCAGATTGCCGACCTCGACAATGCCGGCAGGATCCACCGGACGCTCCACCACGGCGCTGATCAATGTCTGGATCGGTTTGTCCAGATAACGCTCCAGAAACAACGGCTCGTCACGGCCCAGGCGTACCCCGGCGACCGCGCACAGTTCGCCGTCGGTGCTGCTTATGCCGAACAACTGCGGCATGAAATGACGAATGTCTGCACCGTGAACCTTGCGAAAGCGTTGCTGGATAAAGTTCTCGAATACCAGTCTCTGTTCATCGCCCGGCAAGGCGCGGGACAGGACGATCTGTGGCGTTTCTGCCTGGCCGAAGTGCAGCGGCAGTGCAATGTTCCAGTCGAAATCGGGCATGGGCGGAACGCCTCCCTCAATAAGTTTGGGGGGAGTATCCGAGGCATTTCTTAATGAAGTCTGAAGGTGAAAAAGGTTCGTTGAGCGCTGTTCTTCAGACTGTCTTAAGTTTTGACCGACAGGCTGCGCTCCGCCGGTTCAAAGCAACCGCTCAGAGGCTGTCGCAAGGCAGTCGTCCCAAAATTTGATGAGGCGTGTTTATGACCCGCGAGATAGTCACAGATCGTTATGCAAAGCTGTCGATCACCCTGCACTGGCTGATGTTGGCGCTGTTCGTCGGCGTGTATGCGTGCATTGAGATCAAAGGGCTGCTGCCACGCGGCAGCAACGCGCGAGCTCTGTTCCTGGGGTTGCATGGGCTGTTCGGGATAAGCATTTTCGCTCTGGTCTGGATTCGCCTGCTCGGGCGTCTGACGCCGCGTCCACCGATCACTCCAACCCCGCCGGCCTGGCAGACCGGCCTGTCACACCTGATGCACCTGGCGCTGTATGGCTTGATGATTGTGACGCCACTGATGGCCTGGTTGATGCTGGCTGCGGGAGGCAAGCCCTTGCCGTATTTCGACTTCTATCTGTCGGCACCGGTGTCGGTGGATCCGGATCTGGCCAAGCGATTCAAGTACTGGCACGAATGGCTTGGCACCAGCGGCTATTGGCTGATCGGCCTGCATGCGCTCGCTGGCCTGTTCCATCATTACTGGGTCGGTGATAACACCCTTGCCCGGATGTTGTCTGGACGAAGCAGGTCATGAATTCAGTGCGCTCTTGACCCTGACGGCGATTGCTCACGATTCTCAGGGGCATGGCGAGGGTCGCCTAATACTGCTCTGAATATGGAATAGTCAGGTTCATTGTTGAGCTATCAGCAAATTTTCGCGGCTTTGGGGCTTACAACCGTAAGGTGATTGAAGCTTCAATCGGACTTTGGAGGCAGGGCAATAACGGATGCATCGTTGATCAGGTGGATCAACTCACTTAGTTGCGCCTCGGCAATGGTCAATGATGCAGCGCTTCTACTCAACTCTTCCTCCCGTTGATCCAACATGGCTTCACGGGCATTCAAGTCGCGGTCAAGACGCTCCTGTTTAAGTCGAACGTTATAGAACTCCTCATGTTTGTTCTGCAGCGCCTCTTTATGGTTGCTCAGGTTCGTCATGAGTGTCTGCAAGCTTTGTTCAATGCGCGATACGGTATTTTGGGTCATTGGCGCGGTTTCCTCGGATGCTGTCAGGGCGGTAGTTGACGCTACGTGGGTCATAATGGATTTCGGAGAAGCAGCGGGGGCATCTCGGGAGATCTTGTTCAAGGGCGGAGGGGGAACCTGACGATGGTCGTCTTCATGTTGGTTAAAGCGTGTAAGTTTCGAGTAGTAGTCGGTGCACTCCAGTTCGATATGTAAATCCTGCGTCGAAGTTTTCATGGTTGTTTGTACAAAGGGTCCTGGCGAGGGTTGAAAATTCAACAGCTTTTCCACCCATGTTTCGTTGACTTTCAACGTACGGTGGGTGTGTACATCCCCGGGAATGATCCGAGTCTCCAGCAGGTCAAGTATCCGATAGCTCCCATCGGTCATGTGGGGTGCCGGCGCCAGGGCATCGTTTATGATGTTTTTGAGGGTTTGCGCAGCAATCTTGAAGTCGTTCGGGGACATGCAGGTCATCAGTAACGCTTCCCCGTCGTCACACAGAGACGCCACATAGATCCGTATCAGGCCCCCACCAAGATTTTCATTCAGGCTGTAAATCACAAACCGCCTGTCAATCACAACCGCCGTAAACACGCACAGTACTGCAGCGTTCAGCGGTTCCCCTTCGGTGTTCAATACGGTGATTGTTCTAAAGTTCATTTGGCTTCGCGGCTCCGAGGCTGGGCAAAAAACGGGACTATCGGCCGATTAAAGAATAGCGAGTGTCGGTGCCGTGTTTTGTAGGAGTAAGCGCATAAGGCCTCGGATAAATCCTCACGGCCTACAGACCGATCTGGTATTCACTTGCCCCCGTTCAATCGGATCAATCAGCGGTTTATGTTTCCTCGCTTCAACAAACGTATCTGCAAATGTGAAGCGGAAAAATCGCTTAGCGAGCTGGAAGCCATGATTGATATTTCGACACTGACAAAACGTTTCTCAGGAAATGTCGCCGTAAACAATATTTCGTTCCGGGTTGTCACGGGAGAAGTGCTAGGGGTTCTCGGCACCAACGGTGCAGGCAAATCCACGACCCTGCGCATGCTCACCGGCCTGATCAAACCTACTTCTGGAACTATTACCGTCTGCGGTTTCGATATCAGCCGACACACTCGTCAGGCACAGCGTTTGTTGGGCTATTTGCCGGAAGGTAACGCGTGTTATGGCGATATGAGCGTGCAGGGTTTTCTCGGGTTTATTGCCAGGGTGCGCGGTTATCGCGGCGCTGAAAGGAAGTTGCGGGTAGCGCAGATGCTCGACCGGTTCGAGCTTGGTTACGTGCGCGCCGACACCATTGATTCCATGTCCAAGGGGTTCAAGCGGCGCCTGGGTCTGGCGCAAGCAATGTTGCACGACCCTAAAGTGCTGATCCTGGATGAGCCTACCGATGGCCTTGATCCGAATCAGAAGCACCATGTGCGCGAGCTCATCTCGGAGCTGGCCAAGGACAAGATTGTGGTGATTTCGACGCACATTCTGGAAGAGGTCACCTCTCTGTGCAGTCGTGCCCTGATCATCGACAACGGTCATTTGTTGGCGGACGAGACACTGAAACAACTGCAAAGCCGATCCCGTTATCACCAGGCCGTGACAGTGTTCGGCCGCCATCCGCTGGATCTGCTGGCGTTGGCGGTACTGCCCGGCGTTGCCGGTATCGAGGCAGGTCTCGAGGCGCACAGCGTAAAAGTGCTGGCCCAGGACGGCGCAGTCATTCTTCCGGCGATCAACGCCTTGATCGTCAGCAAAGGCTGGCAAGTACGGCGCCTGGAGGAGGAGCGGGGCGGGCTTGAGGAAGTGTTCCGGACCCTGACCCGGGAGCGCGCCGCATGAGGCTGTTGTCGCCAATCGTCCAGCGCGAATTCTGCAGCTACTTCGCCACGCCAACTGCGTACCTGCTGCTGATGACGTTCCTGGTGCTGTGTGGCGTATGCACGTTTTATCCCGGCGGGTTTTTTGAACGAAACCAGGCGGACCTGGCGCCGTTTTTTGCCTGGCACCCATGGATATATCTACTGCTGATGCCAGCCTTGGCGATGCGCCAATGGGCTGAAGAGCGCAAGTCCGGCACCATTGAAATGCTGATGACGTTGCCGTTGACCCGTTTCGAAGTGGTGGTCGGCAAATACCTCGCGGCCTGGTTGATTGCCGCACTGATGTTGCTGCTGACGTTTCCCATTGTGCTCACCGTCAATTACCTGGGCGAAGCGGACAATGGCGCCATTTTGTGCGGTTATCTGGGAAGTTGGTTGCTGGCCGGCGTTTACCTGGCGATCAGCGGCTGTATGTCCGCACTCAGCAAGAATCAGGTGGTCGCTTACTTGATGGCGGCCATGGTTGGCCTGCTGTTTATTGCCAGCGGTTCGGCTCCGGTACTGGACCTGCTCAAACAATGGGCGCCGATGGCGTGGCTTGATGTGAGCGCGTCCATGAGTTTTCTCGCACGGTTCGGTTCGATCAGCCAAGGCGTCATAGCGCCTCGGGACCTGCTTTATTTCTTTGGTCAGATCGTCGCTTGGCTGGCGGCGACGGCGTTGGTTGTCGATCTGAAGAAGGCTTCGTAAGCCATGGACTTGAGACGCTTGCGTTACGTCACGCTGTGCCTGAGCGGCGCAGCCTTGACGGTTCTGGCCGGCAGTCCCGGTGTCGGTACTTTACTGGACGAGCCACGGCTGGATCTGACCGAGCAGCAACTGTTTACCTTGAGCCAAGGTAGCCGGCAGATTATCGAGCAACTTCCCGGTCAGACGGATCTCTACCTGTTTTTCTCCAGCAGGGCCGCCAAAGACCTGCCTGTTCTGCGCAGCTACGCCCGGCGCGTCGAGGCGCTGCTCAGGGAGTATGAGCGGCAGGGCCACGGCAAACTCAAATTGCACGTAATCGATCCGCAGGCGTTCTCTGTCGAGGAAGATCGAGCGCGTGAATTCGGGTTGGATGCCATTCCTTTGGGGCCGGTCGAAGGGCAGGTGTTCTTCGGGTTGGCGGCGGTCGATCAACAACAGCATACGCAACGCATTCCTTTGTTCTCTCTGGATGAACAGGCGTTTCTGGAGTACGAGATCAGTCGTCTTTTACAGTCTCTGGACAAGCCGGAGCGGGCGCCCATCGGTTTGCTGTCATCGCTGCCTTTGGCGGGTGGTTTCGATGAGCAGAGTCGACGCACGTTAACGCCATGGTTCGTGCTCGAGGAGATTCGCAAGGCATTCGATGTGCAGGAATTGACCGGCGAGATCGAGCAGATTCCCGAGGGGCTCAACGTGCTGATGCTGGTACACCCCAAGCGAGTCAGCCGCAACACCCAGTTGGCCATTGATCAGTTCGTGCTGCGGGGCGGTCGGTTGCTGCTGTTTGTAGATCCGTACAGCGAGCAGGATCGCGGCGAGCAATATTTCGGCATTCCCAGCAAAGACAAATCATCTGACCTGGCGCCATTGTTGGGGGCATGGGGTGTGCGTCAGGTGCCAGGCAAGGTGCTGGGCGACGGTCACTATGGGCAGTTCGTCAACCTCAAGGACAGCGCCGATCCGGTGTGGCAACCGACTGCACTCGCACTGCCTGCATCGGCAATGAATCAACAGGACGTCGCCACCGCTGGACTGCAAAGCATCAACCTGACCACGGCGGGGATTCTTGAACCGCTGGAGGGCTCGCGTACTACATTCAGCCCTTTGTTGCGCGGCTCCGAGTACTCGATGCCGTTCAGCACGGCGCGCTTTGACCAGATGAAAGACTCGGGCGAACTGGCGCGGGAAATGAAACCTTCCGGCGAGCGCTTCACCCTCGCGGCCCGGCTGCAAGGTCCGGCGCAGTCAGCGTTTCTGACGGAGGTACAGGGCAAGCCTGGAGCAATCACCTCGACTGAAAACATTAATGTGATTGTGGTGGCCGACACCGATCTGCTCAGCGACAACCTGTGGGTTGACGCTCGGGGCCGCATCGGTGAACCCACGGCCTGGGCTGACAACGGCGTGTTTGTGCTCAACGCGCTGGACAGCCTGACCGGCACCGATGCCTTGATCAATTTACGCTCTCGGGGGCACTTCAGTCGCACGTTTACCACTGTGGACGTTCTCCTGCGACAAACTCGGCAGCGCTTTCGGGACATGAGCGACACGTTGCAAGGCAAGCTCGATGAAACCGAACGACAGCTGGCGTTTTTGCAATCTGAACATCACGACGGTACGGGTCTGAGCCCCGAACAACAAAAGGAAATCGATCGCTTCATTCAGGAGAAAACCGCCCTTGCAAGTGAGATGCGCGCGGTGGCCAGGCAATCGAATCTGGAGGTTGAGAAGCTGGGCGCGCTGCTCAAAGCCATCAATATCGGTCTTGTGCCCGGTGTGCTGACGTTGCTTGTTCTCGGTCTGTGGAGTGCTCGCAGGTTGTTGCGCCGTGGACGATGGCAAACGTTTTAAGGTTGCTCGCGCAACGCCGCTTGATCCGTAAGGTTCAGGCGGTTTTTTTTGCAAACCTCCCAGGCAAGTAGGATTAATCCTACACGCCGGACAGATTTATCTATTGGGGTAGGACGAATCCTGCAATTGTTGCTTTAGCTGCACTCGGTAAAGATTGCCCGACTCTTTTAAAGAGTTCTAGAAGCGCTCACTTTACGCAGTAAAAGGAATACGCAATGTTTGTTTCCCTGAGAAGTATTCTGGCTGCCACCACAGTCGGGCTCATTACAACTTCGGCGATTGCTGCTGACGGTAAAATTGAATTCACCGGCGAAATCACCGCGGCTTCCTGCAGTGTCACCGCCGGTGCCGGTACGGGCATTACCGGTAATAAAGGCAATACAGTTATTGCCGTTGGTCTTGGCAAGGTCAGTATTGACTCGCTGAAAAATACCGGTGCCACGCCTATTGTTTCCGGCACGCCAATCAACATTAATCTGGATTGCGGCAATACAGCCACCGGGTTGACCACCGTGAAAATGAAGTTTGACCCGTACTCGGGCAGCGGTGTGGATGACAAGAATAATGCACTACTGAAAATTGCCCCGGGCGGCGCTGCGGGAGTCGGTATCGGTATCTTTGCTGCTAACAACACCATGTTGAACCTGGCGGCTGGCGACAGTTTTGACTCGGCGTTGATTGCAACGGGCGCAGGTGCTGCAGCCCAGTACACGGCCAATCTGAACATTCGCGCCGCGTATGTTGCCAACGGCGAACCGACCATTACTCCGGGCGCTGCCAACGGTACTTTGCCTTACACGCTGACTTACCAGTAAGTCTTCAAGACAGAGAGACATCAATTGCCTCTCTGTCTCATCTCTTCAAGGTCCAAACGATGATAGTGAAATCCAGATATGTGCTGGCTGGTATCGCTTTGCTTTACAGCAGCGTCGCCGCCGCAGGAATTACATTAGGCGGCACGCGCATTATTTATCCTCAAAAGAGCAAGGAAACATCCATTCTGGTTAAAAACGACGGCAATCAGGACATCATGATCCAGTCCTGGATCGAGCCGGACGTCGCCTTCAAAGGCAAGGATGTACCGTTTGCGCTAACCCCGGCCCTGAGCCGTCTCGCCACTGGCAAACAGCAGACTCTGCGGGTTTTCTATTACGGGCAAGGGCTGCCGGGCGACAAGGAATCGGTGTTCTGGCTCAATGTCCAGGAAATTCCGCAGAAGGCCGAAGGTGACAATACCTTGCAGTTGGCGATACGCCAACGGATCAAGGTGTTCTATCGCCCCGACGCTATGACGGGTAGTTCGGCGGAAGCCGCCAGTGGTCTCAAATGGCGTGTTCAGGATGAAAGTGGCAAGCGCTATCTTCGCGTCACTAACGATTCGCTCTATCACGTGTCCTTCGGCACGACTCAATACAAAAGCGATGGAAAAACATACCCGGTAGACACCGATATGGTCGCACCACTTTCTACCGGAAAGTTTCCGGTCAAGGGCGCACCTGCAGGCAGCATCGATAAACGGTCTGTAGTCGAGTATTACAACATCAACGATTACGGTGCGCCGATTAAGCATACGGTGAATGTTTTCGAATAATAGTTGGGTGCATGTCCGTGGGTTGACTTTCTGTAGTGGAGGGGAGCCACAAGTTGACTAAGAAGTTGCAAGAGGAAATAGCCTGTGTATGTTTTCAGGAAGAAAGCGAATCCAAGCCTCGTTAATTACGTAAGTGGTTCTTGCGTCTTTCTCCTGGGGATGACCGTTCCTGTCGCGGCGTTTCCGGTCGAATTCAACGTTGACTTCCTGAGTAAGGGCGGGGCCAAGGCTGAACTAAAATACTTTGAGCAGGGTAACTCACTGCCGCCGGGTCGCTATGCGGTAGATATTTATCTCAACCAGATTCTGATTGTCCGCGAGAACATCGAGTTTGCAGTGTCTGGCGACACTGGAGAGGTGCGCCCGATCATTCAGTTAGGCGTACTGCAAAACCTCGGCGTTAACGTCAACCGCTTGCGTCGGGAAAATGTTATAGCCCAGGACAGTGATGATCAGTCCGTCATTGATGTCGCGACGCTGGCGCCCGGTGCGGCAGTCGAGTTTGATGTAAACGCATTGGCGCTGCAGATCAGCATTCCCCAGGCTTATGTCCAGCGTCAGTCTCGGGGCTACGTTGACCCCTCGCTGTGGGATCAGGGAATTACTGCGTTCTACACCAATTATCAGACCAACTTCAGCCGCAATATCAATCAGGGCAATCGCAACGACTACCGCTACATCGGTTTGCGCAACGGCTTCAACATCGGGGCTTGGCGCCTGCGCAATGAGTCGTCGATTACCGGCTCTACCGGCACTCGGAACCAATTCAGCAGCAACCGCAGTTACGTGGAGCGCGATCTCATCGGCCTCAAAGCCAAACTGGCGGCGGGGGAGTTGTACACGCAGGGAGATATCTTCGACAGCGTTCGCTTTCGCGGCGCGCAAATCAGTTCCGAGTTGGGCATGTTGCCGGACAACGAGATCGGTTTTGCCCCGGTGGTGCGTGGTATCGCCGAGACCAACGCGACTGTCGAGATCAGCCAGAACGACTACGTCATCTATTCGACGACGGTGTCGCCCGGTGCGTTCGAGATCAGCGACATCTATCCCAGCGGCTCGAACGGCGACCTCAAGGTCAAGATCATCGAAGCCGATGGCCGCGAACGCCAGTATTCCCAAGCCTATTCGTATCTGCCGGTGATGACTCGCCGTGGCAGTGCCCGGTACAGTTTTGCCGGTGGTCAATACCAGAGCCAGGGCCCCGTTGCGCCGAAATTCGGCCAGGGCACTCTGGTGTACGGTGTCAGCGATAACGTTACCGGTTACGGCGGCGTGCTGACTTCAAAGCAGTACCGGGCGCTCAACCTCGGGCTGGGCTTGAATACTTCGGTGGGCGGCTTGTCGTTTGACGTCACCAGCAGCACCTCCGAAGATGCGGCCGGACGCAAGAACACCGGGAAAAGCGCGCGTTTCCTGTATTCCAAGACCCTCAGTGCCACCGACACCACCTTCACAATGGTCGGTTATCGCTACTCCACCGAAGGTTATCGGACGTTCAGCCAGCACGTCGATGAACAAGGCTACCTCAGTGGCTCGAACTACGGACGGCAGAAAAGCCGGTTCGACATGAACATCAACCAGTCGTTTGCCGACCGCGGTTCATTGTTCCTGAGCCTCGGTGAAACCAGCTACTGGAATCGTCAAGGCAGCACTCGCCGCTGGCAGTTCGGCTACAGCGGCAGCTACTCGGATACCAGCTACAGCTTCGCCATTTCACGTACCGATGGCGAAGCCATGACGCAAGGCGCCGACACTCAGGTCACGGCGTCGATCAGTCTGCCATTCGGTGGCAGCAAGCGTTCGCAAAGGGCTTACACCAGCGTAACGTCTTCGTCCCAGGGCGATTCGTCGATCCAGTCCGGCATCGCCGGCAACCTGACCGAAGACAGCAGCCTGATGTATTCGGCCCAGGCGGGTCACAGCAAAAATGGTGGTACCAACGGCGACCTCGGCCTGAGTTGGGATACCCCGAAAGCCAAGATCAACGGCAACTATGGCCAGGGTCCGGGCAGCACCCATATGAACACCGGCGCGTCCGGCTCTATGGTCGTACACGGTGGCGGCGTGACGTTTGGTCAGCCGGTCGGCGAGACCTTCGCTCTGGTGGAGGTCCCGGGTGTGGCCGATGTCGGTGTCGCTTCAGCCGGCGCCGCACGCACGGACGGCAAGGGCTACGCAGTGGTGCCGTATGCGCAACCGTATCGCTTTAACTGGATCAACCTCGATACCAGCACCTTGGGTAGCGACATGGAAGTCACCGACACTTCGCGCATGGTCGTACCGACCCGTGGTGCCATCGTCAAAGGTCGGTTCGAAGCGGAATCGGGACGTCGCATGCAACTGACGTTGAGCCTGGACAACGGCGAGAAAATTCCGTTTGGCGCCCAGGCCTTTGACGAAAAAGGCAACGTCAGTGGAGTGGTCGACAACCTGTCGCGCCTGCTGGTATTCGGTGCGAAGGATAAAGGTGTACTGGATGTTCGTTGGAGCCAGGGCAGTTGCCGGGCGAACTACGACGTGCCGCCAGCGAAAAAAGACATGATGTACGAGAAGTTTGATGTGGTTTGCACGTTCGTAACCACTTAGCGAGCGCTGATGACATCGTTAAACTCTCCTTTCACTGAACACTACAGGCCCGGGCGCGCAAGCATTGCACTCTCGGGCCTGTGCTATGTTGGCCGCCATTCAATGCGTGCCACTCGATCGTCTTCACTTCAGGAGCAGTAAACACCATGGGCAATATAGTCATCGTCGATGATCACCCGCTGATGCGTATGGCGGTGAGGGTGATGCTTGAAGGTGAAGGGCACACGATCATGGCGGAGGTCGATAACGGTGTGGACGCACTGGAAGCGATCCGCAAGTTGCTCCCGGATTTGATCGTGCTGGATTTGAGCATTCCGAAGATGGATGGTTTGTCGGTGATCGCGCATCTCAAGGCGATTGGTATTTCCACCAAGGTGTTGATTCTGACTTCCGGCGACACCAGTAACTTTGCCGTGCGCTCATTGCAGGCCGGCGCATCTGGCTTCGTCTGCAAGGACGACAGTCTGGATGAACTGGTGGGGGCCGTGAAAGCGGTGCTGTCGGGATACAGTTACTTCCCCGCCGATACCATTCAGATGTTGCGGGACAACTCCCAGGCTGCCAGCCAGGAAAGCCAGAAGATTTCCCAGCTGTCGGATCGCGAGATCACCGTGCTCAAGTTGCTGGCCCGAGGCATGGGTAATCAGGAAATTGCTGAAGAGTTGCTGATCAGCCACAAAACTGTCAGCACGTATAAAGTGCGACTGCAGCGCAAGTTGAGTGCGGAAAACCTGATTGCCCTGGTCGAACTGGCCAAGCGTAACGATCTGGTTTGAACCCGGGCTCAAGCGCAAAAAAGAAAAGGGCTGGAGAGCATCTCTCCAGCCCTTTTTTGTCACTGGGATTTGGTGAAGGCCTTTTCTATCAGCAGCAGTTCTTTGTCCACTTCGGCCGTTTTGCCGGTCAGTTCCTCGAAGCTGCTTTCGACACAGGCCAGGTCCATGGCTTTGCATAACTCGATCAGGCGGGTGTTGCGCATGATCGCTGCGCTTCCGCGAATGCGATGGGACAGTTGCATCAGTGCATTGATGTCCATGTGTTCGTTAAGTTGGCGCAGTTCCTCAAGATCCCGGCGGTTGCTTTTCAGCAGTTCCCCGAGCAGTTGCTCGACGACGGCGGGGTTGCCCATGCTGATTTTGCTCAACGTGTCGATCGCTTCGGCGTAACCCTCGGGCATGTCGGCGAGGGCGTCGCAGGCAGGCACAAACACCTCGATTGAGGGCGCCGTCGCGACCGCTGGAATCAAGGCGTTCAATCGCTCTTCCAGCACGCCGAGGCTGGCGGGTTTGATCAGGCAGTCACGCATGCCGGCGCTGATGCAACGATCGATTTCCTCCTGCTGTGCGTCAGCGGTAAGACCGAGGATGGTGAGGCGAGGGCGCTGCCGCTCGTGTTCTTCCTTGCGAATCGCCAGGGTCAACTCGACGCCGTTCATGACCGGCATGTGGTAATCAGTGATCAGCAGATCGAACGATTGCTGTCGCCAGAATTGCAGCGCTTCGAGGCCATTTTCTGCCTCTACCGCCGTGCAGCCGAGGAACTCCAGTTGCGCACGCAGCATCTGCCGGTTGAGGGTGTTGTCATCGACGATCAGCACGTGGGCGATTTTTCTCGTCGCCTGTCGGGGCTTGGTTACAAGCACGTCGTCCATCAAAGGAAGCGGTTCAAGGGTTTTCAGTTTGAGTGTGACATTGACCGTACTGCCGTGCCCCAGCGCGCTGTGCATTTCCAGGCGTCCGCCCATCATTTCGCACAGTGAGCGCGAGACGACCAGACCCAGCCCGCTTCCGCCTTGGGCGTTGAGAGTCGATTGCGCCACCTGAGCGAAAGGGCGGAACAACAACTGCAGATTCTCATCGGAGACACCCGTTCCGGTGTCGGTGACCTGCAATTGCACATGCAACATGCGCGAGGCATCGATATGGGTGGTGATACGGATGGCCACGCTGCCTTCGTCAGTAAACTTGATCGCGTTGCTCACCAGGTTCGACAGGATCTGCTTGAAGCGCAGAGGGTCCACCAACACGTCCCGAGTAGTGCCGGCGTCGATTTCCAGTAGCAGTTTGAGGTTTTTCTGCCGTGCCAGACCCTCAAAGACCCGCGCCACAGGCTCGACCAATTCCTTGAGGCTGCAACGCCTTGGCGAAAAGCTCAGGCGACCGGATTCGATCCTCACGATGTCCAGGGTGTTGCCCAACAGCTCGAGCAGGTTTTTAGCCGAGTCGTAAGCCACGTCAATATTGTCACGATCAAGCACGCCTTGATCGGCACGCTTGAGTGCAAGCTCCAGTGTGCCGATCACCGCGCTCATTGGCGTTCTGATTTCATGGCTCATGGTCGCCAGAAACTGGGTCTTTGCCAGGCTGGCTTCGTCGGCGTGCTCTTTTGCCTGTTGCAGATCCTGGATCAGTCGGCGGTGCTCGGACACGTCCTGCCACCCGCAGATCACACCTTTGATGCTTCCCGAAGAATCACGGAACGGCTGTATCCAATGCTCGATACTTCGGCTGTTGCCGGCAATTGAGATTTCGTACTGCTGCTCAAGGGGAGTGCCGGTTTCCATTGCGAGCAGGTAGCTGTTGTGCAGCGCCAGGGCCATTTCAAAATGCTCGATTGGCATTTCCAGTGCAGTCTTGCCCAACACGTCGGCCTGACGCAGATTCATGACCTCTTCATAACTGCGACTGCACGACAGCAAGCGACCTTCCAGGTCGCGGACATAGATGGGAATCGGCATTGAGTCGTTCAGGGTTTGCAGAAACTCCAATTGATCGTTGAGCGCTTTTTCGGCCGCCACACGACGTCGAATCTGCCGGCGCAACTGGAAAATTCTCAGCATCGAGATCGCCAGCACAAACAGCGCGCAACCGACGATTTCCAGAATCACCCGCGAATAGTCGCGCCAGCTCTGTCCGCTCATTGCGGCGTTGGATCGCCAGCGCGCCGTCAGTGCGTTCAGCTCATCCGGTGGAATACTCAGGATCGCCTTGTCCATGATCGATTGCAGTTCGGTGTCGCCGCGGCGCATGGCAAAGCTCGCTGTTGCGTCTTCGCCGTCGAGGATCGCCGAGATACGCAGTTTTTGTTCGTACAGGCGAGCGGTGTAATAGCGGGCCATGGACAGGGCCATCACCGCGGCATCGGCCTCGCCGCTGACCACCATGTTCATTGCTTCCAGATTATTGGCTGGTTGCAGCAGGACCACTTCCGGGTACTCCCGGCGCAGGCTGTTGATCAGCACGTGGCCCTTGGCAATCGCCAGGCGTTTGCCAGTCATGGCGTCCAGACCGAAAATGTCCCGGTGATCGACTGAAGTCACGAGGCTGAACGAGCTGGTAGCAAAAGGATGGCTGAATCGCAGTGTTTCCTGGCGTTCGGCGCTGGGGGTCAGGAGCGCCAGATCCGCTTCGTTTTCACGCAGCGCATCCTGAACGCCCTGGAAGCTTGATGTGCGCAATATCTCGAAGCGCAGTCCGGTGCGCTGGGTGATGGTTTCGAAGAGGTCCGAGACCACGCCATTAAATCGACCCTTGGCATCGAAGTAGGCCGAAGGCGCCATGTCATCATTGATCATCAGGCGTGCAACAGGATGCCTGGCAAGCCAGCGTTTCTCCTGGTCCGACAGCGTCACCCGGTCTTCCGGTATCACCGTGCCGCCACCGGTCCAGCGTTTGACCAGATAGCTCATTTTCAACGTGCCGAAAGATGACAGGGTGGAGTTGAGTATGTTCAAGAGCCGACCCTCATCGCCCCTGAGCAAAAAGCCGTATCCGCCGGCGTCGAGCTTGATGAATTGCGAAAACTTCAGGAAGTTGAAAAAACTGTGATTGATCATGTAATGGGCGGAAAGGGAATCACCGATGTATCCGTCGAGCCCCTGAAACGCCACGGCGGCCATCGCCTGGATATTATTGTTGAAGGTGATGATCCGAGCCTCGGGATAGCGGCTGCGGAACAGCTCCGATGGGATGTAGTTTTTCGCCACGGCGATGGTCATGCCGCGCAGATCGTCCGGGACTGGTCGGTTATCCCCGGGGCGTCGATACAACGAAGGCGCGTTCACCGCGTACGGGATGCTCAGGGCGGTTTCCGGGTGATGATGTTCGTAGACACTGGAGCGGCTGATCAGGTCAATTTCCCCGGCCTGTAATGCCGTCAGTGCTTCCTGGCGCGTAGCGAACCCCAGGACCTTGATTTCGATACCCAGTTGTTGCTTCAGCAGCGTGACGACATCGGCGCTGATACCTTCGTAATCGCCATTGCTATAGATGACGTCGAGGGGCAGGGCGGACGTCCCCGGTACACCCAGCGTCAGACTGCGCCGTTCACGAAGCCAGGCCCAATCCTCGGGGGCCAGTTGTAACTTTTGCGGCTCGCTGGCCAATTGACTGGTCAGATGGAGATAGCCTCCGGCCGGGTCGGCGAGGGTTCGACTGCTCGCAATCAGCGAGCTCAGGCACACGAGAAGAAAAGTTAAAACGGATTTGGTGCTGAACATTGAATGTCTTCTTGGCAGGCAGGTGCCCGTGGTGGTGGAACTGCGAGATGCCGGGCAAGGCGTAGTGAGCATCACGCGCAGAGCGAGGTGTTTCGGGGCTGGGCGATGTATTGCAGGCAATAGTCGATGAACTGCTGCTCCGGCATCGGTCGGGCAATCGCAAAGCCTTGAACCATCGGGCAGCCCAGCGCTTCCAGTTCTTTCATTTGCGCTACGGTTTCCACGCCTTCGATAACCAGCGACAGGCCGAGGGTGTTTGCCAGTTGAATGGTGTTTTCCACCACGATCCGGCAGGAGGGATGAGAGTGCAGGCGTTGCACGAAAGAACCTTCCAGCTTCAACTCATTGAAGGGCAGGTCGCACAAGTGTTCGAGGGAGGAAAACGCGGTGCCGAAGTCGTTCATTGACAGGTTGCAACCGAGGATTCGCAGCTGCAACAGGTTCTTCAGGCAAGCCGGCGACAAGTGCATCGAGCCGGTTTCGGTGACTTCAAACGTGATTCGGCTGGCGGGGCATTGATACTGTTCGAGCCAATGACGGATCGTGTTGGAAAATGACTTGCAGCCCAGTTGCGAAGGTTGCAGGTTAAAGGCGAGTTCCATGGGAAAACCGAACGCCGACAAGGTCCTTCGCAACAACACGCCCTGCTCGAGCATTTCAAAAAACAGCTCGTCGATCAGGTCGTGGTGCTGTATCGCCGGTAAAAACTGTGACGGGCTCAATACTCCGCGCTGCGGGTGATTCCAGCGCGCGAGTACTTCGGCGCCAGTAATGGTGCCATCTTTCAGTGATAACTTCGGTTGGTAATAAGAGGCGAACTCATGATTACGCAGCCCCCGGCATATTTCGTATGAAGTGATACCAGGCGGCGCCGTAACAAGTGGATTTGAAGATGGATTGCGATCTTTTTCTGCTGTCGACAATCGAGCGCGGTCGAGCAAATCCAGATTTTTCACACTCGAATTTTTCATGGACGCTCCAAGGTCAGAAACAGGTAAGAGAAACTGTTTGTGAACCTTGGCGCAGCTCAGGCAGACTGTCGGTCGGCGGTTTCTACAGCGCTTGTAGGATTAATCTTACAGGCTTCAATGACTCTGCTTTCATGGCTTGTCAGCACGCAAAGGGAGCGAAAACGCTTCTGTGGCGGGGGATTTTTTGATGGTTTACGGACGTGGCTTGATGCCGTCTGATTTGAATTTTTATGCGTTATAGGCAATCAAGAGTAGGGCGGCTGGAAAAAATCTCCCTGCGTCTGGGTTTTGGTTTGATCGTTTCTTTTTTGTTGCTGCTGTTTTTTGTAGTTGTCGGCTATTGGGCAACTTACAAAGTAGTCAGGGGCGAACTTGTCAAAGTCAACTATCACTTTTTGAGACTGGTAGCGCGCGCCAACGATCACGAAACGTTTTTGTTGCGAGCAATAAAAGCCAGTGGTTCGGTTGATTACAAACCGGAGAAAAGCGTCGGCTATGTCTTTGATGAGCGTCCAATGGGCGACTTGCGCCTCTATGAGGGCAGGGCCTCACAGTTTTCGACCACGGTATCGGTTCTCGGGCCTGATCGCCTCGACTTGCTGGTCAGTGGCGCGGTTGCTCGGGAACTGGATCAAGCTCGTGGCATGGCCAATGTCTACAGTGATTTCTGGGGTGGATCATCGTTTACCGCGCCTCAGATGTTTTTGTTCGATCTGGAAGATGGTTTTGATGTAGCGGTGCCCTCGATTGACGCGGAGCCTGCGGATTCAGAGCCCGCGTTGTTGCCGGTCATCGAAAAGGTCAAGGCAACTATTGCCAGGAATCCGCCCAAAAAAAGCGATTTGATTGTGCACTGGACACCCGGTAGACGCTTTCTGGCGGATGGCCGACGGGAACTGCTGGCCTATATCTCCGACCAATCCCATGAATACAGTGCAGATGGCCACAACCCCCCGGAAATAATCGTGGCGACCCTGCTGGAACTCAATGAGTTCAATGCCTTCGGCATCAGTATCGACAAGCAGTTTTACAATTTGCCCGCGTTTGAATCGATTGATTTGATAGCACCTGACGGTAGCGTGCTGGTCGGTTCACAGAACACTGATATTCGTGAATACGAAAACGGCCTGCACCTGACCACCTCCGGTCTGCTGATCAAGCGTAGTGCCGGCACTATTGGAACCTGGCAGGCGCTGTATTACATCAGTTATGAGCGACTTATTCACGACGCGAGATGGCCGCTACTGGGGCTGACGGGTTTGTTGATGGTGTGTGTGTTCGGTGGCTGGTGGCTGATTAACTGGTATCGGCGTCGTGTCCTGGTACCTGCAAGTACGGACTATCGGGAGTTGTTGGTTAATCACGACTTTAATCATTCGCTGCTGCAAACGGTGCCGCTGGCCTTGTGCGTTATAAGAGCGGAGGGTTTGGAGCAGGTCACCCAAAACGAGCTGTTTGCCGAGTGGCTTGGTGATGCCGGAGATCTTCACGACTTGATGCGCGACTGGCCTATGTTCGACCAGGATCAGGCGCTCTCGGGTGAAGGTTGCCTGATGACGGTTGAACGATCGCTGCATGTTCGTTTTGCCCCGACAGATTATCAGGGCGAGCGGGTTTTGCTGTGCACCTTCACAGACATCACTTCCCATCGCGAGGCGGCGGCAACTCTGGTGTTTGCGCGCAAGGCCGCGGACGCGGCCAACGAAGCAAAAAGCAACTTCGTGGCAACGATCAGCCACGAAATTCGCACGCCGCTTTACGGTGTACTTGGAACGCTCGAATTACTGGGCATGACAGAACTGGAAGAGCGACAACGAGCCTACCTCGCGACGATAAACAGTTCCTCCGACGTTCTGCTGCATTTGATCAGCGATGTCCTGGATCTGTCGAAAATCGAAGCAGGACAACTGGTGCTTGAGCCGATCAAATTCAATCCGCTGGATCTTATTGAAGACATCATTCGCCTCTTCGCAGGTACCGCTGCGAGTAAGGGCTTATCACTTTTTTGTTGCATCGATCCGGCCCTGCCTCAAGAGGTATCAGGGGACAGTCTTCGTATTCGGCAAATCATCAGTAATCTGCTGAGCAATGCAATCAAGTTCACCGACAGTGGGCAGGTAGCGGTTTTTGTGGCTGTGACCCACAACCCTAATGGTCAAGCCGGATTGGAGTGGCGAGTCGTCGATTCCGGGCCGGGTATTTCGCCAGCTCACCAGGAGCGCTTGTTCGAGCGTTTTTTCCAGGCCAACAGCAAGCAACACACGGTCAAGGGCACAGGATTGGGCCTTCCCATATGTTCCATGCTCAGCCAGATGATGGGCGGCAGCCTCAGGGTCAGCAGTCAAGCGGGAGAGGGCAGCGAGTTCACTTTCGCGTTAACGGTGGATGTCCTGAAACCGGCGATGATCCCTGTGTCCGATCAACTGTTATCCGGTAAGAACGTATTGGTGCGCACGCCGTACCCGGCATTGACGCAGAGTCTGACTGCATGGCTGGAGCGTCTGGGCGTGATTGTTTCGACTCAAGTCCAGGCATTCCACGATGCGCTATTGGAAGTCATGCCTGAACAATTGCCAGTGCTTGATTGGGGCGGCGTCAAAGTCTTTGCCCAGCATGACTTCAGTGAAGTGCCGCAAATCATTGGCAAAGATATTCTGGTCAGTCAGCACAGCCTCTCGGGCATGCGCCAGGCTCTCACCATGGCCGTCACCGGTGCCATGCCCGAGCCCATTGCCAATGCAATCGCCCCCGATAAACGTCATTTGGGCCTGAGCGTGCTACTGGCTGAAGACAGCCCGGTCAATCAGCGGTTGATGAAAGAGCAACTGCAAGCCATCGGTTGTACGGTCGAGGTGGCATCGAATGGTATTCAAGCGCTGGAAGCCCTTGAACACGGACGCTATGACCTGATCCTCACTGACGTCAACATGCCCGTCATGGACGGTTATGACTTTACAGAGTCCGTCAGACAGCGGGATCTGGAGATTCCAATAATCGGCGTTACTGCCAATGCATTGCGAGAGGAAGGCGAGCGCTGCATACATGCTGGCATGAACAATTGGTTGACCAAACCCATCGACATTCAGGGCCTTTACTTGAGCCTGAAAAGTACGATGAACCAACCAGTGCTCGACCACGTAGAAGTGATCGAGGCTACGGGCCCTCAAGACCGGATTCAGATTCCAGAGCGCATGGTTGAACTCTTTATGCTCACCATTCGTGAAGATTTGAGTGGATTGAAATCCGCGATGAAGGAAGCCGACGCTGCAAAAACCGTTAGATTGTTACACCGGATTCGTGGCGCTCTTGCGGTCGGCAAAGCCAAAAGCCTCATTGTTCTTTGTCGAGAGGTGGAGAGATTGGTCGAGAGCTCTGGCCACGATTGTGCAGTCGAAGTCGATCAGTTTGTTCGGCGCGTGGAACAAGCTATCCGCGCGAACTGAGACGTGCTCAACGGCCCATATTGCATTGGGGCCTCGCCAGAGAAATTCATCGACGTAAGATTAATCCGCGCGAATGTCAGATATTTCCTAATTAGATTTGTTTCAGCTTTAGGCAGGATGGTTCGCCCCCCATCACCGAGCTGATTTCCATGAAGCGTCTTCCTCTACGTGTACTGGTGCTTGAAGATCATGATTTTCAGCGTTCAGTCGCGGTCAGCATGCTGCGCCAGCTTGGCTGTCAGGAAGTTTTCGAGGCTGTAGATGGCGTCCAGGCACTCGATGTTTTACACAAAGTGGGCAAGGTAGACATTGCCCTCTGTGACTTGTGTATGGACGGCATGGATGGTCTGGAGTTTCTTCAGCGAGTCGGACGCTCGGGGCTCGTAGGCTCTGTGATCATCAGCAGCTCGCTGTCCGCCGACCTGCGTCGGGCGGTGCAGCAGATCGTATCGTTGTTGGGGCTGGAAATGCTCGGTGATGTCGGTAAGCCGCTGCAGGCGCCTGTTCTGGATGTCTTGCTGAAAAAGCACTTGCGTGGTTCGGATGTTGTGCCGCCAGTTCGCGCCCCTGTTGAGTTGGCCAGTGAAGATGAGGTTCGTCGAGCACTACGCGAGCAACAGCTGAAAGCCTGGTATCAGCCCAAGGTGAATCTGAGTACCGGGGAGGTGAAAGGCGTGGAAGTGCTGACGCGATGGCAGCATCCTGCTTCAGGCGTTCTGTCCCCAGCGGTGTTCATGCCAGTGCTGGAACGTTGCGGATTACTTGATGAGTTGTTATTCGCGCAAATGGATACTTCGCTGCGCCTGCAACAACAAGCGCGCAGCGATGGCTTTGTATTAAACCTGGCGTTCAACCTGCACGTAACGCAACTGACCAATAGCGACCTCACATCAATCGTCAAACGCATTCTGCAATTTCACAATGCGGCGGGTTCCAGCCTGACTTTTGAACTCACGGAAAGCGGGTTGCTGGAAAGTCCAGTCACTAGTCTGGAAACCCTGGTGCGGTTACGAATGATGGGCTGCCAGTTGTCGATCGATGACTTTGGGGCGGGATTCTCGTCGTTGCAGCGGTTATGTCAGTTGCCGTTCAACGAGATCAAACTCGATGGCGAGTTTATCCGCACTCTCAAACATGAGCCACGCTGCCGGGCAGCCATCTCCAGTACTTTGGCGCTAGGTAAAAGCCTGGGAATGTCGGTGGTGATCGAGGGCATTGAGAATAAAGAAGAACATGACCTGTTACTGGAGTTGGGTTGCACTTCTGGGCAAGGCTATTTCTACGCCCGCCCGATGAGCGGCGAGGATCTATTGCGCTGGTTGTCGGCGCGCGCAGGGTCTGGAACGAAAGCCGAAATGAAGTAGATTTATGGAGGCCGGAGCAAATCAAGAAAGACATACGGTCCGCTTCGACTGGACAATGGGCAGTAACGGTATTAGAACTTTATGAGAGCATTATTTATAGCATGTGCATTGTTTAGCGGTAATTTACTTGCTGCAACAAGCTGTACATTCGACGACGGCACAATTTCTATTCCTGCCCTTTCGCTGGAGGCTAGGGACGTCGCCTTGCCAACAGTAATTTCAAACTCTTGGCACGAGGCTGCAGGAACAATAATGGGGTTGTGTAAAGACATTCCAGCAAAATCCGATTTCTTCTCGTACGCAAATAATGTAGTTGCTAGAACGGCACAAACGTTAGTCTTTGAAGGAAGCTCATATATAATTCACAATTCAGGTGTCAAGGGTGTTGGCATAATTATGGCCGCTGGCGATGTGAATGACTCTTATGTGCCTTTCATGTCATCAGCTGAAATTAGAATGTGGGCTTCTAATGTTGGAATCGTTGCTGCGGCTGCGAGAGGTAAATATCGAATTCGCTTTGTTGCCACAGAACGCCTGCAGCCGGGAACAATAAACGTTCCATCAATCACAGTTATGCGGCACGGTATATATGTTTCCGCGGATAACTACTATTATGGTTTCGGGTTCATAAGGACTCAGGGAGCGACTCTTAATGTGAAATCCCCTGCCTGTAAGCTCAGCGTGCCAGGGGCAATAAAACTGCCGACGGTAGATATCGGATCTTTGAGGAATGCACAAACGACGGCCGGAGAAACCCCCTTTTTTATCGATTTGGATTGCGGGGCAGTAGCATCAAACTTAAACGTGAAATATACCCTCACCGATATCTCATCCCCCACAAATACCTCATCGACGCTTGGATTGGCGAACGTACCGGACTCCGCGTCAGGTTTTGCTATTCAAGTTCTGGAAAACGGTTTGCCCGTAAGTTTCGGTCCTGATTCATCAGCGATAGGCACTACTAATCAACGAGACTTTGGCAAGCTCACAAGTGTCGGCGGTCATCTAGGAAAATCATTTACCGTTCGCTATCTCAGGACTACCGCCCCCGTTGTTGCAGGCAAAGTAAAAGCGGGAATGACCATCACAATGTCTTATCAATAAACGCTCGGTACCCGATTTCACGACGGAGCCGTTGTGGTGGCAGTGAGGTTGGCGTACAGCTATGGCCCCGGCAAGGCTTGAAGCCTGGCCACTGATTTGGCGGCACTCGCTGAAGGTGCGGTGGCAGCTTGGCGTTCTGCTTTTCCAGCAGGCGCCGTTGATTCTTATCCGTGTCGGCGTTAACCGGCAGGCTGTATGTGAATTTGTGGGTTACGCTGGAAAGCAGGCAACGTGAGAACGCAAACGGTCTCTCATCATGGATGGATCAAGATGAAACTGATTTTGGTTGTGCTTGTTGTTGGTCTGTTGGCTTGGAAGCTTTCTCCTGAATTACAGTCCTGGGCTGAGGCTCGGCTATCGACGCCCCCGATCATCTCTACGGTCGTGGCTGTGCCGAAGCCTGTTTCGGCTCCAGTCAAATGCGATGGGCGCAAATACTGCTCGCAGATGACCTCATGCGCAGAGGCGAAAAACTTTCTGCAAAATTGTCCAGGAATGAAAATGGATGGCGACAATGACGGAGTACCCTGTGAGATGCAGTGGTGCCGGTGACATTCGCCGTTCAGCAGCAGGCTGGGTAGGTGGAAGAGGGCTTAGGCTGTTGCTTTGGATACCAGCTCGCACTTGGCGGCCAGCTTCAGCAGGTTTTGAGTCGTCGGCTTGAAGCCTTCCGTGTTCGGGTAGTGAGCAAGGTCATGCCCATGCGGGTATTCCTCGAACGGACCATGGAAAGGCCAATTCATCTTCCAGTCCGCTCAGGTGGTGTAAGCATCCATCCCGTCACCCCAATAATCGGTTCCACCTCCCACGCTCAGGCAATGCCTGACATTCGATTTCTGGTCGTACGCTAGTTCGGAGTGCTCATCGTCACGCCAGGCCTTTCGATACAGCGCCGGGTGCGATTGAATGAGGCGATCATGGGTTCACCTGCACGCCGAGATCTTCGAGTGCAAACACGATGCCCCGGCAGTAACCGTCCTCGCCATCCATTGATGTAATGGCGATAGTCGTGATGCTTGAGCACTGTCTTGAACAGGTGGGCTATGTAACCGCGTCCGCCATCTGGCGTGTTCAGGTCAAAGCCAGGCTCGACCGGTTTGTTTTCTATGGGCATGGAGGAGCCTTGGCCGGTGTTCGGCTACAGTGAGTTGGTCATCGAAATGGAGATCGGACATGCAATGCTTAATTTGCCAAGCTGTTTCTAAAATTGTTCACACGACAGGATGCTGGTCCGAGGTCAAATGCTCGGCCGGATGTGGACACTTCAGGGTCTCAGCAAACCTTGTTGCGAAGATGAAGTTCAAGAACGAATGCTTTGACGTTGAACGAACAAGGCAATGGCTCGGGATGGCTCGGAACGAGGGGCCAGTGCCGTTGATATCGACCTATGATTACAACGTTTCCTTATTGCACCGCACCACTAAAGAGCGATCTGGCAGCTCGGCGAGTCGTTCTAGGACATCGATCGCTTCGGAATAGATTGATTTTTTACATCGGTCCACCGCTGCGTGGGCATGGGGCGCCCTATGCCGGGTCATGCCCGGGCGGTGGAGTGGTGAGATTGGGGGCGGCCTGGGGTAAACTCCCGGGCTTTAACCAAAGGGAGTTGACCCATGTTTTTAAGCATTGTCGTCGGTTTGTTAATAGGAGTTGCCTTAGCGCTTGTCCTGAATGGAATGCGGTTGCTTGATCCAAAGGCGTTGCTAATCCTTAAATGGTTTGTAGGGGTGATTGCGACAGGTTTTATATTTTTATCTTTTATGTTTGGCTTCGTAATTGGGGTGATGGCAGTCGCAGAGATCAATATTGGCTATTACGCTTACTCCATGCTGTTTCAACGCAGCTCAGCGAAATCTTGAAACAAGTGGGTCAGGCTGCGAGGCGCTGGTAAAACATCAATGATGTCGGCGGCGTTGGCGCCGACCAAGGCTTCCGCCTCATCCGGATAAACGCTGTTTCCGATCAAGCGGACCTGGTCTGTTTTAGTGTTGAAGCACCCATGGCGCGAGCCGGAACTTCGCGCTGTGGTAGCGGATGACCGGTGCAGTGATGGTCATGATCTTTTTCCAGGTGCAAGCCCGCCGTTCACCGGTAGGCCTTGTGGTTTAATGGGAGAAATAAAGGAGAGGTTGCTATGGAGAAGGCGTTTCGAAATCCGTTGTTTTTGACAGGGATAACACTGGCCGTTTGTGGTTTTGCTATCACCGCGCCTGGCTTGTGGATCGCAGGCTTGGTTTTAATGGTGTGCGGATGGGGCAAGGGTAAGAAAAAAGCCTGAGGTCATCACCGCGGCCCCTTGTAGCAGTACACGTAGGCGAGCCAGGCGAGGGCGATCATGGCGTCACCTCGCGCCGAGCCCACTGCACATATGGGCCGTCTTCAGTGTCGAAAATGCCGAGCAGGAACCACTCGTACGCAGGCGGCTTTTCTGGCTGCCAGCCGAGACAATGGGCCTCGCCATCTTCCTAGTAAGGGTGGGCTTCCATATCGGAGTCCATGTGCCAGCCGACTACTTTCAAGCCCTGGGCATCGAGCCACGCCTTCTAAGCTTCGGCGTCTTCATCGAAGCCCGGGATGTCAAGGTGGTACCAGTACCCATGCTCGTCGCGCACAACTTCAACGGGGCCAATCAACTTTTCTTCAGGCATGACTGTTCCTTTGCCGCTATAGCGGCTGACTTTGAAGGGGGAAGGGGAGTTAGCTGATTTTTTCGCGAATCTGGTATTTTGTTAGCTCGTTGCTTCAGGGAAGGAATTGATGTGAGACTTTTTAAATATGTCGACATGGCTGGATTGCAGCGAGTACTGACCGGCGGGGTTAGGTTTACTCAGCCGGGTGCGTTTAATGATCCGTTTGAACTGTTGCCCGAAATTTTTGTGCCAAACGGAACCGCTGAGCAGCCAATAAGTATAAGTTTCGACTTGATTGGTCCACGCCGTCCAAGTGACTTGGCTAGTCTGTCATATGATTTTGAAGATGATTACTGTAACGATGTCCAGTCACGAGATATTGTTAGATCGCTGAACGAAAATGTTGGGATTTTTTGCCTAAGCAAGAATAATGACTCTTTGCTGATGTGGTCGCATTATGCTGAGCAATACGCAGGTGCCGTTGTTGAATTTGAAACCGATCACAAGTTTTTCGAGGGATTGATTGAAGTCGAGTATGCGAGTGCTCGGCCTAAAAAGGATATTAGTTATTATCTCTCCGCCGGAGGGCATATTCCCATAGCAGAGCTTTGCGTAAAGTCTGATGCTTGGGCATATGAGTCAGAGTATCGGATTGCTCGAAGTCTAAAAGCATGCGAGCGCGCAGGAGAGAACAAAGGGTTTGGAGTCTATATCCAGAAAGTCCCTATGGAGTGCATTAAATCAGTGTGTTTGGGGGAAAGGTCTGACTTGCTTGAACAAAGGAAAATATGGGAGCTGCTTAAGGATACTAGTATAGCTATGTCCATAGCAGCTATCTCTAATAATGGCTTTGGTTTTAGATGGGAATACGTCAAATACGACAGCCCTGTTGGTAACGGTAGTCCGATATTTACTCCGCGCACCGCACATATTTTCAAAAACGATGTAGGGCAATGGGGGGATGTTGCTCGTTGGACTATTGAGCATCATAAACTATCAAAAATCGCTCAGATGCTTGCCTGATTTTTGGGCTACAGCTCTTGCTACAAGTTTATGGGTACCCATTGCTGGCGGCGGGTTGTCGTGGCCGCGGCAGCCGTTGCTGGCAAAATCTTAACCCTCGCAAGGTGGCCCGAACGGCAGTACCTCCTTGCCTTGGGCCAGCGCTTCGAGCAGATGGTCCTTCGCCTCGTCGGCGGTGCATTCGCGGCCACACTCTAAGCGGAACATGCCTTTGAGTTGGCGGTTGCTAAAATCACGCAGTGCGCCGCGCACGCTTAGATCAATATGGAAGGTGCGACCGTTTGGGCCGAATGGCTCGGCCGGTTTGTTTTCTGTGGGCATGGGGCGTCCTTAGCCGGGCATGCCCGGCGTCGGTCAAATGGGGGAAGGCCGATCTAGATCGGCCACTTGAATTGTTGCGTTAGGCACTGCAACCACCGAAGAGGGTGATAAAAATCATCAACGCGAACAAAACGATCAGTCCGAAAGGCATCATTAGCTCCAGAGTTTTGGATGAAGAACATTCCTCACCTAAACCTAAGAGTGGTTAGGTAGTGCCCCAAAAAACGGCCAAAAAGTTTGCGCATTGAAAATAAAAAAGTTTGCGCATGGAGTCAGTCGCCGCAGAAGCAGGCAATGGCCTCTGTGGCGTCGGCAAACATGTCGAATTGGATATCGGAGTAGTCGAGCATCTGCTGGTAGCTGGGACGGTCGAATCTGAACAGGGCGCCATTACCGGTGATGCCGCTGCTGGAAACAGCGGTACGCTCCATGCGAGCCCGCCAGTCAGCTTTTCGAACTGGTTCCCCACGGTCGCTGGCGATTATTGAATAAACCTGATTCGCGCCCTTGAGGAAGCACAGGTCACAATTGCCTTCAAGAGTCCGACCGTTGATGGTCGGAAGCATCAGATCGAAAGGCTGGACGGCCCAGATGTCAGTCACGTCCTGTACACCGATTCCAGCATCAGCCAGCGGCATGACCATCGTAGCCCACTTACTTTCGCTGGTGCTTTTCCGGCTACGGATCTTCGCTACCCTGCGTGGCTCGTCGGCTCCAATGCCCGTCATCATGTCCACGGGATTGTCTTCGGTCGACAATCTCAAGCTGCGCAGCTACTTGTGGAGACAGGACCCCGGAGGAGGGGCAAAGCTGGGAAGTTTGTAACGACTACCAAATAGTTTTCTGGCGCCTCGAAAAATCGCCGCCGATTCTCAAACCCCAGAAACGAAAAAGCCCTGACTAATCAGGGCTTTGTCGTATAAAGATGGCGGAGGCGATGGGATTCGAACTCATGGACCTGTTACAGTCGACGGTTTTCAAGACCGTTGCCTTAAACCACTCGGCCACACCTCCGTTTGCGTTGCGGGCGCCATAATACCTGAATGAAACACACTGTCAAACTCTGTGCATGGCTTGTTACAGAGCGTCTGTTATGATCTTTGCGACTGAACGTTTCAAACCAACAGGAGTGTCGCCATGCGCGAACAGGATTACGCAGTTAATAACAGCGTGCAGGCTGAGCAGCTAGAGGTTAGCCGCGTCCTGCGCAACACATACGGCTTGCTCGCTCTCACCCTCGCATTCAGCGGCGTGATGGCGTTCGTCGCCCAGCAGATGCGCGTCGGCTACCCGAATATCTTCGTGGTGCTGATCGGTTTCTACGGCCTTTTCTTCCTAACCAACAAACTCCGTGATTCCGCGTGGGGCCTGGTGTCGGCGTTTGCCTTGACCGGTTTCATGGGTTTCCTGCTCGGCCCGATCCTCAACCGTTACCTGGGCATGCAGGGCGGCGCAGAAGTAGTGAGCTCAGCGTTCGCGATGACGGCGCTGGTGTTCGGCGGTCTGTCGGCTTACGTGCTGATCACCCGTAAGGACATGAGCTTCCTCGGTGGCTTCATCACCGCAGGTTTCTTCGTGCTGCTGGGTGCGACGCTGGCGAGCTTCTTCTTCCAGGTCAGCGGTCTGCAACTGGCGATCAGCGCAGGTTTTGTGCTGTTCTCCTCGGTCTGCATTCTGTTCCAGACCAGCGCCATCATTCACGGCGGTGAGCGCAACTACATCATGGCGACCATCAGCCTGTATGTGTCGATCTACAACCTGTTCATCAGCTTGTTGCAGATCTTCGGCATCATGAGCCGCGATGATTAATCGTCGTCCATGAGTAAAAAACCCGCTTCGGCGGGTTTTTTCTTGCCTGCGATTTGGCTGAAGGCTTACGCCATGGGCGGTAATCGGCGTTTGACCGGGGTTTTCTTGACGATGGCGGTGTTGGTTTCTGCATGGGTGTTGAGGCGGTCGAGGAGGGTGTCCAGCTGTTCCATCGAGCGCACGTGCAGGCGGGCGATGAAGCAGTCGTCGCCAGTGACTTTGTCGCACTCGGTGAATTCGGGAATCGCCTGGACTTGCCGCTCCACCTCTTGCAGCTGGCCCGGCAACGGGCGGATACGCACGATTGCCTGGAGTTGATAGCCGAAACACTTGGGATCAATCTCGACGGTGTAGCCCTTGAGCACGCCGCGTTCTTCGAGGCGGCGCAAACGCTCGGCGACGCTCGGTGAGGACAGGCCGCTGAGGTTTGCCAGCGCCTTGAGCGAACGCCGTGAGTCTTCCATCAACGCCGTAATCAGCACCTGGTCGATATCGTCAGTCATGGCGCAACCCCTGTAAGGCAATTAATCGAAACCGCCTTGATAAAAAAGGCAGATGTCGAGTTTAGCCTGCTTTTTGCGCTGGAGAAGCCCCCGGTTGGATGGGCATACTTTGGGCTCAATCACAGGAGTCTGATGATGGACAAAACACTTCGTCGCGGGTCATTCGAGATGACCGCCGCCATGCTGATTTCCGGGACCATCGGCTGGTTCGTGCTGGTGTCCGGGCAACCGGTGCTGGACGTGGTGTTCTGGCGTTGCGTGTTCGGCGCCGGCACCTTGTTGCTGATTTGCGCGGCTTTCGGCTTCCTGCGCCCCGGCATTCTGACCCGCACCACGTTCCTGCTGGCCGTGCTCAGCGGCGTGGCGATTGTCGGCAACTGGGTGCTGTTGTTTGCCTCTTACTCCCGCGCTTCGATTGCCATTGGCACCGCGGTGTATAACGTTCAGCCGTTTATGCTGGTCGGCTTGGCCGCGCTGTTCCTCAACGAAAAAATCACCCTGCAGAAACTGTTCTGGTTGGGTGTTTCGTTTCTGGGGATGCTGGCGATTGTCAGCGCACACGGGCAACAGGGCGAGGGCGGCAATGATTACCTGATGGGCATCGCGCTGGCGCTCGGGGCCGCTTTCCTTTACGCGATTGCGGCGTTGATCATCAAACGTCTGACCGGCACGCCACCGCACCTGATCGCGCTGATTCAAGTCAGCACCGGCGTGTTGTTGCTCGCGCCATTCGCGCACTTCTCGGCGTTGCCGCAAGCACCGAGCGCCTGGGCCAGCCTGGTGACTCTCGGCATTGTTCACACCGGCGTGATGTACGTGTTGCTGTACGGTGCGATCCAGAAATTGCCGACGGCACTGACCGGTGCGTTGTCATTTACTTACCCGATTGCGGCGATTTTCGTCGACTGGTTTGCCTTCGGCCATCGTCTGGAAGTGCTGCAATGGATCGGTGTCGCTGCGATTCTGCTGGCCGCCGCCGGCATGCAACAAGGCTGGAGCCTGAAGTTTCGGCGGACAGTTACACAATAATCAGATGTTCCAGCGCGGCGCGGTCTTGGCCAGGCGCTGGCGCATTTCGCCAATGTTGCTGGCCAGCTGCCGGATCAATAGCCGGTAGCCGTCCAGCGGGTTGTAGACCGGTGCGTCCAGGCTCGAATCCGCCGGCAGTTCGACGGGGCGATTCAGCCGCTGGGACGCGCCGGATTTCAGCGCCCGCGCCATCCCCACCAGTTGTACGCGAATCAGCCGATGCTCCGCTTTCAACGCCGATTGCAGATTCGCCATGGCGTCGGGGTCATTGGCATCGGGTCGGGTGTTGCCGAGGATTTCCAGAGTGCTGACGCACATGCGCAAATGGCGCTGGATGGCATCGAGCTCGGTCATGGAAATCTTCACTTCCTTGGACACCGACGGCATCAGCGAGCGCTGTTGCACCATCACCGTGTTCAGGCGATTCATCAACTTCACGTGCTCGTCATCGGTCACGGGTTGGCCATTGATGATGCGCCCGTAAATCGTCGCGCAATCGCGCAGCGCATCGGCCAGGTTGTAGCGCCAGGAGTAAACCGCGTACAGCGGCAGCGCAAAGGAAAACGCCAGGGCCAGGGCAATGCCGATCAGGATATCCACCCCGCGCCACAGCCCGTCGGTCACCGGATTATCGCCATGCCCGGCGACGATAAACACGGTGATCGCCGACAGCAGCGCCGTGTAACCGCCTTTGCCGATGGCATGGTATGAGAAAAATCCGCAGACCACCGACATCGCAAAATAGGTCAGCCACGGCATCCCGAGCCAGGCTTGTTGCGCCACCAATAACAGGCCGACACCAGCGCCGATCAAGGTGCCGATGGCGCGCTCGGCGGCTTTTTTGCCGATGTTGCCGTGGTGCTGCAAACCGCCGATCACCACCAGCATCGTCACCGATGCCCACTCCCCGTGGGGCAGGTGGATGCCGGTGGTCAGCAGGATCGTCGCCAGCAACCCCAGCGATACACGCACGGCGTGAATCAATCTGGCGTGGCGATAGCGCCGGTACGGGTCCAGTAACGGACGCAGTACCCGGCGCAGTAACGGTGGCAGTCGGTTGGCTCTGAATGTACTCAGACTCATGGTCCTCAGAAGATGTAGTCGGTGGTCAGGAAACTCGAACTGCGCCCGCTGATGATCTCGCTGATGAGGTCCTTGTTGGTCTCCTGGAACTTGGTCGCGACCAGCGTGCGAATAGAGAACACCCGCAACGCATCATGCACCGACAGCGTGCCTTCGGCCGAGTTCTTGCGACCATTGAACGGATAGGTGTCCGGGCCGCGCTGGCACTGGGCGTTGAGGTTGATCCGCCCGACCTGGTTGGCGAAAGTGTCGACCAGACGGCCAACCGCCACCGGGTTGGTGCCGAAGATACTCAGTTGCTGGCCGAAGTCCGATTCCAGGACGTAATCGATCACTGTGTCCAGATGCCGGTAAGGCACGATTGGCACCACCGGGCCGAACTGTTCTTCCTGATAGACACGCATCTGCGGCGTCACCGGGAACAACACCGCCGGATAGAAGAAGGACGCGCGGGCTTCACCGCCATTCGGGTTGACCACACGGGCACCTTTGCTCACGGCATCCGCAACCAGCCCGTGCAGATAATCGACCTTGCCCGACTCCGGCAGCGGCGTCAGGGCTACGCCGCTTTCCCACGGCATGCCGGGTTTGAGGCTGGCGAGTTTGGCGTTGAATTTGTCGATGAACGCCTCGACCACGTCTTCGTGGACGAAGAGGATTTTCAGCGCGGTGCAGCGCTGGCCATTGAACGACAGCGAACCGGTGACCGCTTCGTTCACGGCGTTGTCCAGGTCCACCTCAGGCAAAACGATGCCGGGGTTTTTCGCGTCCAGACCCAGCGCTGCGCGCAAACGGTGCGGTTTCGGGTGGAGTTTTTTCAGGTCGCTGGCAGCCTTGTTGGTGCCGATGAACGCGAAGATATCGATCTTGCCGCTGGCCATCAGCGCGCTGACCGTCTCGCGGCCGCTGCCGTAAATGACGTTGATCACACCGGTCGGGAAGCTGTCGCGAAACGCTTCCAGCAGCGGACGAATCAGCAGCACGCCGAGCTTGGCCGGTTTGAACACCACGGTGTTGCCCATGATCAACGCCGGAATCAGCGTGGTGAAGGTTTCGTTCAGTGGGTAGTTGTAAGGTCCCATGCACAGCGCCACACCCAACGGTACGCGGCGGATCTGCCCGAGCGTGTCCTGTTCCAGCTCGAAACGACTGGAGCGGCGGTCGAGTTCCTTGAGGGCGTTGATGGTGTCGACGATGTAGTCGCAGGTGCGGTCGAACTCTTTTTCCGAGTCCTTGAGGTTTTTGCCGATCTCCCACATCAGCAACTTGACCACGGCTTCGCGCTGTTCGCGCATACGCCCGAGAAACGCTTCGACGTGCTGGATGCGTTCGGCCACGCGCATGGTCGGCCACAAACCCTGGCCCCGGTCATAGGCGCGGACGGCGGCGTCGAGCGCGGTCAGCGCGGTGTCGGCATCGAGCAGCGGCGTGCTGCCGAGGATCACTTGTTCGTCGCCATTTTCGCCGGTCAGGTACACCGGACTGCGGACTTGGGCGAGGGGGCCGGACCAGGTTTTCAGTTCGCCATCGACCAGGTATTCACGTTGCTCGGTCTGGCCGTCGAGGCGGTACTTTTCCGGAATGTCGCTGGCGTCGGGAAACAGGTTGCCGAGGATGTGTGCTGTGGTCATGTCGCTACTCCATGTGATGTAAGCCATGCGCTGGCGGCTTGCAGTTCAGAATTCACTTCAAAGGTTATACGCCTTATTGCCTCGACTTTTTAAGTGCCGGGGTCAAGATCCGGCGATCTTTTGACCTGAGAACACACAACGGCCGACGCTGCGGGTAAACTTCATGCTCTTTATTAAGGAGTTCATATGAGTTACTACCAGCCGGGCATCCTCGCCACCCCCGTTCCACCTCAAGCCCGTCATATGTTCTTCGCGCTGGAATCCGTCGATGCTCTGCCGGCCGCGCTCGACAAATTGATGCTGCTGGTGGACGGGAAGTCGGCGGTGGCCGGTTTCGGTGAATCTCTGGTCAAGGCGCTGCACGTGCAGATCGACGGGCTGCGGCCGTTTCCGGCACTGACCGGCGTTGGCGTCGACAACCCGTCGACCCAGCACGCGCTGTGGTGCTGGTTGCATGGTGTCGACCGTGGCGAGTTGCTCAATCGCGCCACCGCCATCGAAGCCGCGCTGGCACCGGCCCTGCGCCTGGTGCAGATGAACGAAACGTTCCGCCACCTCACCGGCCACGACCTGACCGGTTATGAAGATGGCACCGAAAACCCACACGACGAAGCCGCCGTGGCTGCCGCGTTGATCGGTGAGGGCGCTGACGGTGTGGTCGGTGGCAGCTTCGCCGCGATCCAGCAGTGGCAGCACGACCTGAAGGGCTTCCACGCGATGCCGTCCGAAGAAAAGGACAACATCATGGGCCGTCGCCTGAGCGACAACGAAGAAATCGATGACGCGCCGATCTCTGCCCACGTCAAACGCACCGCCCAGGAAAGCTTCGCCCCTGAGGCGTTCGTGGTCCGCCGGTCGATGCCGTGGATCGAAGGGGATCGCGCGGGTCTGATGTTCCTCGCGTTCGGTTTCTCCCTCGACGCCTTCGAAGCCCAACTGCGGCGCATGAGCGGTCTGGAAGACGGCATCACCGACGGCTTGTACCGCATCAGTCGCCCGATCACCGGCGGCTACTACTGGTGCCCGCCGCTGAAGGACGGTCGACTGGATTTGCGCGCACTGCGCGTCGGTTGATCTGTAGGAGCCAGGCTTGCCGGCGAAGGCGATTTCATGGACGCCATCGCCAGCAAGCCGGCTCCTACAAGTGCGTATGTGTGCCGGGAATATTCGGTTGACGCCAATCCTGTAGGAGCCCGGCTTGCCGGCGAAGGCGATTTCACGGGCGCCATCGCCGGCAAGCCGGCTCCTACAAGTGCGTATGCGTGCCGGGAGTGTTCGGTTGACGCCAATCCTGTAGGAGCCGGCTTGCCGGCGATCCATGCAGCGCGGTGCGTCAGGTGCCGCGCCATCCCGCGAATCTAACCTTATTCTCAAACAGTATTTCTCAACCCCAGTACTAGAACTCTAAGATCACGTCATAACTCGTTATAACAAGTGATCTGCCATGACCGATAACGTTCTCTCCCTCAGCAGTGTTCCTTTGCACACTCAACTGCGCGACGTCTTGCGTGCCCGCATTCTCGACGGCGAATACCCGCAAGACAGCCAGATGCCTTCGGAAAGCGAGCTTGGCGCGTTGTTCAAAGTCAGCCGCATCACCGTGCGCCAGGCCCTCGGCGATCTGCAAAAGGAAGGGCTGATCTTCAAGATTCACGGCAAGGGCACCTTCGTCGCCAAGCCGAAAACCTTCCAGAACGTCAGCACCCTGCAAGGCCTCGCCGAGTCCATGACCGGGCGCGGCTACGAGGTGATCAACCGCCTGCGCAGTTTCAAATTCATCCCCGCCGACAAACTCGTCGCCGAGCGTTTGCAGGTGGCCGAAGGCGAGATCGTGGCGCAGATCAAGCGGGTGCGCCTGATCAACCGTGAGCCGATCTCACTGGAAATCACCTACCTGCCCAAAGCCATCGGCGAACGGCTGGAAAAGGCCGATCTGGTCACCCGCGACATCTTCCTGATCCTCGAAAACGACTGCGGCCTGGCCCTCGGTCATGCCGATCTGGCCATCGACGCCGTACTCGCCGACAGCGACCTGACCCAGGCGCTCAACATCGAACCCGGCTCGCCGATCATGCGCATCGAGCGTCTGACTCACGATGCCAGCGGCCAACCCGTGGACTTCGAACACCTTTACTACCGTGGCGATGCCTTCCAGTACCGCCTGCGGATCGACCGGCACAAAGGGGCGCAGGCATGACAAGAAGTACCCTCGAACAGGAATACGACATCGTCGTGATCGGCGGTGGCACGGCGGGTCCCATGGCGGCAATCAAGGCCAAGGAGCGCAACCGCGACCTGCGCGTGTTGCTGATCGACAAGGCCAACGTCAAGCGCAGCGGCGCGATCAGTATGGGCATGGACGGCCTGAACAACGCGATCATTCCCGGCCATTCCACGCCGGAGCAGTACACCAAGGAAATCACCATCGCCAACGACGGCATCGTCAATCAGGCAGCGGTCTACGCCTACGCCACCCACAGCTTCGAAACCATCGAGCAACTGGACCGCTGGGGCGTGAAGTTCGAGAAGGACGAAACCGGCGACTACGCGGTGAAAAAGGTCCACCACATGGGCGCTTACGTTCTGCCGATGCCGGAAGGGCACGACATCAAGAAAGTCCTGTACCGCCAGTTGAAACGCGCCCGGGTCAGCATCACCAACCGTGTCGTTTGCACGCGCTTGCTGACGGACGAAGAGGGTGCGGTCAACGGCCTGATGGGTTTCGACTGTCGCACCGCCGATTTTCACGTGATCAAAGCCAAGGCGGTGATCCTCGCGTGCGGTGCTGCCGGGCGCCTCGGTTTGCCGTCCTCGGGTTACCTGATGGGCACTTACGAAAACCCGACCAATGCCGGCGACGGTTACGCCATGGCTTATCACGCCGGGGCCGAACTGGCGAACCTCGAATGCTTCCAGATCAACCCGCTGATCAAGGACTACAACGGCCCGGCCTGCGCCTACGTTACGGGTCCGTTGGGCGGCTACACCGCCAACAACAAGGGCGAGCGCTTCATCGAGTGCGACTACTGGAGCGGCCAGATGATGTGGGAGTTCCACCAGGAACTCGAAAGCGGCAACGGCCCGGTGTTCCTCAAACTCGATCACCTGGCCGAGGAAACCATCCAGAACATCGAAGAAATCCTGCACAGCAACGAACGCCCGAGTCGCGGTCAGTTTCACGCCAATCGCGGCACCGATTACCGCACGCAGATGGTCGAGATGCACATCTCCGAAATCGGTTTTTGCAGCGGGCATTCGGCGTCGGGTGTGTGGGTCAACGAGAAGGCCGAAACCTCGGTCAAGGGTTTGTACTCGGCGGGTGACATGGCCGCCGTGCCGCACAACTACATGCTTGGCGCGTTCACCTACGGCTGGTTTGCCGGCACCAATGCGGCGGATTTTGTCGCCGGTCGCGAATTTTCAGCGGTCGATGCCAAGCAGATCGAGACAGAGAAAGCGCGGGTCTACGCACCACTGGACCGCGAGCACGGACTGCCGCCGGCCCAGGTCGAGTACAAGCTGCGACGCTTCGTGAACGATTACCTGCAACCGCCGAAAGTGACCAAGAAGATGCAGATCGGCCTGCAGCGTTTCAGCGATATCCAGCGCGATCTCGATCAGATCAAGGCCCACAACGCCCACGAACTGATGCGCGCCATGGAAGTCAGCATGATCCGCGACTGCGCCGAAATGGCCGCCCGCGCTTCGTTGTTCCGCGCCGAAAGTCGTTGGGGGCTTTACCACTATCGGGTCGATCACCCGCAGCGCAACGACAGCGACTGGTTCTGCCATTGCCATTTGAAGAAGGATGAACACGGCCAGATGAGCAGTTTCAAGAAAGCCGTCGAGCCCTACATCATCCCGCTGGATGCCGAAGAAATGCAGGCCTACGACCGGCTGCGCGTCGGTGCCTTTGCGGCCTGAGCCTGACTATAAGAGAGACCGACCAATGGCCTATCAACCCCAGGAAATTTTCTTCCGCTCCAACGCGCCCGTCACGGTCGACGAGGACCTGTGCATCGCCCACAAAGGCTGCACCGTGTGCGTCGACGTCTGCCCGATGGACTTGCTGGCGATCAACCCGGCCACGCAAAAGGCCTACATGGCCTTCGACGAATGCTGGTACTGCATGCCGTGCGAAAAGGACTGCCCGACCGGGGCCGTGAAAGTCGAAATCCCTTATTTGCTGCGTTGACTGACAGGACGCCATCGCTGGCAGGCCAGCTCCCACAGGGATTTTCAGTGGGACACGGATTTCGCTGGCAACAGAGAACCTTGTGGGAGCTGGCCTGCCAGCGATGAGGCCCGCCCAGACAACCCAAAGCCATCCGGAAACACCGGACGCTGGATTCACCCAACACCCCTCGTTTCCCACCACGCCCTGATCGTGGCGGAGACGAACATCCTATAAATGATTCGAGGGGACACACCCATGTTATTGCGTGCAGCATTGGCCGGTCTGGTACTGGCTTCTTTCACCTTGTCGGCTTCCGCCGAAACCATCCGCATTGCCATCGGCACCCAGGACACCACGATCAACTGCGCCGCCGGCGGCCTGTTGATTCGCGAGCTCGGCCTGTTGGACAAATACTTGCCCGACGATGGCCAATACAAGGACGCGAAATACGAGGTGGAGTGGAAGAACTTCACCAGCGGCGCGCCCCTGACCAACGAGATGGTCGCCGGCAAACTCGACTTCGGCGCCATGGCTGATTTCCCCGGTTCGTTCAACGGCGTTGCGTTCGAAACCGCCGGCAAGCACAGCCTGTTTATCAGCGTGCTGTCGGGCAGTATCAAGGGCAGCGGCAACGGCATCGTCGTGCCGAGTGCTTCGGGCGTGCAATCACTGGCCGAGTTGAAGGGCAAGACCATTTCCGTGCCGTTCGCCTCGACCGCCCATGGCATGTTGCTGCGCGCCGTGGCGGCTCAGGGTTGGGACCCGCTCAAAGACGTGAACATCATCGCCCAGCCGCCGGAAGTCGCCGGTTCGGCGTTGCAGGCCGGGAAGATCGACGCCCACGCCGACTTTGTGCCGTTCGCCGAACTGTTCCCGAGCCGAGGTTTTGCTCGCAAGATCTATGACGGTTCACAGGCGAATACGCCGACGTTCCACGGCGCGCTGGTCGATCAGGCCTACGCGAAAAAGTACCCGGAAATCGTCGTCGCGTACCTGCGCGCCAGCCTCGAAGCCAACCAGTTATTGGCGGCAGAACCCGAGAAGTACAGCGAGTTGATCGCCAAGGTCACCGGCGTCGATGCCGAGGTCAATTACCTGTTCCACGGCCCGCTCGGCGTGCAGACCCGCGACCTGAGCTGGAAGCCGGAATATCGCCAGGCGGTCGGCACCGCCATCGACACCCTCAAGCTGCTGAAGAAGGCTGATCGCGGTCTCGACCTCAACACCTTCATCGACGACCAGTACATCCGCGCCGCGTTCAAGGCCTCGAAGCTGGACTACACCGCGCAACTGGCCAACTACGGTCAGACCCCGCTCAAAGCAGTGGATGCGTTGAGTGGCAAAGCCATCACCGACTTCAGTCATGTGGCCGAGATCTGGGTGCGCGGCGAGCCGAAAGTGCGGCAGTACGCCTCGGCGGAATCGGCGTTCACCGCATTGGCCGGTTTGAAGTCCGAAGGCAAAAACATCCGCGCGGTGTATGCCCAGGCGAGTGACAGCGGGATCAAGTTGCTGGCGGATCAGGCGTGGTTTGCCAGTGATGCGAAAGGGCGCCTCAGCGCGTTTCTGCTCAAGGGCCAGGCCCAGCAATTCGCCACGGCCCAGGGCGGCAAAGTCCTCGACTTCACCGACGCCACCACCCAGGCCGTAGCTGCCCGCTAACCGCCAGAACCCCGCAATCCCCTGTAGGAGCGAAGCTTGCTCGCGAAGGAGTGTCAGCTAAGTCAATGTCGACTGACACACCTTCGCGAGCAAGCTTCGCTCCTACAGGGGGCTCGGTTGAGAGGAAGAATTGTGTACCGATCATTTATCCGCTGGATTCCAAGAGCAGCCTCGATTCTGCTCTGCCTTTTATTCTGGCAACTCGCCGCCAGCCACCACTGGAACCTCGGCCTGGTCACCTTCGCCAATGTCCCGACACCGTTGGCGGTGATCGAAGCCGCCCTGGGCCTGGGCGACTCCGGCAAACTCGCCCAACACTTGAGCAGCAGCCTCAGCCGGGTCTTCGCCGGTTACCTCGCGGCGCTGATCATCGGCATCGCGTTGGGCCTGGCCATCGGTCGTTCGAAATGGGCCGAAGATTTGCTGCTGCCGCCGCTGGAAGTCCTGCGCCCGATCCCCGCCGTCGCCTGGATTCCCCTGGCGATCCTGATGTTCCCATCATCAGAACTGTCGATGGTCTTCATCACCTTCACTGGCGCGCTGTTCCCGATCCTGCTCAACACCGTGCACGGCGTCGAAGGCGTCGACCCGCGCCTGATTGCCTCGGCGAAAAGCCTCGGGGCAGGGCGTCGGGCGATTCTGCTGGAGGTGATTCTGCCGGGCGCCGCGCCGAGCATCATCACCGGCCTCGCCATCGGCATGGGCACCTCGTGGTTTTGCCTGGTGACTGCCGAAATGATCTCCGGCCAATACGGCATCGGCTATTACACCTGGGAGTCCTACACCATCCAGAACTACGCCGACATCGTCGTCGGCATGTTGCTGATCGGCGTGCTCGGCATGGGCAGCAGCCTGCTGATCAAACGGTTGGGCGGGTTGTTGACGCCCTGGCATCGACCACGAGGAAAAGCCTGATGAGCGTATTTCAACACCTTGAAGGGCGCATCGACATTCGCGGATTGTCGATCAGCCTCGGGGAGGGCCGTGCCGCGTTCGAAGCCGTGCAAGGCCTCGATTGCCAGATCGAACCGGGGCAGTTCGTGTGCATTCTCGGCCCCTCCGGTTGCGGCAAATCGACCTTGCTTGGCGCACTGGCCGGACACCTGCAACCTCGCGCCGGCAGCCTCAAAGTCGATGGCGAAGACGTGTCGAGTCCTTCGCCCCAGCGCGGCATGGTGTTCCAGCAGCACACGCTGTTCCCTTGGCGTACGGTGCGCGACAACGTCGCGTTCGGCCTGAAAATGCGCGGCATCGGCAAGGCCGAACGGCACGAAGCCGCCGACGAAATCCTCGCGCTGGTCGGCCTCGAAGGGTTCGCCGAGCGCTGGCCGGATCAGTTGTCCGGTGGCATGCAGCAGCGGGTGGAAATCGCCCGCGTGCTGATCAACCGTCCGCGCCTGTTGCTGATGGACGAACCTTTCGGTGCCCTCGACGCGCTGACCCGGTTGAACATGCAAGAGCTGCTGCTGGACATCTGGACGCGGATTCGCACCACCGTGGTGTTCGTCACCCACGACATCGACGAAGCACTGTTCCTCGCCGACCGGCTGCTGGTCATGAGCACACGTCCCGGGCGGATCATCGAAGACCTGCGCCTCGACTTCCCCCGGCCACGCACCAGCGAACTGGTGACAAGCCATGAGTTCTCCCGCTTGAAGCGCCATTGCCTCGAATTACTGCGTCACGAAGACGGTCGGCAGCTACCGCGCCTGAACCCTCTCGGACTTCCCCCTGAAAACAAACTGCCGCGATTTGCCCTATGACCTCTCTATTCGATGTAACCGATAACGATGACATTCTCGCCCTGCAACCGCGCCTGACCGATGCCGACGCCGGCGTGCGCCGGATCGCCCTGATCGAGCTGGCAGACCTGGAAGAGCCGGACGGTTTGCTGTGGCTGGTCGATCGACTGGCCGAAGACCCGACCGCAGAGGTCCGCGCCGAAGCCGCGCGCCTGCTTGAAGCCTGGGAGGATGCGCCGGTCGTTGAAGCGCTGTGCCAGGCGTTGACCGATCCGTCGCCGGCCGTGCAGGCCGCCGCCGCGCAGAGCCTGAGCCTGCTCAAGAGTGAAGCCGCGGGCAGGGTGATTCTGCCGTGGACCGGGCATGCCGATATCAACGTGCGTATCGCCGCGTTCCGGGCGTTGCGCGAATTGCGTTTCCCCGATGCCGCGACCGCTGCCTTGGCGGCGCTGGGCGATGCAGACGCCAGCGTTCGCCGCGAAGCTGTGGGCGTGCTCGGCTGGCTCAAACAGCTTGATGCCTTGCCGGCCCTGGCAACGTTGGCCAGCCACGATCCGGACACCGAAGTCCGTCGCGCCGCCACGGGAGCCCTTGGCCTGGCCTCCGATGCGCACGTCCTGCCGGCCCTGCGCCAGGCGTTACAGGACGGCGCCTGGCAAGTGCGCGAAGAAGCCGCGACCACCCTCGGCAAGGTCGGTCATACCGACGCGGGCCCGGCATTGGTCGAAGCGTTGAGCGATGATTATTGGCAAGTGCGCCTGCGCGCCACCCGCAGTCTCGGTCGCTTGCGTTATGCCCCGGCGCTGGACGCATTGATCGAAACCCTCGGTCATCGCATCAGCAACCTGCGCAAGGAAGCCGCATTGGCCCTCGGCGAATTGAACGATAAAGGCGCAGTCGCGCCGTTGCAGGCCGCGCAGAACGACGGCGACCCGGAAGTGCGCAAAGCCGTGCGCATTGCCTTGAGTCAGTTGCAATGAACCCGCTGGCGATCGGCAATTCCCGGAGCAAACAGCAGCTGCGACTGAACTGGCCGGATGGTCGTGAGCAGTTGCTGGATCATGCCGAGTTGCGCCGGCAATGCCCGTGTTCGCAGTGCCGGGCGTTTCGCTTGAAAGGGTTGACGCCGAGGGTCGATGACCGAGTGCAAGTCATCGAATTGAACGCGCAGGGCTATGGCCTGCAACTGATTTTCAGCGATGGTCACGAACGCGGCATCTACCCGTGGCCGTATCTTTCGAGCCTGGCCTGATGACGCGCTTCACCGGTGAGTGTGCCCGCCGATGAAGCGCTGCGCAGTGGTCAGGCTTTGCTGGCGGCCAGGAAAGCGCCCAGTCGGCGCCCCATCTCTTCACCCAAGGCTTGCAAGCCACTCAGGGGGCGGACCATCACCTCGAATTCAACGATTTTTCCTTGTTCGTTGAAGCGGATCATATCGATGCCCTTGAGCTGTTTTTCACCGACCCTGGCGCTGAACTCGAGGATGACGTTCAAGCCGTCCGCAGTCGACAGTTCGCGGTGGTACTGGAAATCCTCGAACACGCCGGACACCGTGTTGAGAATCATGTTGACCACCGGCGCCCCTGGATAAGGCGTGTGCGCCATCGGCGAGCGGAAAACCACTTGCGGGTCCAATAATTCGGGCAAGGCCTTCAAGTCAGCCTTTTTGATCATCGCGTGCCATTGGTTCAAGGATTGTGCGGCGTTTGGATGCAGTTTCAGTTCCGACATTTTCAACTCCTGTATTTTTTGTTGTTCTGCAAACGTCGGCGAAGACTGTACATCAAAGGGCTTGAAGGGAAACCCTCCGGCGGCAAAACCCTCGAATGCTGGTTAGTATTTTTCCGTTCTGACGTCTGTCGCCATGGGCAAAATCGTTCTAAAAATTCAAGGGCGCGGCTCGGGAGGGTGTACTAGTCTAGAACTTGTAGGTGAAGACGCAGACTGATGCGCAAGCGGATGGCAAGGACACGTGGGGCGCGTTCCGAAGGGTACACGGTTAGAAAGATCTCCGCGCTGAGATCCAGCCCTTATGCCGTGTGAAGCAGAAGAGCACAAAACTCTTCTGTGAGAGTCCTGATAAACCTTGTAAGCCGGAGACCAGCGCCGGCCACCTACTCGAATCCCGAAGCCCGCCTTGTGCGGGCTTTTTTTGTGGCCTTTGCCTTCACCCAAATGCGCGTATTTCACTCATTTCCAGATTGACGCCAAACCTGTAGGAGCCGGCTTGCTGGCGATAGCGGTGTGTCAGTCACCCATGATGTTGCCTGGCCAACCGC
>NZ_JAHBDD010000001.1:0-204150 GCF_019956155.1 Pseudomonas sp. BF-RE-22 | reverse complement strand
TTCACCACTCATCAGGCCGAGCGTTAGCTCGCCTTCAGCTTTTGATCTGAGCGCCCCCTCGAGAGGCCGAGTGGAGGTTCTGCGCAGTGGGCAACCCGGCATGGATGCCGGGTTAGCCGCCCCCGGCCATGGATGGCCGATGGCGGCGGGCCCACGGAGCAGGACCGGAGCGAGGCACCGAACGAAAGGGGCAAGAGCCCTTGGTTACTTGGGGCTTTTCCAAGTGACCCGCTGTAAAAGCGGAACCATTAGCGGCCGTTACCGCAGAAACGGATATGCCCCCTGAAAAAATATCGCAGCCAATTCACGCTCTATCGGTGTCACTCCCCGAATACCAGAGCGCCAGTGTACAATTGCGTTCTTAAACCCCAGTCGATTATGCGAAGGATTTTCCGGATGTTGCCGCGCTTTCCTGCCGTCACCCGCTGCCTGACTCTTGCCGCCCTTTGTGTGGCTGGCCCCGTAGCAGCATTGGAGCTACCCCTGCCACCGCCCGGTGAAGACATCATCGGCCAGGTGCAAGTGATCAAGGCCAAGTACGAAGACACCTTCGCCGACCTTGGCACCACCTACGATCTGGGCTACTCGGAAATGGTCGCGGCCAACCCTGGCGTCGATCCATGGTTGCCGGGTGCCGGCACCGAGATCGTGCTGCCGACGCGCTTCATCCTGCCGCCAGGCCCACGTGAAGGCATCGTCATCAACCTGGCTGAATACCGCCTCTACTACTTCCCGAAAGGCCGGAACGTGGTCTACACCTTCCCGCTGGGTATCGGTCGTGAAGGCTGGGGTTCGCCGATTGCCCACACCAGCATCGTTGCGAAGACGCCGAACCCGACCTGGACGCCGCCAGCGTCGATCAAGGCCGAGCACGCCGCTGACGGCGATCCGCTGCCGAACGTCGTGCCGGCCGGCCCGGACAACCCGCTGGGCCCGTTCAAGTTCACCCTGGGCACACCGGGCTACCTGATCCACGGTTCGAACAAGAAGTTCGGCATCGGCATGCGCACCAGCCACGGCTGCTTCCGCATGTTCAACAACAACGTGCTGCAAATGGCGGGCATGGTGCCGGTCGGCACGTCAGTGCGCATTCTCAACGACCCGTACAAGTTCGGTGTAAGTGGCGGCAAGGTGTATCTGGAAGCGCACACGCCGCTGGACGACAAGGGCAACCCGTCGGTCGTCGACAAGCACACGGCTGTGATCAACGCGATGCTCAAGCGCGAAGACATCACCAACAACCTGCGCATGAACTGGGATGTGGTGCGTGATGTGGTTGCCGCTGAAGATGGCCTGCCGGTGGAAATCGCAGTGCCGAATGCTTCTGCGCCGATGGTGACGAGTGCACCGATCGATCCGTTGCAGTAAGGCTTGAACAGAACCCGCCGGCGCTGAGAGCGTCGGCGGGTTTTTTATTGCCTGGACAAACGCCGGGCAATAAAAAAGCCGACCCAAAAAATGGGTCGGCTTGATAACAACCCCGAAGGATTATTACTTGCGGCTAGCTTTTTCCAGCATGCGCAGAGCACGCTCGTTAGCTTCGTCAGCAGTCTGTTGTGCTTTTTGAGCAGCAGCCAGAGCTTCATCAGCTTTACGGTAAGCTTCGTCTGCACGAGCCTGGGAGCGAGCAGCTGCGTCTTCAGTAGCGGTCAGACGTGCTTCGGTTTCTTTCGATACGCTGCTGCAACCGGTAGCCAGAACTGCGGCCAGAGCCAGAGCAGAGAATTTCAGAACGTTGTTCATCGTGTTCCCCTTCAAGGACTTTCAATTAAAGTAGCTGTCTCCTCAGAGTGAGGAAATAGCCGGCGTACATACTACCCATTACTTGTCGTAAGTAAACTGACGTAAAGCAAGAAGCAAAAAAAATTGTAGGCGTTGATTCTTTTTCGAGCAACTTTTACTTGCGATTGATTAAAAAATATCCAGCTGCAAGGCCCGAGCTGAGCGAGTTGGCACGAAAAAGTTCCCGGCGGCAGGACTGTTTTTCCCATCTTGGCTAAAGTCTGTCTAGATGGATTCGTCTACACTTTTGTTCGGAATTTGCGCGGCACCTCTCAAACTCTTTCGCCTAGTTGAGGTGACTTAATAGAGGGACGCTCGTCTTAAGTCTCAACATCCGGCAATGTTCAGGCTATCGACCCCGCAGAGCGCTTCGGTCTAGCCGTCCCTGCGTAACCCGGAGCAGCACCCGCCCAACCCTGCGTGATGACGAGCGCACCTTGAGCATTTCTGCCAATGGTGCCTACTATTTGATACGTGCTCGGTTGCGCGAGATCGGTGCAGCTCTTCTCGGTGTCCATTCAGGCACGGGGGTGGCGTAGATGTTCCTTCGCCGGAAAAACATCGGTAAGGTAGGGGTCAGAATTCAAGACCCGCAGAGGAGTTGTGATGAGCGAGGCGTTGTCCATCAACCATGACCAGGCAGGTCATCAGTTCGAGACCAATGTGGACGGTCATCGTGCCTACCTGACCTATATGGATCTGGGGAAACAGACTCTGGATATCTATCGCACCTTCGTGCCCAATGCATTGCGTGGTCGCGGCATTGCGGCAGCCTTGACCGAGAAGGCGCTGGAGTACGCCGAGGAAATGGGCTACACCGTGATTCCATCGTGTTCCTACGTGGAGCGCTACATGGAGCGCCACCAGCGGCATGCGGCCAAGCTGAGCCAGTAAAACGAACGCATAAAAAAACGCCGGGTTAAGCCCGGCGTTTTTGTGTGCGCTGAACAGTGATCAGGTGCGATCACGTTTAGGCAGCACATCCTTGAGCTTGGCGTGCATGCTGCGCAACGTGTTTTCGGTGGCGGACCAGTCGATGCAGGCATCGGTGATCGACACGCCGTATTGCAGGTCGGCGAGGTCTTTCGGGATCGCCTGGCAGCCCCAGTTCAGATGACTTTCGACCATCAGGCCGATGATCGACTGGTTGCCTTCGAGGATCTGGTTGGCGACGTTCTCCATCACCAGCGGTTGCAGGGCCGGGTCCTTGTTGGAGTTGGCGTGGCTGCAATCGACCATGATGTTCGGCTTGATCTTCGCTTTGTTCAGCGCTTGTTCGCACAGTGCGACGCTGACCGAATCGTAGTTCGGCTTGCCGTTGCCGCCGCGCAGCACCACGTGACCGTAGGCATTGCCCTTGGTGGTAACGATCGACACGCCACCTTCCTGGTTGATCCCCAGGAAACGATGCGGGCTGGAAACCGATTGCAGGGCGTTGATCGCAACGGTCAGGCCGCCGTCGGTGCCGTTCTTGAAGCCGACCGCCGAGGACAGGCCGGAAGCCATCTCACGGTGAGTCTGGGATTCGGTGGTGCGCGCGCCGATGGCCGACCAGCTGATCAGGTCCTGCAAATATTGCGGAGAGATCGGGTCAAGGGCTTCGGTCGCGGTCGGCAGGCCCATTTCGGCCAGGTCCAGCAGCAACTGACGACCAATGTGCAGACCGTCCTGAATCTTGAAGGAGTCGTCCAGGTACGGGTCGTTGATCAAGCCTTTCCAGCCGACGGTGGTGCGTGGCTTCTCGAAATACACGCGCATGACCAGATACAGCGTATCGGACACTTCCGCGGCCAGCACTTTCAGGCGCTCGGCGTATTCGTGGGCAGCCTTGATGTCGTGGATCGAGCACGGCCCGATGACGACAAACAGGCGGTGGTCGGTGCCATCAAGAATGTTGCGAATGACTTCGCGACCCTTGGTGACGGTGCGCAGGGCAGCGTCGCTCAGAGGGATATCACGCTTGAGCTGGTCAGGAGTGATCAGCGTCTCGTTGGAGGCGACGTTTAGGTCGTTGATCGGTAAATCAGCCATCGTTTACTCGTCAGGTCACGGGTGCCGGCCGCCAGCGAACCCGCGCGGCGGAGCACAGCAAATTAAGCGCGTCGGGGAGCGGAACCTTAGCGCGTTACACCGTGGCTCGACAATGGGCAGACAGCGGTTTAAGGGCCATTCGCAACGAATTGATGACGTCCCTTAATCCAGCACCGCCTGCGCAAATGCCTTGCGAACCGTGTCGTGGGAGAACTCGTCGGCGTGCTGCTGGACCCATTCGAGGGCCAGCGCCTGGGTTTCCTGCAGGTCGTCGTGGGCGTCATGCAAGCGACAGTAACGCTCGATCTGACACACCTGTTCGCCCATTCGGGCGCTGAACATCATCTGCTCGTCAACAAAGGCAATGCCTACCAGGTAGCCGCGCTTGCGTCGCAAGCACCAGGCCACGTAGCCCAGAAAACGCATATCGGGGTTCAAGGTCGGCATGCGTACTTCCAGCGCGGTACCGTGACGCCAGGCGCGGTGGTAATTGCAAGCCATGCCCCCGAGGCTGATAGTGTGCAGCTGTTGCCGTGAAATACACTCAGGTTTTAGCAACGTTAATTCGACGGGTACATCGTCAGGATGAGGAATAAAACGTCCCATGAGCACGGACTCCATGTGTCGGCCATCTGACATTGTTTCCCCCAGTATAGTGGTCGAATTGGCACTGACCGATTTCGACGCCGACCAACGGTTGCTGGCGATGAGCGGCGTTTCGCTGGTTGTTTTTACCAGCGTCGGCTGCGCCAGTTGCCGTTTTGCCCGAGAGCAATTGCCCAGGCTCGATCTGGATGTCGATCGCTTGTGCTGGATCGATGCCGGGGACAACGGCGGGGTGGTCGAGCGTTATCAGGTCTTTCATTTGCCGGCGCTGTTTGTGGTGCGCGACGGCGAGTTCTTCGGGGCACTAAAAACACGCCTGACCGCTACCGAGCTGAATGAGGCTATAGGTCAGGCGTTGACGAGAACAGCAGAGGAGTTGCCATGACGGCTGCAGTTGCCAAACCGACCATCGGTATTATCGGAACCGGTGCGATCGGCGGGTTTTACGGGGTCATGCTGGCTCGTGCCGGCTTCGATGTGCACTTTCTGCTGCGCAGCGAGTTTTCGGCGGTGGCCGAGCACGGACTTCACGTCGACAGTGCACCACACGGCGCACTGACGTTGAATCCGGTTCAGGCCTATTCGTCGGCCGAAGACATGCCGCCCTGCGATTGGTTGCTGGTCGGCGCCAAGACCACCAGCAATGCCGGTCTGGCGCCGGCGATCATTCAAGCCGCAGCGCCGAATGCCAAGGTACTGCTGCTGCAAAACGGCCTGGACGTCGAAGACAGTCTGCGGGCATTGCTTCCCGATACGCTGCACCTGCTCGGCGGGCTTTGTCTGATCTGCGTGCATCGCACCGGCCCGGGCGCGATCACTCATCAGGCCCTCGGCGCTGTGAACGTCGGCTACCACAGTGGCCCCGCTGGCGATGAGCAGGCGCGCATGGCGATTGTCGAGGAGGGCGCCGGGTTGTTCCGCAGCGCCGGCATCGATTCCCAGGCCATGGCGAACCTGCAACAGGCGCGCTGGCAAAAACTGGTCTGGAATATTCCTTACAACGGCCTCTCGGTTCTGCTTGGGGCGGGCACCACAGCGTTGATGGCCGACGCCGACAGCCGCGAACTGATCAAGGCCTTGATGGCCGAAGTGGTCCGGGGCGCGAAGGCCTGCGGTCACGACATGCCGGCCGGTTATGCCGATTATCTGTTCATGATGACCGAGAAAATGCCGGACTACTGGCCGAGCATGCACCACGACTTTTTGCACAAGCGACCGCTGGAACTGGCGGCCATTTACGCCCGGCCACTGGCGGTGGCCAAGGCTGCCGGGTGCGAATTGCCGCGAATCGACGCGTTGTATCGCAGTTTGAGTTTTATCGATCGACGCAACACCTGAGTCGATCAACCCGAGGGGGAAGGGCATGGCAAAGACGATTGACGACAAACTGGTACTGGCGATTTCTTCGCGTGCGCTGTTCGACCTGAGCGAAAGCCACAAGGTTTATCTGTCGAGCGGCGTCGAGGCCTATCGGCAATATCAGATCGAACACGAAGATGAAATCCTCGAGCCCGGCGACGCATTCCCTCTCGTTGAAAAACTCCTGAACCTGAACGCCAGCCTCGGCCGCGCCAGGGTCGAGGTGATCCTGGTGTCGCGCAACAGTGCCGACACCGGGCTGCGGGTGTTCAACTCGATTCACCATTACGGGCTGGCGATTTCGCGCGCGGCATTTGTCGGCGGGCGCAGTCCCTATCCGTACCTCAAGGCGTTTGGCTGCGACCTGTTCCTCTCGACCCATGCCGAAGACGTGCGCAGTGCGCTGGATGCCGGGTTCGCGGCGGCGACCATTCTGTCGGGCGGCGCCAGCCGTGCGGCCAGCGATGAATTGCGGATTGCCTTCGACGGTGACGCCGTGCTGTTTTCCGACGAGTCGGAGCGGGTTTATCAGGCGGGCGGCCTTGAAGCGTTCCAGGCCAGCGAACGCGAAAGCGCCCGCGAGCCCTTGCGCGGTGGGCCGTTCAAAGGCTTTCTCGCGGCGCTCAATCTGTTGCAGCGCGAGTTCCCGGAGGACGACTGTCCGATCCGTACCGCGCTGGTCACCGCGCGTTCCGCACCGGCTCATGAACGGGTGATTCGGACCCTGCGCGAGTGGGATATTCGTCTGGACGAATCGCTGTTTCTGGGTGGCTTGACCAAGTCCGCTTTCCTTGAAGCCTTTGCCGCTGACGTGTTTTTCGACGATCAGGCCGGCCATTGCGAGTTGGCTCGCGAGGTGGTCGCTACCGGCCATGTGCCGCATGGCATAAGCAATGAGCAAAAGGTTTAAGCCCGCCGTTCAACGCGTTACGCGGGACGTCGCACTCGCCAAGGCACTGCTAAGCTGAATCAATCTCCGCCATGTTGGCACTCGAGGAGGTCATATGATTCGTTCGATGCTCTATGCCACTGACCTCGGCCTGTACGCCCCTTTGGTGATGCAGCATGCCCTGGAGCTGGCTCGAACATTCAATGCCGACCTGTATGTGGTGCACGCGGTTGAACCCATGGGGCTGTTTGCCGAATCGGTGCTTCAGAGTTACCTCGATGAGCAGGCGCTGAACGAGTTTCACAGTCAGGGCCTGAATACCGTGATCGCCAATATCGAGCAGCGCGTGCTCGACAGTTTTCGTGAAGAACTGGGGGATGAAGGGGAGCAGGATCTGGAGCGGATACAAGCGGTGCGGGTGCTTCAGGGCGATCCGTCGCAGGTGATTCTCGAACAGGCGCAGAAACTCTCCGTGGATTTGTTGATCGTAGGTAGTCATAGCCATGGTGCTGGCGCGGAAACGCCTTTGGGGCGGACCGCAGCGCGGGTGTTGCAGTTGGCTCGGGTCCCGGTCTATCTGGTGCCGCTGGTGGAACGCCGTCGCCAAGGGGACCGCTAGTCCACGAATAGTGGCAGTTTGATAAAAAAGTTCTAGATTTATTCTTCAAACCATTAATATAGTTATATACCGTCGCTGATGCCCGTGGCGTCTACTTGCTTTGAGGGATTCATATGAAGCTTCAACAATTGCGCTACATCTGGGAAGTGGCGCACCACGACCTCAACGTTTCCGCTACAGCCCAAAGCCTTTACACCTCGCAACCGGGCATCAGCAAGCAGATCCGTCTGCTGGAAGACGAATTGGGCGTCGAGGTTTTTGCTCGCAGCGGCAAGCACCTGACCCGCGTCACCCCGGCCGGCGAGCGCATCATCACCACCGCCGGCGAGATCCTGCGCAAGGTTGAAAGCATCAAGCAGATCGCCCAGGAATTCTCCAACGAGAAGAAAGGCACCCTGTCGATCGCCACCACGCACACCCAGGCGCGTTATGCGTTGCCGCCGGTGATCAGCAATTTCATCAAGCAATACCCGGACGTTGCGCTGCACATGCACCAGGGTTCGCCGATGCAGATCGCCGAAATGGCCGCTGACGGCACCGTTGATTTCGCCATCGCGACTGAAGCGCTGGAGCTGTTCGGTGATCTGGTGATGATGCCGTGCTACCGCTGGAACCGCTGCGTGGTCGTGCCTCAGGGCCACCCGTTGACCAAGCTGTCGAAGCTGACCCTCGAAGCGCTGGCCGAATACCCGATCGTGACTTACGTGTTCGGTTTCACCGGCCGTTCGAAACTCGACGAAGCCTTCAGCCATCGTGGCCTGACGCCGAAAGTGGTGTTCACCGCCGCCGACGCCGACGTGATCAAGACTTACGTTCGCCTGGGGTTGGGCGTGGGCATCGTGGCGAAAATGGCGGTCGATACCAAACTCGATAATGACCTGGTGGTGCTCGATGCCAGCGAATTGTTCGAATCCAGCATCACCAAAATCGGTTTCCGTCGCGGCACCTTCCTGCGTGGCTTCATGTGCGACTTCATCGAGAAGTTCGCCCCGCACCTGACCCGCGAAGTCATGGCCAAAGCCATTCAGTGCCACAACAAGCAGGAACTGGAAGAGCTGTTCGACGGCGTCGAACTGCCGGTTCATTGATCTCCCGCTAAACCACCTCGGTAACAGAAAACTGTTGCCGAGCACCCGCCACCAGAATCTCCACCTCGTCCCCCTCGAACTTGCCCAGCAGGCTTTTGCCCAGCGGCGAGCGAGGGGTGATGACGGTAATCCATTGCCCCACCAGATCGACCTTCAAACCCGCCGCGTCGGGCGCCAGGAACAGCCATTGCTCACGTCCCTTTTCGTCTTCAAGACCGAGCAGGGCGCCGACTTCGATGCCGCGCTGATCGTCATAAGGCCGCAGCGTCAGGTTCTGGCACAGCGTCAGTGACTGCCTGATTTCCTCCACGCGCTTTGCCTGCCCGGCTGCCAGATATGACGCCTCCAGGCCCAGGGTGTCGTACTTGTTTTCGGCGATGTTTTCTTCGTGGGTCGCCGTTTCGTAAGCGGTTTGCGCGGCACGCTCGGCAATGTCGAGATCGATCCGCAGCTTGTCGATAATCAGTTGGTGGACGGTTTGCTTATTCATGATCAATCGCAGAATTGCAGGACATTGGCGCGGCTTTTTTCGCTCGGTGCGGTGCGGTCCTGTTGCAGCCAGAACTGGCAATTGGGGTTCGACAGATTGCGGTTGCTGCTGCGCGCCTGATCCAGCCGTTGTGCCTGTTCGTTCTTGCGCAGGTTCTCTTCGTACTGCTGGAACATCGGGCTCTGCGGCGGAATGTCCGGCACCGGTTGCACCACTACCGGCGGCTTGGCCAATTGCTCCACCGCTTGCGCGACGGGCGCCAGTTGCTCGCTGAACAACAGGCGCGAGGCGAGCCAGCAGGTCAGTGCGATCGCGAGGAAACCCAGCCACAATCCGAGGGCGATACTGCCCGTCAGTTGCAGGGCATTAAGCTGGATCGGCAAGCGGCGGCGCGGATTGGGACGGTAGGGCATGACTGCCTCCTGGCGGGTGGTCGCGGGCGAGTGGCGATTGTCGCATGAAGATTAATCGCCGTCGGCTCTTCTGCACGGGGTAATTTATGCGGACAATCGGCGCCTTTGCCAACGGGAGCCTGGAATGCCTGAAATGCCTCAAATGAAAAACCGCAGGCGCTGGGATATTTTTTGCACCGTGGTCGATAACTTTGGCGACATCGGTGTGACCTGGCGCCTGGCCCGCCAATTGGTGGCCGAACATGCGATGGACGTGCGTTTGTGGGTCGATGATTTGCGGGCCTTCGAGCGTTTGTGCCCAGCCATTGATCTCAACCTTTCACAGCAGTGGCAGGAGGGGGTCGAGGTGCGTCAGTGGACAGCCGACTGGCAGCCGACTGACGCGGCCGATGTGGTGATCGCCGCGTTCGCCTGCCAGTTGCCGAGTGCTTACATGGAGGCCATGGCGGCGCGGGAGAAGCCGCCGCTGTGGTTGAACCTCGACTACCTGAGCGCTGAGGATTGGGTCGTTGGCTGCCACGGCTTGCCGTCGGTGAAGTACAAAAACGTGCAGAAGTTCTTTTTCTTTCCGGGGTTCCAAAAGGGCACCGGTGGCTTGCTGCGTGAAAGCGGATTGCTGGAACGGCGTCGGCAATTTCAGCAAGACCCCGAGGCTCAGCGCGCATTCCTGCAAGGTTTAGGGATTGATCGGGCGCAAGGCGCGCAGCTGATTTCGCTGTTCGCCTACGAAAATGCCGGCCTGGCCAGTTGGCTGGATGTCCTGGCCGCAGATTCCGTGCCCACGCATCTGCTGGTGCCCGAAGGGCGGATTCTCGGTGATGTCGAGCGTTGGCTCGGTGTCGAGGGTTTGGCGGCTGGCGCGGTGCATGTGCGCGAGTCATTGACCGTGCAAGTGCTGCCGTTCGTCCGACAGGATCAATACGATCACCTGCTTTGGTGCTGCGATTTCAACGCCGTGCGCGGCGAAGATTCGTTTGTCCGCGCGCAATGGGCAGGGCGGCCGCTGCTCTGGCACATCTATCGGCAGGACGAAGACATTCACCTGGACAAGCTCGAAGCCTTCCTCGCGCTCTACACAAAAGGCCTGTCTGCGCCTGCCCGCGAGGCGATCAGCGGTCTTTGGCGAGAGTGGAATGCCGGGCATGATATGTCCGACCATTGGGCTACGACCCGTAAACACTGGCCAGAACTGCAAAAACACGCCGAAGCGTGGTGTCTGGAACAGGCTTTGCAGGCTGATCTTGCCGCAGCGCTGGTACAGTTTTACCTAAATTGGATATGATACGCGGCCTAGATTTTTGTAAATCCCATCCAAATTCGGATATTCGCAATGAAAACTGGTAAAGAACTGAAACCCGGTACCGTGATCCGTCTCGAAAACGATCCATGGTTGGTTCAGAAAGCTGAATTCACCAAATCCGGTCGTAACAGCGCGATCATGAAGACCAAGCTGAAAAACCTGCTGACCGGTTACAAGACCGAGATCGTTTACAGCGCTGACGACAAACTGGACGACGTAATCCTCGACCGCAAAGAAGCGACCCTGTCCTTCATCAGCGGCGACACCTACACGTTCATGGACACTTCCGACTACACCATGTACGAGCTGAACGCTGACGATATCGAAGCCGTTCTGCCGTTCATCGAAGAAGGCATGGAAGACGTTTGCGAAGCCGTTTTCTTCGAAGGCCGTCTGGTTTCCGTAGAACTGCCGACCACTATCGTGCGTCAGGTTGACTACACCGAAGGTTCCGCTCGCGGCGACACTTCCGGCAAGGTAATGAAGCCTGCCAAACTGAAGAACGGTACCGAACTGTCGGTTGCTGACTTCATCGAAATCGGCGACATGATCGAGATCGATACCCGCGAAGGCGGTTCCTACAAAGGCCGTGCTAAATAAGCACTGCTTCAGGAATGAAAAAGCCCGACCATTGAGTCGGGCTTTTTTGTGCCTGCAAACTACACACCAGCCCCTGTAGGAGCGAGGGCGGTGTTATTTCTTCAGGTGTTGCTTAAGTTCTTCGGACGCTTGCAGCATCGCCGAGCGAACCGCTGGCACCTGGCTCACCACATTCAGCAAACCGTAATCGTGAATCATGCCGTTGTAACGCACCGCCGTGACCGGCACACCCGCCTCATCCAGTTTGCGCGCATAGGCTTCACCCTCATCGCGCAGCACATCAGCCCCGGCCGTCTGCACCAGTGCAGGTGGCAAGCCCTTGAGTTGTGCGGTGGTCGCCCGCAGCGGTGAAGCGTAGATCTCGTTACGTTGCTTGGCGTCGGTGGTGTAGTTGTCCCAGAACCACTTCATCATGTTTTTAGTGAGGAAGTGTCCCTCGGCAAACTGGTTGTAAGACGCCGTTTCAAAGCTCGCATCGGTCACCGGCCACAACAGCACCTGGAACTTGATCGCCGGGGTGCCTTTGTCTTTGGCCATCAGCGCAACCACGGCCGCCATGTTGCCGCCGACACTGTTACCGGCCACGGCCAGTCGCTTGCCATCGACGTTGATCTCTTTGCCGTGCTCGGCCACCCATTTAGTGGCCGCGTAAGCCTGGTTGATCGCCACCGGGTAATGCGCTTCCGGTGATGGGGTGTAGTTGACGAACACCGCCGCCGCCCCCGAGCCCGTGACCAGATCCCGAACCAGCCGCTCGTGGGTCGGGAAGTCCCCCAGCACCCAGCCGCCGCCGTGGAAGAACATGAACACCGGCAGCTCGCCTTTGACCCCGGCCGGCCGGACGATGGTCAGGCTGAGCGGTTGGCCGTCGACTTGAATGGTCTTCTGGCTGACGTCCGCTTTTGGCAGCGTCAGTTTCACCCCGGCTTGCGCGCCGACCAAAATGGCCCGGGCATCTTTCGGTGAAAGCTGTTCCATCGGTTTGCCGGTGCCGGCATTCAGGACATCGAGGAACGCCTGGGTGTTGTGTTCAACCCCGTCGCCCGCGAATGCGCTGTGGATGGACAGGGCGAGAAGGGTGCCGGTCAAGACTTTGCTGAAAGTGTTCATGTTCGTTTCCTGTTCGGTCTTGGAGTCGACGGTTAGACGGTTACGTGCAGGCGCACTTCGACGTTGCCGCGGGTGGCGTTGGAGTACGGGCAGACCTGGTGGGCCGCGTCGACCAGGGTTTGCGCATCGGCTTGTTCAAGACCCGGCAGGCTGATGTGCAGGTCGATGTCCAGACCGAAGCCGCCAGGAATCTGGCCGATGCCGACGTGGGCAGTGATCGAGGCGTCGGCCGGGATGCTGCGTTTGGTCTGGCTGGCAACGAATTTCAGCGCGCCGATGAAGCAGGCCGAGTAACCGGCAGCGAACAGTTGTTCCGGGTTAGTGGCCGCGCCGCCAGCACCACCGAGTTCTTTCGGGGTCGCGAGTTTGACGTCGAGGATGTTGTCGCTGGAAACCGCACGACCGTCACGGCCGCCAGTGGAGGTTGCGATTGCGGTGTAGAGAGTTTGCATGATGTAGGCCTCGTTTCAGGTTTGGGTGGTTTGCGCTAAATGTTTGCGCGCTAAGTAAGTGCGAGATGAATGTATCGCGCTAATATTTAGCGCGCAATGTAAATTTTTAAAAAAGTTTTCCTGAAAGCATGCGCAGGGTATGCATTCGGCGGGGAGAGGCTTGATGTAGAGGCTTTGGTGTGGGAGTGACAGGCAGAAATTTTTTTGTGGCGTCGAGGATGCTTTCGCGGGCAAGCCTCGCTCCTACAGACCGCACATGACCTGTAGGAGCGAGGCTTGCCCGCGAAGAACGATAACGCGATCTATCAGGTGATCGCTTAAAGGCTGTCCTGCAGATTACTGCGCAGCACTTGCAGCTCCGCTTGCAGTTTTTGCAACCGCTCAAGCGTCATGCCGCTGGCGCCGAGGATGCACTGGGGCACGCCGCGCGCCTTGTCCCGCAACGCGCGACCCTGTTCAGTCAGCTCGACAATCACCACTCGCTCGTCCTCGCGGCTGCGAGTGCGGCTGAGCAAGCCTTCGACTTCCAGGCGCTTGAGCAACGGGGTCAGCGAGCCGGGATCGGTCAGCAAGCGCGTGCTGATTTCGCCTACGGTCAAACCGTCCCGTTCCCACAACACCATCATCGCCAGGTACTGCGGATAGGTCAGGCCCAGCGCTTGCAGCAGCGGCTTGTAGACCTTGGTCATCAGCAGTGAAGTGGAATGCAGGGCGAAGCAGGCCTGGTTGTCCAGCAGCAGGTCGTCGCAGTTATCCGTGGTGTCGCGTTCGGTGTTCATCTCAAAGCCTTGATCAGTGATCTTCATGAATCTAGCGGGCGAATCTTTAATGCGCCAGATAATTCTGACCTAGTGCCGGTCCAGATTGGTTCGCAGCGCCAGATCCCATGGCGGTACAGGGCTGAAGCGGACTTTCAGGTACTCCAGCAATAAACGACTCCTCGGGTTGGGTTGCTGCTCCAGACGCAACGCATAGATGCCGGTGGTTTCCGGCGGTGGCAGGCCGTGTTCACAGAACAGCGGCAGCAGTTCGCCGCGCAACAGGTATTCACTGGTCAACCAGGTCGGCAAGTGTGCGATACCGAGCCCGGCCAGCGCACCGCAGACCAGCGCCTCGGCATTGTTGGCGCTCATGCGGATGCGCCCGGGACGATGCAAATGCATTTCTGCGTTTTGCTCGAAACGCCAGGCAAATGGCGGCGCCAGGCCATCCCAGTCGAGGCCGTCGTGATCACTCAACTGCGCCGGGTCGGTCGGCACGCCACGGCGTTGAAGGTACGCAGGGCTGGCGCAGGCGATGCGCACCATGCTCGCCAGCGGCGTGGCCACCAGCCGGGTATCGGCCATTTGCCCGGCACGCAGCACCAGATCGACCTTGCCCAGATTCAAACCCTGCATGTCGACAAAACTGTCGATCAGGTGCAGTTGCACGTCGAGGCCGGGGTACAGCATCAGAAAATCAGCGATCACCGGCGCCAGATGCCGTCGGCCGAACGCGGCCGGCGCGTCGATCCGGATCAAGCCTTCCGGCGCACTGCTCAGGGACACCGCCTCGGCGCGGGCCAGTTGCAATTCCGCCACGATCCGCCGCGCACGCTCGGCAAACGCCACGCCGGCCGGGGTCGCGCGGACGGCATGGGTGCTGCGAATGAACAACTGGCTGCCGACTGCGCTTTCCAGGCTATCGATGCGCCGCGCCACGGCGGAAGGGGTCAGTGGATGACGGCGAGAGGCAGCGGAAAAGCTGCCGGTTTCCAGCACGTCGAGGAACAGCCCGAGTTGTTCGGTCAATTGATTAGGGTTCATGGTGTATCAATGCTTATGCGAAGTTGGCACAGCCATTGTGCGTTGCTGTGCGTTTCCCCGCCAGCGCCGACTGCGTAGGATGAATGGCCTGAGATAAAAGGAAATCGGCCGTGATCGAGTTTTTGATGTACCTGGTATTTGGCGCAGCCCTGGGAACCCTCGGCGGCTTGTTTGGCATCGGCGGCGGTCTGATCGCGATTCCGTTGCTCGGCGTGTTGTTCGGTCTCGATCAGCAAATTGCCCAGGGCACCGCGCTGGTGATGGTCGTCCCTAACGTGATGCTGGCGCTATGGCGTTATCACCAGCGCAACAAAATCGAAATGCGTCACGCGCTGCCGCTGGCTTCGATGGGGTTTTGCTTTGCCTGGGCCGGCTCCATCTGGGCGGTGGGCATTGATGCGCAAACCATGCGCATCGGATTTGTCGCCTTCCTGATCGCGCTGTCGGCCTACAACCTGTTGCGAATGTTCTACGCCAATGCGCCGGCTTCTTCGCAGATGAATTACGCCTGGCCATGGCTGGGTGTGCTCGGCGCGGCGTCCGGAACCATGGGCGGATTGTTTGGCGTGGGCGGGGCGGTGGTGGCAACACCGGTGCTGACCAGCCTGTTCGGCACCAGCCAGGTGGTGGCCCAAGGGTTGTCGCTGGCACTGGCATTGCCCAGCACGGGCGTCACGCTGGTCACCTATGCCGTGCATCATCAAGTGGACTGGATGATCGGCGTGCCGTTGGCCGTGGGTGGACTGCTGAGCATCAGCTGGGGCGTGAAGATCGCCCACGCCATGCCGGAGCGCCTCCTGCGCGGGCTATTCTGTGGCTTCCTGGTGCTGTGCGCGGTGATGCTCGCGTTTAAAGTTTGAAGCCGTCGACGATGTGCTCGGCCAGGCATTCGGTAATCGGTGACGGATTGTGCAGGTTGCGCACCAGCATGATGCTTGCTTCAGGCAGCAAGGGCAGGTCTTCGGCGTCACCGAGAATGCGCATGTCCGGGGTGATCAGGCTTTCCAGTTGTGCGGTGACGGCCAGGCCGGCGCTGACCACCGCCATGATCGCCGACAGGCTCGAGCTGTTGTAGGCAACGCGGTAGTCGCGACCCATTGCGTCCAGCGCATTGCAGGCCCACAGCCGGCAGAAACAATCACTGTTGAACATCGCCAGCGGCAACGGTGTCTGCTCGTGGGCGCTGTAGCATTGTGCTTCGGCCCAGACGAAACGTTCCTTGCGCAGCAACTGGCCGATCTCGTTGCCCGGCTCGCGGGTGACGATGGACAAATCAAGATCCTGGCGTAGCAGCAATTGTTTTGATGATTCGCAGTGCACCTCGATCTGGATCAGCGGATATGACTGGGCGAATCGCCGCAGAATCCCCGGCAGAAAACGCATCACGTAATCGTCCGGCGTGCCGATCCGCACCGTGCCGACCATGTGCGGTTCGCGCAGGGTGTTGAACACTTCGCTGTGCAACTTGAGGATGCGCCGGGCGTAACCCAGCAGCACCTGGCCTTCAGCGGTCAGCCGCACCTGGCGGCCGTCGCGCTGGAACAGTTGGCGCTGCAACACGTCCTCTTCCAGCCGCTTCATTTGCATGCTGACGGCGGATTGCGTGCGGTTGACCAGCTCCCCTGCGCGGGTGAAACCGCCCTGATCGGCGATGGCAACAAAGGTGCGCAGCACTTCGGTGTCGATACTTGGGAAGGCGGACATACATCAATCTCCGAGATGTATTGCATAAGAAACATTCGTTGGATTGATCTTAGCTCTGGCGTGACACTTGAGCCATCCCAAACGGAGGGCAACAAGATGAAAGGTCAAAAAGGTTATGTCGAGGTAGAGAAACATTCCATCCACGTCGTCTCGGATTTACTGCACAAGATCAGTCGCTGGTACGAATTGCACCGTGAACGCGAGTTGTTGGCGGGCATGAGCGACGAAGCGTTGAAGGACATCGGGCTCAGTCGTGCAGATGTCGAGCACGAAACCGTCCGCCCATTCTGGGATGACCCGATGCACAAATGAGTAAGCCACAACTACACAAACCGTCTCCCGGTGAGGTAGGTTGCGAGCAGACAAGGAGATGCTCATGCCCGCAACGCTGTCCTTTTCCATCAAACAGGCTCGACGCCTGGCGCTGGCCGCCCAAGGATTCAACGGGCGCCAGCCGCCAGCGGCGATCAAAGCGGTGCAGCTCAATCGCCTGATCGAGCGGCTGGGCATCTTGCAGATCGATTCGGTCAATGCGTTGGTGCGTTCGCACTACCTTCCCTTGTTTTCCCGCCTCGGCAATTACTCATCCGACTTGCTCGACCAGGCTGCCTGGAGTTCGGGCCGGCGACGCACGCTGTTCGAATACTGGGGGCATGAAGCCTCGTTGCTGCCGCTGTCGATGTACCCGTTGATGCGCTGGCGCATGCAGCGCGCGAGTCGCGGCGAAGATATCTATCAGCAACTGGCACGTTTCGGGCGTGAGCAACAGGACACTGTCCGGCGGGTGCTGGCCTCGGTTGAAGAGCTCGGCGCGCTGGGCGCCGGCAGCCTTTCGACCCGTCAGGAGCGGGCAGGACCATGGTGGGACTGGAGCGCGGAAAAGCATGCGCTGGAATGGTTGTTCGCCGCCGGGGAAGTGACCGTGGCCGGGCGGCGTGGGTTCGAGCGGCTCTATGATTTGCCCGAGCGGGTGATTCCTTCGGCGATTCTGCAGCAGCCGTTGCTCGCGGAGGACGAGGCCCAGCGCGGGCTGCTGTTGCACGCCGCGAATGCCTTGGGTGTGGCGACGGAAAAGGACCTGCGCGATTACTTCCGGCTCAGCCCGGGTGATGCGCGGCCGCGCCTTGCGGAACTGGTGGAAGCCGGGGAGCTACTGACCTGTGAGGTCCAGGGTTGGCGGCAACCGGGCTTTTGTTTGCCAGAGCCGAAAGTGCCGCGCAAGGTCGAGGCCAGTGCCTTGCTGTCACCCTTCGATTCGCTGATCTGGGAGCGCAGTCGTACCGAGCGTTTGTTCGATTTTCGCTATCGGTTGGAGATTTATACGCCGCCGGACAAGCGGGTCTACGGCTATTACGTGTTGCCGTTTTTATACAACGAGCGGATTGCTGCGCGGGTGGATTTGCGTGCGGAGCGGGCGTTGGGGCGGTTGGCGGTGCATGCCGTGCATGAGGAAGAGCCGGGGCTGGATGAGGAAGGGATGCTGGCGTTGGCGGTGAATTTGCGGCGGATGGCGGATTGGCTGGGGTTGGAGCGGGTGCAGTTGAATTGCCCGCGGGCGAGTGCGGGGCGGTTGCGGGTGGCATTGGCTCAGATTGAGGGTGACTGAGCTGACGCCTTCGCGGGCAAGTCGGATCGCCGCACCGCTCGCTCCTACAGGGGTTCGCGATCCCTTGTAGGAGCGAGGCTTGCCCGCGAAGGCAGCGACACGGTTTACCGACGGACTTGTTTCAGGGTTTCGGCAATAAGGAACGCCAACTCCAGCGACTGATCCGCATTCATCCGCGGATCGCAATGGGTGTGATACCGATCCGACAGCCCGTCCTCGGTGATCGGTCGCGCACCGCCAATGCACTCGGTGACATTCTGCCCGGTCATCTCGATGTGAATGCCGCCGGCATAGGTGCCTTCCGCTTCGTGCACCTGGAAGAACTGCTTCACCTCGCCAAGAATCTGCGCAAAGTCGCGGGTCTTGTAGCCGCTGCTGGCCTTGATGGTGTTGCCGTGCATCGGATCGGAACTCCAAAGCACCTGCTTGCCTTCACGCTGCACCGCGCGGATCAGTTGCGGCAAATGATCGCCAACCTTGTTCGCGCCCATCCGTGCGATCAGGTTCAAGCGACCTGGATCGTTGTCCGGGTTGAGCACGTCGATCAGGCGAATCAAGTCTTCCGGGTTCATGCTCGGGCCGACCTTGACCCCGATCGGGTTGTTCACCCCGCGCAGGAATTCGACATGAGCGCCGTCGAGCTGACGGGTGCGGTCGCCGATCCACAACATGTGCGCCGAGCAATCGTAGTAATCGTTGGTCAGGCTGTCGCGACGCACGAAGGCTTCTTCGTAGTTCAGCAGCAGCGCTTCGTGGGCGGTGAAGAAACTGGTTTCGCGCAGTTGTGGCGAGCTGTCCATGCCGCAGGCGCGCATGAACGCCAGGGTTTCATCGATGCGATCGGCGAGGTGGCTGTATTTTTCCGCCAGCGCCGAGTTGGCGATGAAGTCCAGGTTCCATTTGTGCACCTGATGCAGGTCGGCAAAGCCGCCTTGGGCGAAGGCGCGCAGCAGGTTCAGGGTCGCGGTGGACTGGTGATAGGACTGGAGCAGACGCTCCGGGTCCGGCACACGGCTTTTTTCGTCGAAGCCGATGCCGTTGACGATGTCGCCACGGTAGGCGGGCAGGGTCACGCCGTCGATGGTTTCGTCGTTGGCCGAACGCGGTTTGGCGAACTGACCGGCCATGCGCCCGACCTTGACCACCGGGCAGCCCGCGGCGAAGGTCATGACGATGGCCATTTGCAGCAGCACTTTAAAGGTGTCGCGGATTTTCGCGGCAGAGAACTCGGCGAAGCTTTCGGCGCAATCGCCGCCCTGCAACAGAAATGCGCGGCCCTGGGTCACTTCGGCAAACTGACGTCGCAACTCCCGGGCTTCACCGGCAAACACCAGCGGCGGATAACTCGCCAGGGTTTGCTCGACGTGCAGCAAATGCGCCGCGTCGGGGTAGTGGGGTTGTTGCTGGATCGGCAGGGCGCGCCAGCTGTCAGGGCTCCAGGGTTGGCTCATCACGGTCTCGGTTGTTTTACGCTCGGACGTTCATGTTATCAGCAAATTAGTGCGTGACCTGTTCCCGTCGCTTCGCGGACAATCGCGCCTTTGCCGCCTGATGTTGCGGTGCATTGCGTTGCCGGGCCCGGTGACGATCTGGAGACGAAATGACTGAGGAGCGCGTCGAGCATCTGCTCGCCGAGGTACAGGACGAGTTCGGCGTGATTCGCGTGCTGGAAGTGGCCGATTACCGTTTTCTCGAGTTCGGTGATGCCATCGAACAGAGCTGCGTGTTCACCGCCGACCCGAGCTGGCTCGAATACGATTACACCCGTGCCATGCTGATCGGCGCGTTGTGCCACGAGCAACCGGAAAGCGCGCTGTTCCTCGGCCTCGGTGCCGGCACGCTGACCCAGGCTTGCCTGAAGTTCTTGCCGCTGGAAGATGTCGAAGCCATCGAGCTGCGGCCCGACGTGCCGCGCCTGGCCATCGAGTACCTGGGGCTGGATGACGACCCGCGGCTGTACATCCGTGTCGGCGATGCGCTGGAACTGCTCGATACCGCCGAGCCGGCCGACCTGATTTTCGTCGACCTTTATACCGATGTCGGGCCGGGTGTCGGGCATCTGGCCTGGAGTTTTCTGGAAAACTGTCAGAAACGCCTGAATCCGGGCGGCTGGCTGGTGATCAACCAGTGGGCCACCGATGATGGCAAACCGTTGGGCGCGGCGCTGTTGCGTGGGCTCTATCACCGGCATTACTGGGAGCTGCCGGTGAAGGAGGGCAATGTGATTCTGATTGTGCCGTCGGAGCTGGATCAGGAACTGGACATGGATGGGTTGGTTGCGCGGGCCGAAGGGTTGGCGCCACGGTTGGGGTATTCGTTGCAGTCGTTGATCAAGGCGATTCGCCCGGCTACTTGATTTGTTGTTCTTTAGGGCCCTTTCGCGGGCAAGCCTCGCTCCTACAAGGGTGCGCATTTCCCTGTAGGAGCGAGGCTTGCCCGCGAAGGCAATATCCGCCTCGCCACAAACCTCAAACCCCTTTGAAAATGCCCGGCCGCTTCTCAACCATCGACCGCACGCCTTCCTTCGCATCCTCACTCGCCAACAAACTCTTCACCAGCGGCGGCAACCCCAGCGCTGCGGCTGTTTCGCCCTCATAACGCGCCTGTCGCGCCGACATCAACGTCGCCTGTACCCCCAGCGGCGCCTGCCGGGCAATCCGCTCCGCCAGCTCAATTGCCCGGGGCAGCAAATCCTCGCTGGCCATGACTTCCTGCACCAACCCCAGATGCAACGCGTCATGCGCATCGAATTCATCCCCGGTCAGCAACCAGCGCATCGCATTGCCCCAGCCGGCGACTTGATGCAGGCGCAATGTGGCCCCGCCGAACGGGAAAATCCCGCGCTGCACTTCTTTCTGGGCAAACCGGGTGTTACTGGCGCAGAGGTTGATGTCGGCGGCGAGCATCAGCTCAATGCCGATGGTCAGGCAATAACCTTGCGCGGCGACGATCACCGGTTTGCTGACTCGCGGACCCGCGAACACGCCCCACGGATCGCAACCGCCGGGCGGTGCGTGCCAGCCCTCGGCCAGGGCCGAACTGGCGCTGACCAGATCAAGCCCGGCGGTGAAATGCTCGCCATGGCCGAACACCACCGCCACCCGCGCTTCGCTGTCAGCCTCGAACTCACCGTAGGCCAGGCTGAGTGCGTTGAGCAGGTCGAGGTCGAAGGCATTGCGCTTGGCTACCCGATCCAGGCCGATCAACAGGACATGGCCGTGCCTTTCGCAGGTCACACGGCTGGTAACAGGTTGATTCATCGAACAATTCCTCGGATGGGAAGGGGTTTGAAGGGGGAGGCGAGGCCGCAGGTCCGAGTCACAACGGTGAACCGTTTTAGCGCCATCCCCAGCAGGGCCGGGCCTTTGAAAAATAGACCGTCGCACGATTATCCGCAAAGCCTGTGACACAACGGTGTATCCGTCAGTTTTCCGACAAATAATGCTCCCTTTTTGGGCGAATTCCGGTATAGTGCGCGCCGGCCTTTAACCGGGCCGCGTTTAGGTAGCGCAATTCCCCGAAGTCAGCTTCGGCTGCACGTCCGCACAGCGGACTCTCCCTTGACGAATCTTTTTCATTCATTCGTTTTCGCAAATCCCCGCCGACAAAGCAGCCAGGGCGACTCTTGAGTCTTACACGGCATGCGCAGCTTTGGAGCATGGGTCTTTGCGGATGCACTTAGAGGCAGACCCATGACCCAGGAAACCGGCGGCTTCGCCGCTTTTAATCTTAATCCGAATATCCTTGCAGCCGTCATTGCGACTGGCTACGAAGAGCCTTCGGCTATTCAGCAGCAATCGATCCCGATCATCATGGCCGGCCAGGACATGATTGGTCAGGCGCAAACCGGTACGGGTAAAACCGCTGCGTTCGCCCTGCCTATCCTGCACTGCATCGATCCTGCCAAGCGCGAGCCGCAAGCCCTGATCCTGGCGCCAACCCGTGAGTTGGCGCTGCAAGTAGCAACCGCTTTCGAAACCTACGCCAAGCAAATGCCAGGCGTTACCGTTGTGGCCGTTTACGGCGGCGCCCCTATGGGTCCACAACTGAAAGCAATCCGTAATGGCGCACAGATCGTTGTCGCCACTCCGGGCCGTCTGTGCGACCACCTGCGTCGCGACGAAAAAGTCCTGTCGACCGTGAACCACCTGGTTCTCGACGAAGCCGACGAAATGCTCAAACTGGGTTTCATGGACGACCTCGAAGTCATCTTCAAGGCGCTGCCTCCTACCCGTCAGACCGTACTGTTCTCGGCCACCCTGCCACAGTCGATCCGTGCCATTGCCGAACGCCACCTGCGCGATCCGCAACACGTGAAGATCCAGACCAAGACTCAGACCGTTACCGCGATCGAACAGGCTCACCTGTTGGTTCACGCTGACCAGAAGACCTCGGCTGTATTGAGCCTGCTGGAAGTCGAAGACTTCGACGCCCTGATCATGTTCGTTCGCACCAAGCAAGCGACCCTGGACCTGGCCAGCGCCCTGGAAGCCAAAGGCTACAAAGCCGCTGCGCTGAACGGTGACATTGCCCAGAACCAGCGTGAGCGCGTGATCGACTCCCTCAAGGATGGCCGTCTGGACATCGTTGTGGCGACCGACGTTGCCGCTCGTGGCCTGGACGTTCCTCGCATCACTCACGTGTTCAACGTTGACATGCCGTACGATCCGGAATCCTACGTTCACCGTATCGGCCGTACTGGCCGTGCCGGTCGCGAAGGTCGTGCACTGCTGCTGGTGACTCCGCGTGAGCGCCGCATGCTGCAAGTGATCGAGCGTGTAACCGGTCAGAAAGTTGCCGAAGTTCGCCTGCCGGACGCTCAGGCTGTTCTCGATGCCCGCATCAAGAAACTGACCAACAGCCTGTCGCCGCTGGTTGGCGATGCCGAATCGACTCACGGTGATCTGCTGGATCGCCTGACTGCCGATATCGGTTGCACGCCGCGTGCACTGGCTGCTGCCCTGCTGCGCAAGGCTACCAACGCTCAGGCGCTGACCCTGGCTGCAATCGAGAAAGAACGTCCACTGGTGCCGAACAACGCACCGCGTGGCGATCGTCCAGAGCGCACCGGTGATCGTCCGGACCGTGGTGATCGTGAGCGTCGTGCTCCGGTTCCATTGGCCGAAGGTCGTGCCCGTTGCCGTACCGCGCTGGGCGCGCGTGATGGTATCGCGGCTAAAAACCTGCTGGGCGCCATCCTCAACGAAGGTGGTCTGGCGCGTGAAGCCATCGGTCGCATCCAGGTGCGTGACAGCTTCAGCCTCGTCGAGCTGCCGGAAGATGGTCTGGAGCGTCTGCTGACCAAGCTGAAGGACACTCGCGTTGCCGGTAAGCAGTTGAAGCTGCGTCGCTATCGCGAAGATTGATCCGCCCCCGGGCTGATTGATCGAACATAAAAAATCCCCGACTGGTTCGGGGATTTTTTTATGCCTGCGATTTGTTAAATACCGCCGATTTCACGATTAGCTGCGATCCCTGTAGGAGCCGGCTTGCTGGCGATAAACGCACAGGCACCGCGTACATTCAGACCGCACACGTAATCGTTCACGCCCATCGCCAGCAAGCCGGCTCCTACAGAGGGTTGGGTTTAATCTGTTGCTGGGCCGCCACCCGCCGTGACCACTTGCACACTCATGCGCGGTGTCGCCAGATCGAGCCCTGCTTCATCCAGGTGTCGTTTCAAGGACAGGTTGAACGCCCGGGAAACTTCCCACTGCTTGATCGGCGCGGTCTTGAAGCGGGCCCGCAGAATCGCGTTGCCCGACTCGAAACTCTCGACCCCTTGAATCTCCAGCGGCGACCAGATATTGCGTCGTTGCAGTGGATCGGCGCGCATCTTCTGGCCGACGTCGCGCATCAGTTTGATCGCGTTATCGATGTCCATGTTCGAGGGGATCGCCACGCGAAAGATCGCGTAGCCGAACTCTCGCGAGTAGTTCTTGATGCTTTTGATTTCACTGAACGGGATGGTGTGGACGATACCGTCGATGTCCCGCAGGCGCACGGTACGAATGGTCAGGCCCTCGACAGTGCCGAGGTGGCCGCCAACATCCACGTAGTCGTCGATGGCCAGGGAGTCTTCGATGATGATGAACAGCCCGGTGATCAGGTCCGCGACCAACGATTGTGCGCCGAAACCGATGGCCAGGCCGATCACGCCGGCACCGGCCAGGAGCGGCGTGACGTTCATGCCCATATTCGCCAGGGCGACGATCAGCGCAACGATGAAAATCGCCACGAACAGCACGTTGCGGATCAGCGGCATCATCGTTTGCGCACGCGCGTTGGCCTGGCCTTTACGCGAGCGGGTGAGGGCGTGGTGCACCGCCGTATCGCTGAGAATCCAGATCAGCCAGGCAAAAATCAGCGTGCCGCCGAGGCTGAACAGTTTGACGCTGACTTCATGGCCTTCGCCTTCGGTGAACGCAATCAGCGACATGCCCCAGACCCGCAGGCCAAGTTCGATGAACGCCAGCCACACCAGCAAGTGGGCGAGGGTATAGAAGAAGCTTTTCAGGCGTTCGGAATACAGTGCGTGACGCTTCACGCCGCGTTGCGGTTTCAGTGCATGCCGGCGTACCAGTCCGTTGATGACCATGCACAACACCAGCAGCACGGTGCAGATCAGCGACTGGCGCAATGCGGTGCTGGTGTCGCCGGCGGAAACGAACGTGGCGAACAGCGAAATCGCCACCAGCACCAGCGCTGGCATGTACCAGAAAGTACCGAGAATCTCGATGGTGTCGCTGAGTGCGCGGCGGGTCAGGCGCCGTGACAGCGGTTGGTTGCGGATCAAGTGGGCGATGGGGCGTCGGAAGCGCAGGATGAACAGCCCGGTAGACAGCGCGGCCAGCACGTTGGCGATGGTGGCGGCGGTGTGCGCCAAATGGCTGCCGAGGCTGGCGACCAGTCGCGGGTCGTTCAAGGCTTCGCCGAACGCGGCAAAACTGCCGATCAGCCACAACGGCCGAAAGGCCTGATGCCGCAGGATGTACAAGGCGCGGTGGCGGTGTGGCCCGTCGAGCAAGGAAAAGGCAATCACGCAGATCGCCGAAAAACACGTGCCGACCACCAGCGCATAGGCCAGCACCATCGCCAGGCTTTTGCCCAATGACGAGGGCAGGGCGTAGGTCATGTAGACGGTCATCACCAGGGCGATCAGCCAAGGCCCGAGTTTGCGCAGGGCAAAGCGCAACATGTCGAGGGCCTTGGGGTGCTGCGGTAATTCTTCGGTCAGGCCGAAGCGCATCCGTACCCGGTGACCGAGCCAGATCAGTGCGGCGGCCAGCAGGCTCCAGACCATCAGAATCATGGCGAAGCCAAAGATGATCGGCAGCCATTCATTGGCCGGCAACACCAACCCCGCCAGTTCTTCCTTGGCCAGATCAAACTCGTCGGACCAGCGTGTGAGCGGGCTGTCAGCGCCGGAGAATTGTTTTTCAAAATTGGCCAGCGTGCCGCCAATCAGGCCCAACACGCCTTCTTCAGCAGCCGGTTGGGCTTTTTTGGTGGCGTCGCGCAGCTTCTTCAAGTCGGTCAACAATTTGCTGCGTTGCTGATCGTTCTCCAGTGACTTGATGACTTCGTCGAGGGATTGCCCGAGGGGTTCTTGCGCCTCGGGCTGGGTTTTCGCCGAGCTGTTGAGCAAGCTCGGTAAACCGACGGCCTGGGCCGGCATGATCGGCAGCAGCGCCATCAGGCAGACGAGGAAAAGGCTGGGCAGGGCAAAAAGACGAGCGAACACTAGGCGGTCAACCTTGAAAAGAGCAGATCGACCGAGTGTACGAGCCCGCCAAAATCAATGCGAGCCGAGGGCGAGGATTTATTCGTTGAGTTTGGCGAGGATCTTGAAGACCACGGTAGCGAGGATGGTCAGCATGCCGATCCACATCGCGAACACGCCGGCATTCTTGTCGCGGAAGTTGAAGCCGATCGCCAGCAGGATCATCCCGGCAAGAATCGGGATCAGCATGGCGTGAAATGAAGACATCGAGATCATGAGCGACTGCCTTGTCGATGGGGGTATTTAAAGTCTAGGTGGGTTTAGCATTTGTAGGAGCCGGCTTGCTGGCGATGGCGTCATTGAAATCGCCATCGCCATCGCCAGCAAGCCGGCTCCTACAGGGATTACGGCAGCTCTTGGCTGGCGTAGAACGCGCTCAGCACTTTCACCAGGTGCGCCAGATCATGACTGCCGCACAGTTCGCGGATCGAGTGCATGGCGAATGTCGGCAGGCCGATGTCCACGGTGCGCACACCCAGGTGGCTGGCGGTGATCGGGCCGATGGTCGAGCCGCAGCCCATGTCGCTGCGCACCACGAAGCTTTGCACCGGCACTTCTTCGGCCATGCACAGATGGCGGAAGAACCCGGCGGTTTCGCTGTTGGTGGCGTAACGCTGGTTGCTGTTGACCTTGATCACCGGGCCGGCGTTGAGTTTCGGGCCGTGGTTGGCGTCGTGCTTGTCGGCGTAGTTGGGGTGTACGCCGTGGGCATTGTCGGCCGAGACCAGCAGGGATTTCTGAATGGTGCGTACGAATTCATCACCTTCGGGCAACAAGCGACGCAGCGTCTGCTCCAGCATCGGGCCGTCAGCGCCACAGGCCGAGCAGGAGCCGACTTCTTCGTGGTCATTGGCGACCAGCACGCAGGTTTCGTCAGTTTCAGCCGTCAGCAACGCTTGCAGGCCGGCGTAGCAGGACAGCAGGTTGTCGAGGCGCGCACCGGCGATGAAGTCGCCATGCAGGCCGATGACCGCAGCGCTCTGGGTATCGTAGAAGCTCAACTCGTAGTCGAGCACCACGTCGGCGTTCAGGCCATGCTCGAGAGCAAGTTGATTGGTGAGCACGGCGCGGAAGTCCACGCGCTCGTCACCGGCGAACTGCGCGAGGATCGGCGGCAATTCGGTCTGGGCGTTGATCGCCCAGCCCATGTTGGCTTCACGATTGAGGTGAATGGCCAGGTTGGGAATGATCGCAATCGGCGTCTTGAAGTCGATCAGCTGGCTCTCGACCTTGCCGTCGCGGCGGAAGGTCACGCGGCCTGCCAGGGACAGATCGCGGTCGAACCACGGAGCCAGCAGCGCGCCGCCATACACTTCGACACCCAGTTGCCAGAAACCCTGGCGTTGCAGTTCCGGCTGGGGTTTGACTCGCAGGCACGGGCTGTCGGTATGGGCGCCGACCAGGCGGATACCGCCATGCAGGGGAGAGTGACGGCCCATTTTGACGGCGACAATCGAAGAGTCGTTACGGGTGACGTAGTAGCGGCCGTTGGCTTCGGTGGTCCAGGGCTCGCGTTCGTCGAGACGCTGATAACCCGCCGCTTCCAGGCGCTGAACAAGGCTGGCGGTGGCATGAAACGGGGTAGGGGAGGCCTTGAGGAAATCGATCAGGCCTTGGTTCAACTCTTCGCGCATAAGTAGCTCCAGACAGCAATGGCGCAAGTTTACCGTATTGGCTCATGGCATTGCAGACACAATGCCGTCCGTCGCGCGACGTTTGTCGGTGGGTCTGATTTGCGCGTCAGCCTGTGATCAGAAGACCGCTGAGGAACACTTCACGGCGTTGCTTGCGGCCCACGTATTCATGCTTGCTCGCGACATACACCGGGTTGAACTTTTTCTTCGAGATGTTTGGGAGTTGTCCTGTGTACGTTTCAACCAGCCGATCATAGTCGGCTTCAGTAATGTGTTTGTAGATTTCCCGGCGATAGAAAAATCCCAGCTGGAAGCCCAGGGTTTCGCTCGGGTGGAGTGTCTGGCTGGCGAAGCAGTTTTCAAAATCGATGGCTTTGAGCGGTGACTGCGACGATTCGGGGATCAAGATGTTGCCGGCCCAGAAATCCATGTGAGTGATGTTCTTCAGGGCGAGGGAGTGGAGCAGATCGAAAGCATCCTGGATAAATGCCTCCACGTTGCCGGGGTTGCGTTTAAGCCACTGTACGCCGTCAAGATGGTCGTCAAGCAGGCGCGTGATAATGAAATACTCCTGGGTCAATCCCAGCAGGTCCTTGGTGTAGCCAAATCCTTGAAGTGGTGGCATCCGGACGCCGCGGCGCTGCGCTTCATGGGTATTGATCAGTTCTTCCAGCGGCCAGTCGAAGCGACCGTTACGCTGTGGTTTGCCAAAGGTTACCCGCACTTTCGCCTTTAAAGTATCCAGCGGCTGAACCTTGGCAAATAGAGGGGTGTCACCACTGGCGAGCGGTGCGCTCGCACGGGTGAGCTTGCGAGCGCTGCGCTTTTCAATCAGTTGCTCCAGCGCTTGCCGTGCTTCGACGCAAGGCTGTTCGCTGAGGTGCAGGGTGGTGTTGGCAAAGCTGAAGGTAATTGGGTAGTCGTTCTGAAGTGTCTTGCAACTGCGCACTGGGCGTCCTGCCTGCTATCGTAATGCCATTATTTTACGTTTCTTTACAAATTTATGACAATAATTTAACGCCATTTTTACGACAGATAATTTGTTTCAATAAATAAAAACGCCCTTCAGTTGAAGGGCGTTTTTTCATCTCGGCGCGTCTGCTCAAAACGGTGCCGGGCACTCGAAACGCAGGCGTTCACCGGTCTGCGGATGAGTGAAGCTGAGCATGCTCGCGTGCAGGCACAGGCGTGGCCAGGCGGCCAGCGCCTGCTCGTGGGCATAGAGCCCGTCACCCAGCAGCGGGTGGCCGATGGAGAGCATGTGCACGCGCAACTGATGGGAGCGGCCGGTGATCGGCGTCAGTTCAACCCGGCACCAGTCGCCGCATCGTTCCAGCACGCGCCAGAATGTCAGGGCGTTTTTGCCGAACTCGAAATCCACCACATGGCGCGGCTTGGTCGGCGGGTCGTAACGCAGGGGCAGGTCGATGCTGCCGCTGTCCAGTTCCGGCTGGCCCCAGCAAAGTGCGGTGTAGGCCTTTTCGGTTTCACGGTCGTGAAATTGCCGAGACAATTCGCGATGGGTGTCCGGGTCACGGGCCAGCAGAATGATGCCGGAGGTTTCCCAGTCCAAGCGATGGACGATGCGGGCTTCGGGGTAGCCGTTTTCTTGCAGGCGGGTGATCAGGCAATCCTTGTTGTCATCGGCCCGGCCAGGGACGGAAAGCAACAGGGTCGGTTTATTCACCACCAGTACGGCGGCGTCCTGATGGATGATGTGGACGTTGGACAGCGGCATTAAACAGCCTCGTAACAAACGCCAACGGCGACTCAGGCTTTCAGGGCTCTTGTAGGAGCGAAGCTTGCTCGCGAAGGTGTGTCAGCAACGTTAATGTCGACTGACACACCTTCGCGAGCAAGCTTCGCTCCTACAAGGAGCAGCAAAAGCCTGAGCCGCCGTGGCTCCCGACGGGTCGACTCAGCGATCCGGCAGGGTGATATTGAGTTCCAGAATCGAGCAGCTACCCTGGTTTTCCAGGGCGACATGCACGTCATCGGACCCGATATTGACGTACTTGCGGATGACTTCGACCAGCTCTTTCTGCAAGGCTGGCAAGTAATCCGGCGTACTGCGTTGGCCGCGTTCATGCGCCACGATGATCTGTAGACGCTCTTTCGCTACCGAGGCGGTACTTGGCTTCTTGTTAGCACGAAAGAAGTCAAAAATGTTCATTACCGGCCTCCAAACAGACGCTCAAAGAATCCTTTCTTCGTCACATCGAGAAACCGATGCTCCACGGTTTTGCCCAGCAGGCGTTCGACCGCATCGCTGTACGCCTGACCGGCGTCGCTTTGATCGTCGAGAATCACCGGCACGCCGGAGTTGGACGCCTTGAGTACCGCTTGGGACTCAGGGATCACACCCAGCAGGGTCACAGCGAGAATTTCCTTGACGTCTTCAACGCCGAGCATCTCGCCATCGCTGACGCGTTGCGGGTTGTAACGGGTCAACAGCAAGTGTTCCTTGATCGGGTCTTCGCCGTTTTCGGCGCGACGCGATTTGCTGGCCAGCAGGCCCAGCATGCGGTCCGAGTCACGAACCGAGGAGACTTCCGGGTTGGTCACGACAATCGCTTCATCGGCGAAGTACATGGCCAGGTGAGCACCTTTCTCGATGCCGGCCGGGGAGTCGCAGACCACGAATTCGAAGTCTTCCTTCAACGCCATCAGGACTTTTTCCACGCCTTCGACAGTCAGCGCGTCTTTGTCGCGGGTCTGACTGGCGGCCAGTACGTAGAGGTTTTCCAGGCGTTTGTCTTTGATCAGGGCCTGTTGCAGGTTGGCTTCGCCGTTAACCACGTTGACGAAGTCATACACGACGCGACGCTCGCAACCCATGATCAGGTCGAGGTTACGCAAGCCGACGTCGAAGTCGACGATAACTGTTTTGTGACCGCGCAGTGCGAGGCCGGTACCGATAGCAGCACTGGTGGTGGTCTTACCCACACCACCCTTGCCGGATGTAACCACGAGAATCTTGGCCAAGGTGTTTCACCCCTAAGGAAAAAGGACATTTAGCCCCTGAAAAACATCTCTGGAAAAACGACTGCAGTCGGACAGCTTGGCTGGAATCCGGTCATGAACCGCGCTTACCCCCGGTAAACACTGCTTTAGGCCTTTTTCCTACTTCGTTTGAGCCGTTTTCGCTACGTTTTAGAGATGCTTGGAAAATGCGGCAGTATCCGTTAAAGCCGAATGATGTTCAACACATCGCCCGACAGGCTGACCTGTACACCCGCGCCCCACAAAGGGTCGCGACGCAGATCTTCCGAAACCTTGTAATGGCCGGCGATGGAGACCAGTTCAGCGCTCATTTGCTGACAGAAAATCCTGGCTTTCGTGTCGCCTTTGACCCCGGCCAATACACGACCACGCATCGGTCCGTATACATGGATGTTGCCGTCGGCGAGAAGTTCCGCCCCCGGGCTGACCGAGGAGATCACGACGAGGTCGCAACCCTGGGCATAAATCTGCTGGCCGCCGCGTACCGGCGAGGTGATGATTTTCGTCGGTTTGATCGTCGGTTCAGCGGGTTTTTCCGGTTTCTTCGCCACGGTGCCTTCAAGCGGGTCCAGCGCACGCTCGCGGGCGCCGGAGGGCGGCAGCACCGGCAGGTCGACCGCGATGGCGGCGGCGATGTCTTCGATGCGACTGGCACGGATCGCCAGGGTGCGCAGGCCGTGCTGGCGGCAGACGCGCATCAAACCTGGCAGATCGACCGCACCTTCGCTGGCCGGAAGCTTGTCCAGCGCCAGTACCAGCGGCGCGTTGCTGAAGAAGCCGGGCGCCTGGGCGACCTTGGCGGCCAATTGCCGATCAAGGCTTTCGAGGTCGTTGCGGGCCAGCTCCAGCACGGTAATGGCGAGCATGCTGCCCTTCAACTGGAACACGGGATCCTGGTCTTGCGGTTCGATTTGGCTCATGGTCGGCATACAACGGCTTGTCACTAAAAGTGCCGAGACTTATAACGAGAACGCTCGCGAGCCGCAAGCCGGGTCGAACGATGTAGAATGCGCGGCCATTGTCTTTCCGGAACCTTTAATGGATCGCCCGCGTTTTCAAAAAACATTTCTGATGCCGCGTTTCTGGCCGCTGTGGTGCGGCTTGGGGCTGTTGTGGCTGATCGTTCAGTTGCCATACCCGGCGCTGCTGTTTATTGGTCGTGCCCTCGGTGCATTGACGTATCGCGTGGCGGGCGACCGACGGCGCATTGCCAAGCGCAACCTGGAGCTGTGCTTCCCGGAAAAATCCGCTGCCGAGCGCAAGCGCCTGCTCAAGGAAAACTTTGCCTCCACCGGCATCGCATTCTTTGAAATGGCCATGAGCTGGTGGTGGTCGCGGGAGCGTCTGGCCAGGTTGGCGCATGTCGAAGGGCTGGAGCATCTGAAAAAGGCCCAGCGCGAAGGCAAAGGCGTGATTCTGATGGCCGTGCATTTCACCACGCTGGAAATCGGCGCGGCGCTGCTCGGCCAGCAACACACCATCGACGGCATGTACCGCGAGCACAAGAACCCGTTGTTCGACTACATCCAGCGCAATGGCCGTGAGCGACACAACCTCGACTCGCTGGCCGTGGAGCGTGAAGACGTGCGCGGCATGCTCAAACTGCTGCGGGCCGGCCGGGCGATCTGGTACGCGCCGGATCAGGACTACGGCGCCAAGCAAAGCATCTTCGTGCCGCTGTTCGGGATTCAGGCCGCGACCGTCACTGCCACCAGCAAGTTTGCGCGGCTGGGCAAGGCGCTGGTGGTGCCGTTCACCCAAGAGCGTCTGGCGGACGGCAGCGGTTATCGCTTGGTGATCCATGCGCCGCTCGAAGGTTTCCCCGGCGAGACCGAAGAGGCCGATTGCCTGCGGATCAACCAATGGATCGAAGGCGTCTTGCGCGACTGCCCGGAGCAATACCTCTGGGCCCATCGCCGCTTCAAGAGTCGTCCGCCGGGCGAACCCAAGTTGTACGCAAAACGCGGCTGAATCCCCAATCCCTGTAGGAGCGAGCCTGCTCGCGAAAAACCCGAGAGCGTCGCGGAGTGTCAGGCAGCCAACGTCATCGTTGACGACCATCGCCGGCAAGCCGGTCTCGCTCCTGCAGGGAAATGGAAAATTCCAACTAGCACCATGGAGTGTTGTGCATGAGTCCAGGCGAACCGGTTACAGGGTTGATTCTTTCCGGCGGCGGGGCTCGGGCGGCCTATCAGGTCGGCGTGCTGGCAGCGATTGCCGAATTGCTGCCGGTGGGGGCAAACAATCCGTTCCCGGTGATCGTCGGCACCTCGGCCGGGGCGATCAATGCGGTCAGCCTCGCCAGTGGGGCGATGGATTTTCGCAATGCCATCGAACGCCTGACCGCTTTCTGGCAAGGGTTCCGTAGCCATCTGGTTTTGCGCAGCGACTGGCCGGGCGTGATCCGTCAGGCCAGCCGGTTTGTCAGCCACAGTCTGCTTGGCATCGGCGCTCAGGTGCCGGTGGCCCTTCTCAACAGCTCGCCGCTGCGCCGGTTGCTCAACGACAAATTGCACATGACCGGCATCGCCGAAGCCATCGCGCAGAAGCAGTTGAAGGCCGTGGCAGTCACCGCGTTCGGTTACGAATCGGGTCAGGCGGTCACCTTTTATCAGGGCGGCGGCACCATCGACGCCTGGTTACGCCATCGACGCATCGGCGTTCCTGCGCAGTTGACCGTCGAGCACCTGCTCGCCAGCTCCGCCATCCCGCTGCTGTTCGCCCCGGTAAAAATCGGCGAGGAATATTTCGGTGACGGCGCGGTGCGCCAATCGGCACCGATCAGCCCGGCCTTGCACCTGGGCGCCAGCCGCGTGCTGGTGGTGGGCGTCAGCGGCAACCCGCGCGGTGTCGACCCGGAGCGACCGCTGCAACGGGCCTACACCGGGCAGCAGCCGACGCTCGCGCAGATCGGTGGGCACATGCTCAACAGTACGTTCATTGACAGCCTGGAAAGTGACATCGAACTGCTGCAGCGCTTGAATCAGTTCAGCCATCTGATGCCCGCCGGCACGCCGACCCGCACGCTCGGCGTAGCGCCGGTGGAGGTGCTGGTGATTTCGCCGAGCCAGCCGATTGATGAGATCGCTGCGCGACATCGCCAGGAACTGCCGGCAGCGCTGCGTCTGTTTTTGCGCGGGCCGGGTGCGACCAAGACCAGTGGGGCGGGGGTGTTGAGTTATCTGCTGTTCGAGGCGGGGTATTGCAGCGAGTTGATTGATCTGGGGCGGCGTGATGCGTTGGCCAAACGCGAAGAGCTGTGTCGGTTTCTCGGGCTTTCGGTGCCGGAGCCCGCTTGAACTGTCATTTGTGACAGTAGACGTTCAAGTATTTATTCGATCAGATTAAAGCCCTCAGGCAGAGGGTTCGAACATGGCGGCCACGCAATGGATTGATGCTCACACACCGAGTCTGGCTGTGGTGGATTCTCGCGGCTTGGTTGTGCGAAATGTCGCCTACTGCCGCCATCCTCTGAACTCATCGATTGATACCCGCATCACCCGTAACCACTTCGATCCTGCCGGACGGCTTTTTGCGTCCCGGGACCCACGCCTGTGGGGAGCGGCGCCGAAACCCAATCTTGAAAACACCTTTGATTTGCAAGGCCGGCCTCTGCTGGTGAAGAGCGTGGATACCGGTTGGCAGCTGAGCTTGATCAATCAGGCGGATGCGACCTGCTCGTTCTGGGACGGTCGCGGTGGTCAGCGTCACAGCGAATTTGATGAGCTCCAGCGCCCGACAGCCGTTACGGAGCAAATGGCGTACGAGTTGCCGCGTGTTTCCGAGCGCTTTACGTATGGCGATGCCAGTGATGAGCGGACGGCCCATAACCAGTGTGGTCAACCGATCCGCCATGACCATCCGGCCGGCAGGCGCAACCTCTGTGAATATGGTGTGGGTGGATCGCTGCTGGCGGAGCAAACGCGTTTCCTGCGCGATCTGGAGCTGCCGGACTGGTCATCTGAATTCGCCGAGGCGGAACTGGAAGACGAGGTGTTCGAGACGACGTGGCAGTACGGTCCTGTAGGAGAAATGCATTGTCAGACTGACGCCATGGATAACGTCAGATCGTTCGCTTACGACCGGGCCGGTCAGCTACGTGAAACCCGATTGAAGCTGGCCGGTTCTTCAGGAGAGCCGCGTTTGCTGGTCAGTGAAATCCGCTACGACGCTTTCGGCAGGAGCATCAGCGAACGGGCTGGCAATGGCGTCACCACCATTGCCCGGTATGCAGGTGAAGACGGGCGCCTCCTGCAATTGCAGTCCTGCGATGTCGATGGCAAGCCGCTTCAGGATTTTAGCTACGGTTACGATCCCGTCGGCAATATCACCTTCATCGAAGACCTGGCTCAACTGACGCGTTATTTCAATAATCAGCGGATCGATCCGGTCTGCTGCTATGGCTATGACAGTCTTTATCAACTGATCCAAGCCATTGGCAGCGAAGTCAGTCAACCCAGTTACGGCCCGGCTTTGCCAGCCTGGCAAACCACGCCGCTGGACCCCAACCAGTTGCGCAATTACACCCAGACTTTCAATTACGACGCCGCCGGTAACCTGCAAACCCGCCATCACAGCGGTGCAGAAACTTTTGAGATGTTTACGGCTACGGACAGTAATCGCAGCGTTGCGGATAAAGGTAACTTGGTCGACGGCTTCGATGCCAACGGCAATCAGCTGGAGCTGTTACGCGGCCAGCGGATGAGTTGGGATGTACGGAACCAGCTCAGCAGCGTAACGATGGTGAAGCGCGACGACGGCCCTGACGATACTGAATGTTACTGCTACGACAGTCCTGGGCATCGCTTGCGAAAAGTCCGACTGACTCAGGCAGCGCATCGCACACTGCGTTCTGAAACGCGCTACTTGCCGGGCTTGGAAATCCATCGTGACAAGGCCACTGGAGAAGAGCGGCATGTGTTCAGTGTCGAGGCCGGGCGCGGTCAGGTCCGCGCCTTGCACTGGGTCGCAGGATTGCCTCGTGATGTTCGTAACGATCAACTGCGTTTTTGCCTGAGCAATCATCTGAATTCCAGCACCCTGGAGTTGGATGAGCGGGGCAGAATTCTGAGTCGGGAGGTTTATTACGCGTTTGGTGGCACGGCGTTGTGGGCGGGTGTCAGCGAGATCGAAGCCAGGTACAAAACGATTCGTTATTCGGGTAAAGAACGGGATGCAACCGGGCTTTATTGTTACGGCTATCGGTATTACGCACCGTGGTTGCAGCGGTGGGTGAACCCGGATCCGGCAGGGTTTGTTGATGGGCTCAATCTATTTAAAATGTTGTTGAATAATCCCCTGAATTTAATCGATTCGTTCGGAACAAATGTGGTGCCAAGTAATGCACATTACTATTGGGAGGGCGGTGAGATTTCAGAGGGGTTTGTTCGAAACATGCTGGTTTTTAAAAACTTAAACCCGGAGTATGAGGTGAGCCTTTGGACATCTCAGTCGTCACGCGTATTTGATGTTTTAAATGCTATGAGGGAAAGTCTGGATCCAGTCAGCAGGGAAATGGCGTTCCGTGAAGGTGACCAGTTGTTGATAAGAGATCCTCAAGAACTATTTGATCAGCTTGCGCCGATTTATTCGCAGTCCAGAGAAATAGAATCAATATATTATCGAGAGGTAAATGGACCCTACAATAATTATGCGGCAGCAAGTGATATTGTCAGGCTGGCTGCGACATATGTTGAGGGAGGAGTCTATATGGACGGCGATGTAGCTGTCGGGGGACCTCTTGGTGTACTGAGTGCGTCTCGGGGTTTTCTGGCCTTGTTTGAAGGTGAATATACGACGAATGCCGTCATTGCAGCGCAGCCTGGTTCTGAAATAGGCGAGGCGCTGCTGGATAAAGTGGTTTTTGAATATTCGGATAGTTCTGCTAATCGTTATGGTTTCGATAATTTTGGCTGGCAACAAAAGAGAAGTGCTTCGGAGGAAGTAGGGGTATTTAGTCGGCTTAAGTTGACGATGCATATGTCCGGTCCAGTAATGCTGTTGGAATATGTTCGTGGTCCGGAAATTGGGCCGGAGTTGAACCCCGATGAATTATCTATACCTTTCCGTTTTTTTCATACCTCACCTTCGCAGTTGGAGAGTCCGGTTGAGCGTAGTCTTCCTGAGATGATTTTTTCAGGATACCGCCCTGGAACAACGGGTGGTGGAGCCTGGGCAGATGTGACGCCAGGACGTAGAGCTTCGGTGGCTTAATACTACCCATCCCGCCGACACAGGCGGGATGGGTGATTTTTATCAGAAGTGGAATTTCACCAAAAAGCTCGTAGTACTCTGATCAGTCTTGAAGTACTGGCTATCCTTAATCCCGTACTTGTCCGACCAATAGTCATACTCCACACCCACATACAACTGCTTCTCGCCAAAATTCAGCGCTTTACCCAAGTCATATTTAACCTGCGGGTTGAAGTGCAGGTTGGCGTGGTAGTCGCCTTTGGAGTTGGAGTCGTTGTCGACTACCCAGTCCATGAAACCGTCGATCAGGATGCTCGAATCGCCGACCGGGATGGTGTAGGACCAGACCGGGGTGATCTGCCAGACGTTGTCGCCCGCACGGCTGCCTTCGGTGTGGCGCTGGTAGAAGTTCAGCTGGAAGTAATCGAAACCAGGGATTGCCAGGTCGAAACCCGGGCCGATCAGGTAGGACTCGGTATCGCCTTCACCAAACTCGTACGTCATGGCCAGCAACACGTCTTTGACCGGGCCGAATTCGACTTTCTGGTCGAGGACTTTGCCCAGGGAAATACGCGGGCTGAACTCACCGTAATAGGTGTTCGGGCCGACGTTGAAGTCCTTTTCGCCGTTGTAGAAGATCTTGTCGACGAAGAAGAAGTTATCCCCATATTTCCAGCCATCGGCGTGTTCGAAGGTCACGGTCTGCTGAATGCGTGGGTTGACCTGGAAGTCCTTGCCATACAGGTAGGTCAGGCTGTTGTTCTGCCATTGCAGCAAGTCGCCGGCCATGGCCTGGCCCCCGGCCAGCAAGGATCCCGCCAGCATCAGGCTAGTGCACGTACGTTTCATTCGGTTGCTCCCAAAAAGTAGGTGTTTCACGTTGTTTTTTTAAGGTCGGCGCTCTGGTGTGGCGCCTTTTTCCGTAGCGGTAAAAAATCATCCAATCGGTCAGCTTCAGTGCTGTTAGCAAGAGCTGCGCCAAGGCTTTCGAAAAGCAAAAAAACTCCCGTTCGGCGGCTCAAGAGCCGTCGATTGAGAGGGGGGTTGGAATGCCTTGATACCGTCCAGGGCCGGGATAAGTTGGCTTTCTGGTCAGGAATTAAATCCGGGCTTTTTTTTAAAGCGGATTCAGGCGGCCGCGGAGAATACTGACTCCAGGGCCGGGTCTCAAGTGCCCCGCAACAGCGCACCGACGACAGGTTTTGGGCACTGTTGCGGGTCATCTTAAAAGTGCACCTTCACCAGCAGGCTGGTGGTGTTTTCATTGGTGTCGAGGCGGGCGTTGTTTTCCACGCCGTACTTGTCTTTCCAGTAGCTGTACTCGACGCCGACATACACCTGTTTCTCCCGCCAGCCCAAGGCCTTGCCCAGGTCGTATTTGATCTGCGGGTTGAAATGCAGGTTGGCGTGATAGGTGCCGCGCGAGTTCTGGTCGTTGTCCACGACCCAGTCAAGGTAGCCGTCGATCAACAGGTTCGAATTGCCCAGCGGGACGGTGTAGGACCAGGCCGGTGTGATCTGCCAGACATCATCGCCAGAGCGCGAGCCTTCGGTCTGGCGATAGTAGAAATTCAAGGTGAAAAAGTTGAAGCCCGGTACTGCAAGGTCGAAGCCGGGGCCGATCAGGTAGGCTTCGGTGTCGTCTTCGCCATTCTCGTAGGTCATGGCCAGCAACACGTCCTTGATCGGGCCGAACTCGAAGCGGCGGTCGAGGATTTTGCCGAAGGAGAGGCGTGGGCTGAATTCGCCGTAATAGGCATGAACGCCTTTGTTCCGGTCTTTTTCGCCGTTGTAGTAAGTGCTGTCGACGAACAGGAAGTTGTCGCCGTACTTCCAGCGGTCGGCGTGTTCGAAGGTGATCGTCTGCTGAATCGACGGGTTGATCGCGAAATCCTTGCCGTACAGATAGCTCAGGCTGTTGGTCTGCCACAGCAGTAAATCGCCGGCCATGGCTTGGCTGGCAGCCAGAAGACCGCTGCCTAACAGCAGGTTTGTCTGTGTCCGAATCATCTGTTGCTCCCTCTTGTTTTTATTTTCAAGGCGCAGGAAACCCCACCCCTGTAGGAGCCGGCTTGCTGGCGATGAGGTCAGAACATCCAACATTGATGTCGTCTGACACACCGCCATCGCCAGCAAGCCGGCTCCTACAGGGGTTGTGCGTTTCTGTCTTAGTGGGCGTGGCAGTCGTTGATCGCGGCGCGTTCCTTGCCGCCGAGGATGTTGAACAGCAGGTTCAGCGCCAAGGCACTCAACGTTGCCATGGCGATGCCGCTGTGGGTGATCGGGCTCATCCACAACGGCAGGTGGGCGAAGAACTCCGGACGTACCACCGGGATCAGGCCCATGCCGATGCTCACCGCCACCAGCAATTGGTTGCGACGGTCACCGATGTCGGCTTCCTGGAGAATCTTGATCCCGGTGGCGGCGACCATGCCGAACATCGCAATCGCCGCACCGCCGAGCACGGCGGGTGGAATCGAGGCGACCAGGAACGCGGCTTTCGGCAGCAGGCTCAATACGATCAGCAACCCGCCGGCAACGATGGTCACCGAGCGGCAGCGCACGCCGGTCATCTGCACCAGGCCGATGTTCTGCGCGAAAGAGGAATGGGTGAAGGTGTTGAAGAAACCGGCGAAGAACGACGCGCCGGCATCGCACAGCAAGCCGCGACGCAACATCCGTGGGCAGACTTCCTGGCCGGTGATTTTGCCCAGCGCGAGGAACATCCCGGTGGACTCGACGAAGATGATCACCACCACCAGGCACATCGACAGAATCGGCGCGAGTTCAAACTTCGGCATGCCGAAGTGCAGCGGGGTGACGAATTGCAGCCAAGGCGCCTGGGCCATGCCGCTGAGGTCGACCATGCCGATCAACCCGCAGATCACGTAACCGAGGCACATGCCGATCAGCACGGAAATGTTGACCCAGAAACCGCGCATGAAACGATGGACCAACAGAATGGTTGCCAGCACCAGCGCGGCGATGGCCAGGTAAATCGGGGAGCCGAATTGAGCGGCGCCGGCACCACCGCCCGCCCAATTGACGGCGACGGGGAACAGCGACAAACCGATCGAGGTGATAACCGTGCCGGTCACCAGCGGCGGGAAGAACCGAACGACTTTGGACATGAACGGTGCGATGAGCATGCCGAAGAACCCGGCGGCGATGGTCGCGCCGAAGATTCCTTGCAGGCCGATACCGGGCATGCCGGCCATGGCGACCATGCTGCCGACGGCAGCGAAGCTGGCGCCCATCATCACTGGCATGCGAATGCCCATCGGGCCGATGCCCAGCGACTGGACGATGGTGGCGATGCCGGCCACCAGCAGGTCGGCGTTGATCAGGAAGGCGATTTCTTCACGACTCAGGCCAGCGGCCTGTCCGATGATCAGCGGCACCGCGATGGCTCCGCCGTACATCAGCAAAACATGTTGCAGACCGACCAGGATCAGTTGCAAAAGGGGCAAACGCTGAATGGCGGGTGCGTCGGGGATGCGCGCTTGGGATAGCTCGGACATGCAACACCTCGGATCTTTTTTATTCTTGTGATTTTGTGCATCAGGGGAGACCGCGGCGCGGCCATTCGCGGGCAAGCCTCGCTCCTACAGGTTTTGTGCCGTTTGCATCATTTGTGAACGACACAAAACCTGTAGGAGCGAAGCTTGCTCGCGAAGCTTTTAGCGATTAATTGGTCGGAGCTCCCTGAACAATCCACGCGCCGATCAGGTCACGTTCCTGCTGGGTCATCTGGGTGATGTTGCCCAGTGGCATGATCTGGCTGGTGACGGCTTGAGCCTGGATGCGCGCCGCGTTCTGGCGGATCTGCTCGGGGGTATCGAACATCACGCCGGCCGGTGCTGCGCTGAACAACGGGCTGGTCGGCTTGGCCGAGTGGCATACTGCGCAACGTTCTTGGATCACGCTGTGCACTTTGTCGAAACCCGGGCCGGCGTTTGCCGCCTGGACCGGTGCTTCAGCCGGTTTCGGTGCGGCAGGTTTGGCACCACCGCCGAGGGCGGTTTCCGGCAGCGGCTGGTACTCGATGGTGCCAGGAGCCTTGGCCACTTCAGGTGCGCTTGGCATCTGCGCCGGGCCAGTCACGTAAGCCAGGCAGATCATGCCCACGGCTGCGACGGGCAGGGTCCAGGCAAACTTGTGGCTGTCATGACGGGTGTTGAAATAGTGACGCACCAACACCGCCAGCACCGCGATCCCGGCCAGGATCAGCCAGTTGTACTGGCTGCCATAAGTGCTCGGGAAGTGGTTGCTGATCATGATGAACAGCACCGGCAAGGTGAAGTAGTTGTTGTGACGCGAACGCAGCAGGCCTTTGGCCGGCAGTGCCGGATCGGGCGTGCGGTTCTCGGCAATCGCCGCTACCAGTGCGCGCTGCGCCGGCATGATGATGCGGAACACGTTGCCGACCATGATGGTGCCGATGATCGCGCCGACGTGCAGGTACGCACCACGACCGCTGAACACTTTGCTGAAGCCGTAGGCCGCGCCGATGATCAGCACGAACAGGATGAAGCCGAGCAGGGCAGGGCGTTTGCCCAGGGCCGAGTCGCAGAGGAAGGAGTAGACGAACCAGCCAACGAACAAAGAAGCGATGCCCAGGGCAACACCTTCAGGGCCGGTCAGGCTGCTGCCCGGTGCCAGCAAGTACAACGTCGGGTTGGAGTAGAACACCACGCACAGCAGCGCGATCCCCGACATCCAGGTGAAGTAGGCTTCCCATTTGAACCAGTGCAGGTTGTCCGGCATGGTCGGTGGAGCCAGTTTGTATTTTTCCAGGTGATAGATACCGCCGCCGTGGATCGCCCACAAATCACCGGCCAGACCACTTTTCGGGTTGACCCGATTGAGGTTGTTTTCCAGCCAGACGAAATAGAACGACGCACCGATCCAGGCCACGCCAGTAATCATGTGAACCCAGCGCACGCTCAGGTTCAGCCATTCCAACAGATGTGCTTCCACAGTCTTTACCTCTCGCCTGTCACTCTGTTGTCGAGTGATCAGACCTTCTCTTATTGGTGGGGGGCGAGGATCAAACGCTCATCCTCTTTGAAAAAATGCTCATCGCAGTTATTGCCTGTGCCACTGCGATCAACCACCAGGAAGTCATCCCGCTTTTCGATCGTCAGCACCGGGTGGTGCCAGACGCCGCGATGGTAATTAATGCCCTGCCTGCCGTTGGTGACGAAGGCGCGGACCAAGCCTGATACAGGTTCATCGCCAAGTGGCGCGACCACGATCAGAAAGGGGTTGCCGAGCAGCGGAATGAAAGCCTGGCTGCCCAGCGGGTGACGCTCCAGCATGCTGACGGTCAGCGGCATGTCCTGCGCGTCGGCGCGGAAAATGCTGATGATCGCGTTGTCCTCTGGCTTGGCGGTTTCGACCGTCGCCAGTTTGTGGAAGCGCATGGTCGAACCGTTGTTGATCATGAAGTGATCGCTGCCGTCGGTTTCGATCACGTCACCGAAAGGGGCGAAGGCTTCTTTGGTCAGCGGTTCAATCGTCAGTGTGCGCATGCTGGTCTTCTTATCCGAATTCAATGTTGTTTGTTCTGTCGTCTTCGCGGGCAAGCCTCGCTCCTACGGTTTGAGAAACCTGTAGGAGCGAGGCTTGCCCGCGAAGGCCTCAGCGCTTATTTAGCGACCTTGCCCAGGACACGCAGGCGGCTCACACCGCCATCCGGGAACACGTTCAGGCGGATGTGGGTGATCGGGCCCAGCGCCTTGATCTGCTCGGCGAAGGTGTGTTCGGCGTGCATTTCCAGTTTCTGCGCCGGCAACAGTTCGCGCCAGAACAGCGATTGGGTTTCGATCTGGCTGTCGGTGCCGCCCTTCACAAAGGCGCCCTGGATCGAGCAGGTGTCCGGGTAGTTGCCCTTGAAGTGCAGGGTGTCGACGACGACTTTTTCGATCTCGCCGGCATGACCCAGCGCGACGATGACCCAGTCATTGCCCGGCGTGCGACGACGTGCGGTTTCCCAGCCGTCGCCCATGTTGATGCCACGGCCCGGGTTGAGGATGTTGCTCATGCGGCCGAAGTGTTCGTCGGAGCAGGCGAGGGCGCGGCCACCGTTCAGGGCTGCGGCCAGGTCCACTTGCTCGTTGTCACCCACAGCAGACCAGTCGCGGAACGGAATGCCGTAGACACGCAGACGGGCCACGCCGCCATCCGGGTAGATGTTGAAGCGCAGGTGGCTGAAGGCCTGGTCGTTGCTGATTTCGTGGTAGTGGTGGCTGTTGCCTTGCAGCTCTACGGCCGACAGCACTTCAGTCCACTGGGTGTTGTCGTCAGGCTCGCCAGACGCGAGGAAGCAGGCTTCCAGCGAAGCCGACGGTGGGAAGTTGCCGGTGAAGAATGAAGTGTCGATGTCTACGCCTTTGATCGAACCCGGCACGCCCAGGCGGATGACCGCGCTGTCGTAGCCTTCGAAGCGTTTGCGACGCGATTCCCAGCCGTCCATCCACTTGCCGTTGTCATCGAACACGCCCTCCTTCCACACGGCCGGGGTCGGTTGGAACAGACGGTTGGCGTCTGCGAACCAGTCATCGGTGACCGAAATGATTTTGGTGCCCAGGCGGGCGTCGGCCAGGTTGACGAACTTCTCGAAAGGTACGGCGTAAGCTTTCATTCTTCTTGTCTGCCTTTAATAAGTTGGCTTGGGATGCTTGCAGTGCCCTGGGCGATGTTTGCGTCCAATGTCGCTCGGGCAAGGCTCGCTATAGGGTCAGTAATCGGAACAGGGCGATCTTGTTGATCTCCGCCAGCGCGCACTTGAACTCGGTTTCTGCCGGGTTGTGAATGCGCGTTTCGAACGCCGCGAGGATCTGATGCCGGTTGCTGCCTTTTACCGCCATGATGAAGGGAAACTTGAACTTGGCTTTGTAGGCGTCGTTCAGCTCGGTGAAGCGAGAAAACTCTTCGGCCGTGCATTGGTGAATACCGGCGCCAGCCTGTTCATTGGTGCTGGCTTCGGTCAACTGGCCCTGGACGGCGGCTTTGCCGGCCAGGTCCGGGTGAGCGTTGATCAGGGCCAACTGGCTTTCGTGATCAGCGCTCAACAGGATGTCGCTCATGCGCTGGTGCAGGGTTTCGATCTCGTCGATCGAAGCGTCCTGGCCCAGGTCGAAGGCCTTCTCGGCCACCCATGGCGAATGTTCGTAGATGTCGGCGAAAGCGGCGACGAACGCGTCGCGGCTCAGGGTCGAGGGTTTCAGGGTTTGAAAGGTGCTCATTGGGCAGCCCCTTGGTACGGGTGGGTTTCGTGCCAGTGGCGAGCGATGTCGACGCGGCGGCTGAACCACACCTGTTCATGACTTTTAGCGTATTCGATAAAGCGCTTGAGCGAGGCCAGACGCGCCGGACGGCCGATCAGCCGGCAGTGCAGACCGATCGAGAGCATTTTCGGCGCTTCGGCACCTTCGGCGTACAGCACATCGAAAGCGTCTTTCAGGTATTCAAAAAAGTCGTCGCCCTTGTTGAAGCCCTGGACCTGGGTGAAGCGCATGTCGTTGGTGTCCAGGGTGTACGGGATCACCAGGTGCGGCTTGCCGGTCGGGTTGTTCGGTTCCCAGTAGGGCAGGTCGTCGTCGTAGGTGTCGCAGTCGTAGAGAAAGCCGCCTTCTTCCATCACCAGTCGACGGGTGTTCGGGCCGGTGCGGCCGGTGTACCAGCCCAGTGGGCGCTCACCGGTGATTTCGGTGAGGACGCGGATCGCTTCGAGCATGTGCTCGCGTTCCTGTGCTTCGTCCATGTACTGGTAGTCGATCCAGCGATAGCCGTGGCTACAGATCTCGTGACCGGCATCGACCATCGCGCGGATCACGTCCGGGTGGCGCTGGGCGGCCATGGCCACGGCGAAGATGGTCAGCGGAATGTCGAATTCCTTGAACAGTTTCAGAATCCGCCAGACGCCGGCGCGGCTGCCATACTCGTAAAGGGATTCCATGCTCATGTTGCGCGCGCCTTGCAGCGGCTGCGCCGAGACCATTTCCGAAAGGAAGGCTTCGGACTCTTTGTCGCCGTGCAGGATGTTGCGCTCGCCGCCTTCTTCGTAATTGAGCACGAAAGACAGGGCGATGCGCGCATTGCCCGGCCAGTGTGGGTGAGGAGGGTTACTGCCGTAACCGATCAGGTCGCGTGGGTAGTCAGCGCTCACTGCAGTCTTCCTTCTTATTCGTTGACAGGTTGTGTGGCGGCCTGGCGATGGGATGACAGGCTGGCGTCACAGCGATGGGCTGATTGTATACAACTTTATATCCACTTTGTAAGCCTGAATTTTCGCATTTTTCATCTGCTGTCATCTTGGGGTGATACTGCAAGAAACCTGCCCAGTTGGTCAGCTAATGGATAGAAGGTCCGCTGCTCGTATGGTTTGGCGTCAGATTGACTGCGAATCCTTGAACGGCGGTGCTGGCTGCAAAAATGTCGTTTTTATTGTGTACAATTTTTATTAAAAGTGTCTTAATCAGTCGCTCGCCGCAGCTTTTCGTGCTCCGAATCGGTGCGGTCTCCTTTTCAACTGACTTCGGGAGGCGCGAGGTCTGACTGCTCTACGCAGGCAGGCGCGCAGAATCAATGGGACGTTTGACTACACACGTTTTGGACGCTGCACACGGTTGCCCGGGCAGCTCGATCAAGGTCGAGTTGTACCGCGTTGAAGGCTCGCAGCTGGAATTGGTCGCCAGCGCAATCACCAACAGCGACGGCCGTGTCGATGCCCCGCTGCTGCAGGGCGATGACTACCGCACCGGGGTCTATCAGGTTCAGTTTCATGCGGGCGATTACTACCGCGCCCGTGGCGTTCAGCTGCCGGAGCCTGCGTTCCTGGATGTGGTGGTGCTGCGGTTTGGCATCTCCGCGGAACAGGATCACTACCATGTGCCGCTGCTGATTTCGCCTTATAGCTATTCCACGTACCGCGGCAGCTGATCCCCCAAGCAGCTGTCGCCTCCGAGAAGCGACTGCGCATATAGCTTCTTTGGTCTTTCGCCCGCTCACACTGCGGGCTTTTTTTCGTCCCGAGGAATGTGGTGAATGTGCCGACGCCTTCGCGGGCAAGCCTCGCTCCTACAGGTTTTGTGTCGTTCCCGATAAATGTGATCGACATAAAACTCGTAGGAGCGAGGCTTGCCCGCGAAGCTCTTAACGGCTCAACAGCGACGCTGCGCCGGCGCCGCTAAACAGTCCGGCACTCACCCGGTTAAACCAACTCTGCCCCTTACCACTGCGCAGATACCGCGCCGCACCATGGGCACCTAACCCGTAAGCCAATTTGCACAGCAGATCCAACACCGTCCACGTAGCAATCATCACCAGCAACTGCGGCAGGAACGGTTGCCCGGCGCTCAAGAACTGCGGCAGGAACGCGGCGAAGAACAGGATGTCTTTCGGATTGCTCGCACCCAGCACAAATGCGCGCCCGAACAGGGCACGGAAACGTGGCACCGGCGCAGCCTGGGGCACTTCGGCGCCGACCGATGGCTGGCGCGATTGCTGCCAGCTCTGCCAGGCGAGGTAGAACAGGTACAGCGCACCGACGATTTTCAATGCACTGAACAGCTGTTCCGAGGCCAGCAACAACGCCCCCAATCCCAACGCGGAAGCGCTGAGCAAGCAGATCGACGCAATCACGCCACCCAAAAACGCCGGGTAAGAACGACGCAAACCGTAATTCAAACTGTTGCTGATCATCAGCAACGACAGTGGCCCCGGGATCAGGATCACCACCAGCGCAGCGCCGCTGAACAGCAGCCAGGTTTCCAGACTCATCACTTTCCTCCATTTGCACAAAAGCCTCACCCGACGGGGTGAGGCTGTTTTCAAGCGAGTACCTGTGTTTACAAGAAGATGAACTTGGCGATGAAGATCGCGCAGAGCACCCACAGGCTCACGGAAATTTCCTTGTATTTACCGGTGCCGGCTTTCAACGCCACATAGGTGATGAAGCCCAGCGCAATACCGTCGGCGACCGAGAAGGTCAGCGGCATCATGATCGCGGTGACGATCGCCGGAATGCTGTCGGTCGCTTCGTCCCATTCGATGTGCGCCATGCCGCCCATCATCAGCATCGCCACGTAAATCAGCGCGCCGGCTGTTGCATAAGCGGGGATCATGCCAGCCAGCGGTGCGAAAAACATGGCTGCAATAAATAACACACCTACGGTCACTGCGGTAAGACCAGTCCGACCACCAGCGGCTACACCCGCGGCACTTTCCACATAACTTGTGACGGGAGGAACACCCACCACGGCGCCGAATACGCTGGAGGCGCTGTCGGCTTTCATTGCGCGGGAGAGGTTTTCGATACGGCCGTCCGCGTTCACCAGGTTGGCGCGTTGGGCGACGCCCATCAAAGTGCCGGCAGTGTCGAACATGTGCACGAAGAGGAAGGCCAGCACCACGCTGATCATGCTGACGTTGAATACGCCGGCAACGTTCATGGCCATCCAGGTCGGTGCCAGGCTCGGCGGCGCCGACATGATCCCTTCGTAATGCACCAGGCCCAGACCCCAACCGGCCAGCGTTACGGTGATGATGCTGATGAGAATCGCACCGAACACCTTGTGGTAGCTGAGCACGGCGATCATCAGGAAGCAGATCGCGGCGAGCAGCGGGCCGGGTTCACGCAGGGAGCCGAGCTTGATCAGCGTCGCCGGGCTATCGACGACGATGCCGGCGGTTTTCAAGCCGATCAGGCCGAGGAACAGACCTACGCCGGCGCCCATTGCAAAGCGCAGGCTCACCGGAATGCTGTTGAGCAGCCATTCGCGGATCTTGGAGAAGGTCAGGATCATGAACAACACACCGGACACGAACACTGCACCGAGTGCGGTTTCCCAGTTGTAGCCCATGGTGCCGACCACGGTGTAGGTGAAGAAGGCGTTGAGGCCCATGCCCGGCGCGAGGCCGACCGGCCAGTTGGCGTACAGGCCCATCAACAGACAACCCAGCGCAGCCGCGATGCACGTTGCAACGAATGCCGCGCCGTGATCGATCCCGGCGTCGGCCATGATGTTGGGGTTGACGAAGATGATGTAAGCCATGGTGATGAAGGTTGTCAGACCGGCAATCAACTCGGTCTTCACCGTGGTGCCATGCAAGCTGAGTTTGAAGATGCGTTCCAGCCAGCCATTGCGTAATGGCGGCGAGAGTTCCAGCGACGGGGCTTCGGATTTGCGGCTTTCCACAGCGAGTACTCCTCAAGAGTTTTATTGTTATTTCCAGGGCCGGACCCATGAGGGTGGCAGCGGCCCTTTGAGGCATTCGCGAATTTGTTGACCGCTTGGTCAGGAACTCGCACGCAGTGGATTATGCTTTTGTATACAAATAATGCAAATAATGTTTTTGATTTTGTAGACGAAAAGTTTGGCAATAGGGATATATCGCCAGAAAGGACGCCTTCGCGGGCAAGCCTCGCTCCTACAAAAGCGGCGCATATCCTGTAGGAGCGAGGCTTGCCCGCGAAGGCGGTTTCCAGGATTCAGATTTTTTGCTGGTTCTCCCCAAGCGCCAGATTCACCGCCAACCACCCATTCACCGCCGTCTCCCCAGCCTCGGCAAACACCCGCTCCAGCAGTTTCACCTGCTCACGCCGCAACGACTGCTCAAACCGCGCCCCTTCCACGGTCAGTTCCAGCAGCCGTTTACGCTTGTCGGTCTCGGACGCAACGCTGTCTACCAGGTGCATTTCCACTAACTGGCGCAGTGGAATGTTCAGTGCCTGCTTGCTCACGCCGAGCAATGCCAGCAGCTCCTTGACGCTGAGATTCGGGTATCGGGCGATGAAAAACACGATGCGTTGATGCACCCGGCTCAAGCCACGACGCTCGAGCATTTCGTCGGCCTTGGCGGTGAACGCCTGGTAGCCGAAGAAAAACGCTTCCATGGCCTGTTGCTGGGAGGCGGGATTTTTAAGGTCAAGCATGTTGACGTATCCGTTCGGGTTGTCGTAATTTCGGTCAACCAGTTTGACTCATTTTTCTCAGGCCTCGCTACCGGTGACCCCCCATGGCTTTTTCCGAACGTGTCTCGCGCCTTAAAAGTTCTTTGATTCGTGAAATCCTCGCCGCAGCCCAGCGCCCGCAAGTAATGTCGTTTGCCGGTGGCTTGCCGGCCGAAGTCATGCTGCCGACCGTCGAATGGGCCGACATGCCGCTGTCCATCGGCCAATACGGCATGAGCGAAGGCGAACCGGAATTGCGCGAGGCCTTGGCGGCCGAGGCGCGAGCACTGGGCGTGCCCTGTGAGGCGAGTCAGGTATTGGTGGTCAGCGGCTCGCAGCAAACCCTCGATCTGGCGGCCAAGCTCTACATCGACAAAGGCACCGAGATCCTGCTCGAAGCGCCGACGTATTTGGCGGCGTTGCAGATCTTTCAACTGTTTGGCGCCGACTGCATCACCGTGCCGCTGGAGGCCGATGGCCCTAATCTGCTTGAGCTGCGCACGCGTCTGGAAAAACACCAGCCTGCGTTCATCTACCTGATCCCGACGTTCCAGAACCCGTCGGCGGTGCGCTACAGCGAGGTCAAGCGCGATGCGGTCGCCGGGTTGCTGGATGAGTTCGGCGTCACCCTGATCGAAGATGAGCCGTATCGCGAGCTGACGTTTGATGGCGGCAGTGCCAGGCCAATCGTCAGTCGCTTGAAAAAGACCAGTTGGATCTACACCGGCACCGTGTCGAAAACCTTGTTGCCGGGGCTGCGAGTAGGCTACCTGATCGCCAGTCCGGACCTGTTTCCGCATTTGCTGAAACTCAAGCAATCCGCCGATCTGCACACCAACCGCGTCGGCCAGTGGCAAGCGCTGCAATGGATCGGCACCGAGAAATTCCAGCAGCACCTGAGTAAGCTGCGGGATTTTTACCGGGTGCGTCGGGATGCGTTTCAGTTGGCACTGGAAACGCATTTTTCTGATTTGGCAGAGTGGAACGTGCCGCAGGGCGGGCTGTTTTTCTGGTTGACGCTGAAACAACCGCTGGACACGCGCACGTTGCTCAAGCCTGCACTGGCGGCGGATGTGGCGTTCATGCCGGGTGAGCCGTTTTTTCCGGAGCCGGACAATCACCCGGGGCATTTGCGGCTGAACTTCAGCCACATCGATCCGGCGCGGCTGGATGAAGGGTTGAAGCGATTGGCGGCGGTGGTGCGACAGGCGCAGGCAGCGGAAGCGGCCTGATCGCAGAGATAAAAAAACCGGCTCATGGGCCGGTTTTTTTTTGTCTGAGATTTGTGGTGGTTGATCCGACGCCTTCGCGGGCAAGTCGGATCGCCGCACCGCTCGCTCCTACAGAAGATGCATAACCTGTAGGAGCGAGGCTTGCCCGCGAAGAGGCCATCAGCCACACCGTAAACCTCACGCCGCCGCGAATCGCTTGTCCAGATAATCAATGATCACCTTGGACTCATACATCCAGGTGGTCTGGCCATTCTCTTCAATGCGCAGGCACGGGACCTTGATCTTGCCGCCTTGCTCCAGCAGAACCTGACGATCCTGCTCGTTGTTCTTCGCATCACGCAACGCCACCGGCACATTCAGGCGGCGCAGGGTGCGGCGGGTTTTCACGCAAAACGGGCAGGCGTGGAACTGATACAGCGTCAGGTCCTTGGCAGCCGCTTCAACCTGAGCCTGGGCGGCGGCAGGGCGCTGCTTTTTGCCGGGACGGGTGATGAAGTCGATGAAAATGATCAGTTGGCCGAGGCCGACACGAAGCGCTTTAACGAACACGGTACAAGCCTCACGGGGCGAAAGAAGGCGCGCAGCTTACCTGATTTTTCGCAGACGAAAAAAAACCGGCGATGAATGCCGGTTTTCTTCGTTGCTGCGAATTACTTGATCAGGCTGAGAAACTCGCTGCGGGTCGCCGCGTTTTCGCGGAACTCACCGAGCATCACCGAGGTGATCATCGTCGAATTCTGCTTCTCCACACCGCGCATCATCATGCACATGTGCTTGGCCTCGATCACCACCGCAACGCCCAGGGCGCCGGTGACTTGCTGGACCGCATCGGCGATCTGGCGGCTGAGGTTTTCCTGGATCTGCAGGCGGCGGGCGTACATATCGACGATCCGCGCGACTTTCGACAGGCCCAGCACTTTGCCGCTCGGGATGTAGGCGACATGCGCCTTGCCGATGAACGGCAGCAGGTGATGTTCGCACAACGAGTAGAGCTCGATGTCTTTCACCAGCACCATTTCGCTGTTGTCGGAGCTGAACAAGGCACCGTTGGTGACTTCTTCCAGTGTCTGTTCATAACCGCGGCAGAGGTACTGCATGGCTTTGGCGGCACGTTTTGGCGTGTCGAGCAGGCCCTCGCGGGAGACGTCCTCGCCCAATTGGCCGAGAATCGCGGTGTAATTCTGTTCCAGTGTCACAGGGGCTGATTCCATAAGGGTTTCAGAGGGGTACTGTTTCTGTCTGTACCAATGTTGTACCAATCGAGCTCGTTTCAAACGGCCCGTTCACTCTGGTCGATGCCGGAGTTGATTCGTCGGGCGTGGTCGATAGCAACATCTGAACGCTACGACCGAGCCGAGTGGCAATAAAACGCAGGGTTCATCCCCGACATGAGGCACATGGTAGCGTATGTGTGACGGCAGTTGTATTGCCAGCGGGCGCGAAGCCCAAAATCGGTCATCACGGCCTGCAAGTGTTTGTCGGTCGCGCAGGCCTGCTGGATTTTATCCGCATCCCGCTACAGCCTGTCGCCAGGCTGCAGCAGTGATGTTCCCCTGAAACCTGTTTTGCTCATCAGGCCGAGCAGGTCTATCAGGCGTGAGTGATCGACAGATCGCTGATGATGCAGACAGAACCGTCTAGCGGGTCGGTGGTGTCGGAGTAATCGATCTGGTTGTACACGCCGCCGTGAAAGGCAAGCGTCTTCGTGTCCCAAGTGTTGTCGAGGCGCATGATCGCGGAAGTGGATTTGACGCCGTTACAGCTGGCCGATACAGAAACGGCGCCGCTCGAGTTGGCGTGAATGTTGATTTTGAAAAGTGCACCGAGCGGTACATTCTCCAACACCGTCGAGTTGACCGGGTCGTCCTGGAGGTAGCTTGACCGGAACCCCATGGTGATTTTTCCTTTGTTCCAGAACACCTTCACTGGAGGTCGTTCTGAACCCTTCACATGAATTTGGCCAATCACGACTTTCTGCAGCGAGTTGACTTTGGTCAGTCGCATTTCCTGGCGGTTCCAGTGGTCCGCTGCGCTGGAGAACAGCCAGTAACCTGGCTCCTTCCACTCACAGCGAGTTCGTAGCGTGCTCTTGCTGGACGCTCCAAGCGTCGGCGCCGTCATCTGCAGCGAACCATCTTCAAGCATTGAGATGACGTCGGGGCATTCGAGCAGTGCGCGCCAGCCGATGAGCTCAAGCGCAATCGGGTTGGTGTCGGAGATTGGAAGCGGGGTAGCGATGGTGAAGTTGCTGATGTCTACAGTCATGGTTTTTACCTCAGTCCATTGATGTCGCTTTTTGCTCTGGTGAGCCTTGCGTTTGATGCAGGCCTACATCCCACTGCCCACTCAATGAATGGGCAGAAGTGATAGTTGGCGGCTTCCGATCGATTTCCCGTTGGCTTGAATACGAATATAGGCGTTCCCATATTTTGTGTAAACGGGTATTCCCATATTTTATTCTGTGCCTGTATTTCAGGTGCAAAAAAAAGCCCGCGCTTGGCGGGCTCCTCTTGGATGTGCGTCGATTTGCTGTATTGCACGTTATGGCACTGGACGTTCACGAATCACCGCAACTCGGTTCACCGCGAATACATTGCCCACCAAAAGACGTGACCCAGGATCGCAATCTGCTGCTCCTGGACCTCGGCGAAGGTGTAGTCCTCGTCCGGATGCTCGTCACGGTTGAAGCTGCGTAGACGGATCCCGCTGGGCAGTCGGTAGACTTGTTTCACGCGGAGCTGGCCGTTGTGGTTGATCGCGTACATGTCGCCGTCGACAATGTCGCCCAGCGAATTCTTGCCAATGTTCATGCCAACGGTGGCGCCGTCGCGCAGTACCGGGAACATGCTGTTCCCGCTCACCCGCACGCACCTGGCGTTGTTGAACTGCACGTTATTGTGACGCAGGTCTTTCTTGAAGAAACGCAGCCTGGCACTGTCGTTTTCTGCGATCACGAATCGGCCTGAACCCGCCGCCAGCTCAACTTCACGCAGGAAGGGGACATAAACCTCATCGTCATCCAGGGGTGTGCTGTCGTCCCAAGGCTGGATGTCTGACATTGAAATGTCTGGAGGGGGGGAGACCCCTTTAAGCATGTCACCGACACCTTCAGCCAGCCACATCGGTGAAACGCCACACACTGAAGCGATCTGGGCAACAAAGGCTGTCGCTTTCGATTTCCCGCGCTCGAGGTCGGAGATTGAGGTTTGAGTCAGCCCCGCGCGCTCGGCAAGCTCGGTCTGATTGAGCTTGGCGTGTTGGCGGGCTGTTTTGAGTCTTTCTTTAAATTCCATCTGCGAAGTATTACGGGAGCTCCCATATCATTGCAAGTCGGTGTACCTGTACTGAGTGGTCAGTCAGTAGCCAGATCGGTGTGGCGGATACGACGCTGCAAGCGTGGCGCAACGACTTTACTCGTCGCGACCTTCCATCATGGTGCGTTTAAGCATCACATAGACCGCTCCGGCACCACCATGTTTCGCCTGGCACGAGGTGAAGCCAAGTACCTGTGAATGCTGGCGCAGCCAGGTGTTGACGTGGCTTTTGATCATCGGCCGCTTGCCGTCCAGGCGCACGGCTTTGCCGTGGGTGACGCGCACGCAGCGGATTTCGAATTTGGTCGCTTCCGCCAGGAACGCCCAGAGGGTTTCTCGGGCCTTTTCCACACTCATGCCGTGCAGGTCGAGGCTGCCTTCGAAGGGAATTTGCCCGATCTTGAGCTTGCGCATCTGGCTTTCCTGCACGCCGTCGCGCGCCCACATCAGCTCGTCTTCCGGGCCGACGTCGATCACGAACTGATCGGACAGACCGTCAACGGTAGTGGCATCGGTGCGCACGGTGGCGGCTTGACGCAGCTTGGCGATCTGCGCGCGGTCAGCCTTGGGTTTGCCGGTTTCGGCGCGATCGTGCTTGATCGGCTTGACGCCTTGGATCGCGCTTTTGAACAGGGAAAAATCGTTGTCTTGCATATCAGCCTCCGCGAAGGGCGGCCAGTTTACCCAAGTCGAGACACGACCGATAACAATTGGGGCCCGCTAAACGTCAGGCCGTCAATTCAGTCGTGTTTTTTCATCAGATGCGGGGACATGTTCAGCTCTTGCGACTGGCGCGCGCGGCGACGGCAACGCCGCCACAGCCAAACGCCGAGGTAGAGCAGGAACAGACCGACCGCCAGAATGATTGCCGAGCCCAGCGGGCTGGCATTCAACTCGCCGAGTGCCGGCGGGTGGCCCAGCAGGCTGGCGGCGCCGGCCATCGCCAGCAACACACCGCACGTTGCCAGCAAGGCAGCAAAGGCTGCGCCGAATCGAAAACGCCAGTTGCTTTGGCCTTTGGGCCGCAAGCGGCGTGCGTCAAAACCATCGGATAACTTCATTCCGACCTTCCTCAATGGGTATCGGCCCTTCGACCGGGAGTTGACCGGGATGTTCCTGAGGCTATGACATTTACAGCGAACGAGAGGCTTTTGCGGATGAGCGGCGGCATGAACCGCTCATCAAGCGTCGATCAGATCAGATCGTGGGTCAGGGCGAGGGTGGCGAAGTTGTCCGCCATGATCGCCATTTCGGTCTGTTGAACGTGGTCAGCGCTCAACACGCCACCCTTGTAGGGCAAATCGCGCGTTGCACAGGCGTCTTCAACGAGGGTGCAGCGAAAGCCCAGGTTTTTCGCGGCGCGCACGGTGGTGCTGACGCTGGAGTGACTCATGAAACCGCACACGATCAGGTCCAGGGAGCCGAGATTTTGCAGGCGGTCCAGCAGTTCGGTGCCGTGAAACGCACTCGGCAGCAACTTGCCGATGATGGTTTCGTCGCTCTGTGGTTCGAGGCCCGGGATGAATTCACCGCGCTCGCCTTGCGGATCGAACAGCCCGCCGACGGTGCCGAGGTGGCGCACATGCACGATAGGACGGCCGGCTGCGCGGGCAGCGCTCACCAGCTGCTTGATGTTCGCGACGGCAGCATCCATGCCGACCAGGGCCAGGGGGCCGCTGAGGTATTCTTTCTGGGCATCGATGATGACAAGGGTCGCATGGCTCAGATTGGCGGCGGCATAACCGCGACCGCTGAGTTGAAACATCGTTTTTGGAACGGACATTCTGGGGCTCCTTGGAGTGGGGCTTTTGCGACATTGTCCTCTGGCTGAGCGCTTCTGTGAATCGCTACCATCGTAGGCGCCGTCGTTACTGGCCTGCAGCCTTGTCAATATCCTCGTTTTGTTCAATAGCCAGCGATAAAAATGGATATGTCCTACATCTGAGCCGGTGTTTTTCCTGCGTCGTCGTAACGCGTTTTGGCTGTTAGAATCGCCAGTCGTTTTTTCTGGAGTTTACCCCGTGATCACTTCCCGACTTCGTACCCTGCGTGACCATATCCGTTGGGCCGTCAGCCGCTTCCATGGGGAGGATCTGTTTTTCGGCCATGGGACCGACAACGCCTGGGACGAAGCCCGTCAACTGGTGTTGGGTGCCTTGCACTTGCCGTGGGAAATTGCTGACAGCTACCTCGACTGCAATCTGGAAGACGATGAGCTGGTCAAGCTGCAGCGTTTGCTCAAGCGGCGCATCGAAGAACGCATTCCCACCGCTTACCTGTTGGGTGAGGCGTGGTTCTGCGGCATGTCGTTCATCGTCGATGAGCGTGTATTGATTCCGCGTTCGCCGATCGGTGAGCTGATTGAAAAGGGTTTCGCACCGTGGCTGGGCGCCGCGCCTGCGCGGATTCTTGACCTGTGCACTGGCTCCGGTTGCATCGGTATCGCCTGCGCCTATGAATTCCAGAACGCCGAAGTCGTTCTGGCGGATCTGTCGTTTGAAGCGCTGGAAGTGGCCAATCAGAACATCGAGCGCCATGGTGTCGATGAGCGGGTCTACACCGTGCAGGGCGATGGTTTCGATGGCTTGCCGGGTCAGCGTTTCGACCTGATCGTGTCGAACCCGCCTTACGTCGATGCGGAAGATTTCGCCGACATGCCGCAGGAGTATCAGCATGAACCCGAGCTGGGACTGGCCTGTGGCGACGATGGCTTGAACCTGGTACGACGGATGCTCGCCGAAGCGGCGGATCATCTGACCGAGAAGGGTTTGCTGATTGTCGAAGTGGGCAACAGCCAGGTTCACGTTGACGCGTTGTACCCGGAAGTCGACTTTGCCTGGCTCGATTTCGAGCGCGGCGGGCATGGCGTGTTCATGTTGACGGCGCAGCAGTGCCGGGAGCATCAGGCGTTGTTCGCGTCCCGCGTCTGACCTGAGGACGCCTTCGCGGGCAAGCCTCGCTCCTACAGGATTAGCGCATGACCTGTAGGAGCGAGCGGGCGGCGATCCGACTTGCCCGCGAATGGCCGCACCGCCGATTAACGGTGTGTGGCAATCCAGATCAACAACCCCGCCTGAAACACCGCAAACGCCACCAGGCACGTAATGGTGAACCGCAGCCCCGCGTCTTCGCGTTTGTATTTGCTGACCTTTTCTTCGTGTTTCTTCAGCTTCACTTCCTGTTCGGCCAGGTTCTGCTCGGCCTGCTGCAGCATCTGCGCCGCTTCGAGAATTTCCACCTGCTGCAACTTCTCGGTGTTCCAGTCGGCCAACAGGTCGCCGACCTGCACCTCTTTGACGCTGCCCTTCAAATGCTGGGCGTCGGCATACACCACCTCAAAACCATGCGCTTTCAAAAAGCGATCACGGCGCAGGCGCGTGTCTTCGTTCAGCGCGTCCTTGTTGTTCAGGTCGGTGCCGTCGACGGTGTAGCCGGGCCAGCGCTTTTTCGCCCAGGTAATGCCCTGGGCTGCCATGTAGCGGCCGATGCCACGGTTCATCGGTTCGATCTGCAAACCGCTTTCCGGTCCGAAATGCACACGTTTTGTGGTGTGGTCGACCCACACGTCGAGGTGGTTCTGTTCCTTGCGCACGCGCTGGCCGGGCAGGGAAATGGTCATGCGCAACAGACTGTGTTTCTTGTCGTTGCGTTCGGCATAACCGAATTCGACAAAGCGCAGTGGCCGCCCGCCGGTGTTGCGGTCGGTCTGCAACGGTGCCAGGCGGAGCATCTTGTGGTGCTCGACGTGGACGTCCGCCCACGGCAGCTCGACCGCTGGCGGTGCGTCTTTTTCAGCGGTGGTGTCGGGTGAAGTCGGGGTATCAGTCATAACGGCGAGATCCTGTCCAAGCTCAGCTTGTCGCCAGTCATAACGCTGGCGACAAAGGCTTATCGGCCGTTTTTTTCAGGACTGGAGGGAAAAAGCGCTTAAAAAGGCGCTCAACTGGAGCGAAGTCCGTCAATAAACCCGAGGATCCGTGTGCCCAGTTCGGCTGCCAGCGGCAATTGCGGATCTTTGTAGGAGGCCAATTGCCGTTTGACGTCGTTGGGCACGATGCGCATGACGTGGTTCATGCCCTCGATCAACGCCAGTTCGGCGTCCGGTTTGGCGGCCTGCAACAACCTGGCGTCGCCGACACCGACCTGGATGTCGTTGCTGCCTTGAATGATCAGCGCCGGCATTTTCAATTTGGCGAATGCGGCGGCGGGGTCCTGGCGGAACAGTGAGATCAGGTACGGCTGTACGCTCGGGCGGAATATCACCTGAAGTTGCGGCGGTACGTTGTCATCGGTGCGACCGGCCTTGAGGCTGTCGAGCAGTTCATTGCTGCGCAGCATCAGCGGAGGAGGCAAGCGATTGCTCAGTTGCTGACGCAGCACCTGATCGATCGGCCGGGCGCTGCCGGACAGGGAAATCACCCCGGCGGCATCGACGCTCGGCGCCGCGAGGCTGGCGATCAATGCGCCTTCGCTGTGGCCCAGCAGAATCAACTGGCCAAAGCGCGGATCGCTTTTGAGCTTGTGGCCCCAGGCCTCGGCGTCGGCCACATAGGCTTCCACCGACAGATTGCGTTCGTCCGGGGTCGCCGCGAGGCTCGCCGCCACGCCGCGTTTGTCGTAACGCACGCTGGCAATGTTGTGTTTGGCCAGCACCCAGGCGAGGCGCTTGAGGCTGTCGTTGCGTCCGCCGTCGGGGTTATTGCCATCACGGTCTGTAGGACCGGAGCCGGAAATGATCAGGACAACCGGTACGGGTTTGTCGGATTTTGGCAGCAACAACGAGCCGAAAAGCTCCCCGGTGCCGGTATCCAATGTGATCGGCCGTTGCAGGACGGTGGCCTGTACAAAGCCGGTAAACAAGGTAAGGCTCAAGGCTAAAACTCGCAGCATCATCACGCCATCATGAACAAGATGCCGGTTGGACTCGCAGGCACCCATAAGGTTCGAGGATGAACTAGTTGGGTAGCCTGCGTATACTGGCGCGCATTACGTATTCAGGTTCATTTCACGGAGCGTCCTGCATGTCCGGCAATACCTACGGCAAGCTGTTCACTGTCACCACCGCGGGCGAAAGCCATGGTCCGGCGTTGGTCGCCATTGTCGACGGCTGCCCGCCGGGGCTGGAAATTTCCCTGGAAGATTTGCAGCGCGACCTCGATCGCCGCAAACCCGGCACCAGCCGCCACACCACCCAACGCCAGGAAGCCGACGAAGTCGAAATCCTCTCCGGCATTTTCGAAGGCCGCACCACGGGTTGCTCTATCGGCCTGTTGATCCGCAACACCGACCAGAAGTCCAAGGACTACTCGGCGATCAAGGACCTGTTCCGCCCGGCCCACGCCGACTACACCTATCACCACAAGTACGGCGAACGCGATTACCGCGGTGGTGGCCGCAGCTCGGCGCGGGAAACCGCCATGCGTGTGGCGGCTGGCGCGATTGCCAAGAAATACCTGGCCACCCAGGGCATCGTCATTCGCGGTTACATGAGCCAGCTCGGCCCGATCGAAATCCCGTTCAAGACCTGGGATTCGGTGGAAGAAAACGCGTTTTTCAGCCCTGATCCGGACAAGGTGCCAGAACTGGAAGCCTATATGGACCAGTTGCGCCGCGACCAGAATTCGGTTGGCGCGAAGATCACCGTCGTTGCCGAAGGCGTGATGCCAGGCCTCGGCGAACCGATCTTCGACCGTCTCGACGCCGAACTGGCCCACGCGCTGATGAGCATCAACGCGGTCAAAGGCGTGGAAATCGGCGCCGGTTTCGCCAGTGTTTCCCAGCGCGGCACCGAGCATCGCGATGAAATGACCCCGGAAGGATTCCTCAGCAACAACGCTGGCGGCATCCTCGGCGGCATTTCCTCCGGCCAGCCAATCGTTGCGCATTTGGCGTTGAAGCCAACATCGAGCATCACCACGCCGGGCCGTTCCATCGACATCAATGGCAACCCGGTGGAGGTCATCACCAAGGGCCGTCACGACCCGTGCGTCGGCATCCGCGCCACGCCGATTGCCGAAGCGATGATGGCCATCGTGCTGATGGATCACCTGTTGCGTCACCGCGGGCAGAACGCCGATGTGCGCGTGAGCACGCCGGTGCTGGGTCAGCTTTAATGGCTGACCTCTCAGTCGCTGCGGTCTGATGACCGTGGCGGCGCTCCCGTACTGGCGGCTCTCCAGTTTCTATCTGTTCTATTTCGCCTTGCTCGGTTCGACAGCGCCGTTCCTGGCGCTGTACTTCGATCACTTGGGTTTTTCTGCCGCGCGCATCGGCGAGCTGGTGGCGATCCCGATGCTGATGCGTTGCGTCGCGCCGAACATCTGGGGCTGGCTCGGGGACTACACCGGCCAGCGCCTGGCCATCGTGCGCTTCGGCGCGGTCTGCACGCTGCTGACGTTCTCGCTGATTTTCGTCAGCAAAACCTACGCCTGGCTGGCGATGGTCATGGCGTTGCATGCGTTCTTCTGGCACGCAGTGTTGCCGCAGTTCGAAGTCATCACCCTGGCGCATCTGAAAGGGCAGACGTCCCGTTACAGCCAGATCCGCTTGTGGGGTTCCATCGGTTTCATCATCACCGTGGTCGCGCTCGGCCGCTTGTTCGAATGGCTCAGCCTCGACATCTACCCGGTGGCGTTGGTGCTGATCATGGCCGGGATCGTCGTCAGCAGCCTGTGGGTGCCGAACGCGCAACCGGTCCAGAGTGAAAGGCTGGCGGCTGACGGGTTTCTCAAGCAGTTGCGCAGCCCCGGTGTGCTGGCGTTTTACGCGTGCGTGGCGCTGATGCAGATGAGCCACGGCCCGTATTACACCTTTCTGACGTTGCACCTTGAGCGATTGGGTTACAGCCGTGGCTTGATCGGCCTGCTCTGGGCAGTTGGCGTGGTGGCCGAAGTGTTGATGTTTCTGGCCATGAGCAAGATCCTTGCGCGCTTCTCCGTGCGCCGGGTGCTGCTGGCGAGTTTTCTGCTGGCGGCGCTGCGTTGGTTGCTGCTCGGGTCGCTCGCTGAATTTTTATCGGTGCTGCTGTTTGCCCAGGTATTGCACGCGGCGACGTTCGGCAGCTTTCACGCCGCTGCCATCCAGTTCGTGCAACGTAGCTTCGGTGCGCGCCAGCAAGGGCAGGGCCAGGCGTTATACGCGGCATTGGCCGGCACCGGCGGCGCACTGGGCGCGTTGTACTCCGGCTACAGCTGGAATGCCCTTGGGGCCTCGTTCACCTTTAGTATTGCCAGTCTGGCAGCCTTCGCGGCTGCCGTTATCATTGCCACACGTATGCAAGAGGACCGGCCATGAGCCTGACCCGTGAACACCTCGCCCAGGAAATCATCGACGCCGGGCGTTTTTTGTATGGCCGCGGCTGGTCGCCGGCCACCAGCAGCAACTATTCGACCCGGCTGTCGCCGAGTGAAGCCTTGCTGACCGTGTCCGGCAAGCACAAAGGCCAGTTGGGCATCGACGATGTGCTGGCCACTGATCTGTCGGGCAACAGTCTGGAACCGGGCAAGAAACCGTCCGCCGAAACCTTGTTGCACACCCAGCTCTATAGCTGGCGTGCGGAGATCGGCGCGGTGCTGCACACCCATTCGGTGAACGCCACGGTGCTGTCGCGCCTGACACCGGAAGATTTCATCGAGTTCGAAGACTACGAGCTGCAAAAGGCGTTCAGCGGCATCTCTACCCACGAATCCCGGGTGCGTGTACCGATTTTCGACAACGATCAGGACATTGCGCGCTTGGCCGCCAAGGTGCAGCCTTGGCTGGAAGCCCATCCCGATTGCGTCGGCTATCTGATTCGCGGTCACGGCCTCTACACCTGGGGCGCCCGCATGAGTGATGCGTTGCGGCAGATCGAGGCCTTTGAATTTTTGTTCGAGTGCGAGTTGAAGACGCGTTCGATCCTAAACCGTTAAGGAGTTGCCCTGATGAGCAGCCTGTCCGTCTACCATGTCTCAAGCCCTGACATTCCGAACAAGGTGCTGACCCATTTCGAAGACATCGCCTCGACCCTGGCCGAGCAAGGTGTGCGCTTCGACCGCTGGCAAGCGGCGGCGAAAATCCAGCCCGGCGCCAGTCAGGAAGAAGTGATTGCCGCGTACCAGGAGCAAATCGACAAGCTGATGACCGAACGCGGTTACATCACCGTCGATGTGGTGAGCCTGAACAGCGATCATCCGCAAAAAGCCGAATTGCGCGCCAAGTTCCTCGACGAGCACCGCCATGGCGAAGACGAAGTACGATTTTTCGTCGCCGGCCGTGGCTTGTTTACCCTGCACATCGACGATTATGTCTACGCCGTGCTCTGCGAGAAAAACGACCTGATCTCGGTACCGGCCGGCACGCCGCACTGGTTCGACATGGGCGAGCATCCGCATTTCGTTGCGATCCGGCTGTTCAACAACCCGGAAGGCTGGGTGGCCAATTTCACCGGCGAAGACATCGCCAGCCGCTTCCCGCGTCTTGAGGACTGAGTCGATGCCGATCAAAGCGATTCTCACCGACATCGAAGGCACCACCAGCGCGGTGAGTTTTGTGTTCGAGGTGCTGTTTCCCTACGCCGCCAAACACCTGCCGGACTTCGTTCGCCAGCACGCCGCGCGCGCCGATGTGGCGGAGCAACTGGACGCCGTGCGCCGGGATAGCCATGAGCCGGACGCCGATGTCGAACGCGTCATCGAGATTCTCCTGGGCTGGATCGCCGAAGACCGCAAAGCCACGCCGCTCAAGGCGCTGCAAGGCATGGTCTGGGAGCAGGGCTATCAGGCCGGGCAGTTGAAAGGTCATGTGTACCCGGACGCCGTTGAAGCGCTCAAGCGCTGGCATCAGCAGGGTTTCAAACTGTTTGTTTATTCCTCGGGTTCGATTCAGGCGCAAAAACTGATCTTCGGCTGCTCCGAGGCGGGGGATTTGTCGCCGTTGTTCAGCGGCTATTTCGATACCACGTCGGGACCCAAGCGTGAAGCGCAGTCGTACCAGCGCATCACCCAGGCCATCGGCCTTGAAGCAGCGCAGATTCTGTTCCTGTCGGACATCGTCGAAGAGCTGGACGCGGCGCGCACGGCGGGTATGGCAACCTGCGGACTGGCACGTGAAGGCGGGGAGTTGGCAGGGCATGTGACCGTGGACAGCTTTGCCCGGATCAATCCTTCCGCATACTAATTCACGACGCTAACCTGTAGGAGCGAAGCTTGCTCGCGAAGGCGGCGTATCAGGCGATATTAATGTTGACTGATACGCCGCCTTCGCGAGCAAGCTTCGCTCCTACAAGGGCTGGTTTGCGGCGTTGAAACGGTTTATGCCGAGTGATACGTCGGCAGTGCAAAGCGTTGTTGGCTTTGCAGCATGGAGATCTGCGGCAATTCGCTGGCCTGTTCGGCCAGGTCACGGCGGATCGCACTGATCACCCACGACAGCTGATCACCGGCATGCAACTGCTGGTAGGAAACCGAGCGCTTGAAGACTCTGCCTTCACTGCTGCGCAAGGTCAGCAGAATGCCACCATCGGGACGTGGCTGGGTGGTGACTTCGAAGTTGGAGAACAGGGACGAAAATTTTTCCTGGATCAGGTTCATGTCTATCAGCTCCGTAAGCGCTTGAATGGCAAGCATGCAGAGGTAGTTGCAGTGATTGTGCCAGCACCTGATTTTTTAAAAATCGTTATAAATCAATAAGTTAATTTAAATCCATTTTTTTGCTTTCGTGCAATCTGCATGAATGGCCATCGTGCATCCTGCATTTTGCGGGGTCGATGTCGGTTCGATGGAACCATTCACATCCTCCGGGTTCGCGTTTTTCGCGGATACAAAACATTTCAAAAACCGCGTGTACAGCTCAAGAACCGTTGACGTATTTTCGGGCTCAATCACCGTCGCCCGACAATAAAAAGATCGAACGGGAGCACCCATGAGCCGCACGACGAACGACACGATTACCTGGGGCATGATGCTCCGCAAGCTGCCGTCCATTGCCAAAGCCATCCCCCGGGTGGTGAAAGGCATGAAGGCTGCCAACGTCAAGGACCCGACCCAACCGTGTGGCCTGGGCTGGAGCTTCGAACAAGCGACGTTGCGCAATCCCGCCGGCCCGGCCTTGCTCCAGGGCGCGGTGGTGCTCACGTACTCGCAAGTCAATCAATGGGCCAATCGCATCGCCCATCACCTGATTGCCCAAGGCATCGGCAAGGGCGATGTGGTCGCGGTGTTCATCGAAAACCGTCCGGAACTGTTGGTGAACATATTGGCGGTGGCCAAGGTCGGGGCGATCAGTGCCTTGCTCAACACGTCTCAAACCCGCGATACCCTGGCCCACAGCCTGAACCTGGTGGCGCCGGCAGCGATCATTGTCGGTGAGGAGCTGGTGCCGGCGTTTGCGGCAGTGCGCGAACGGGTCTCGATCGACGCGGCGCGCACCTGGTTCGTCGCCGACCAGGACACCTACCGCCAACCGGGCGTTGCCCCCGACGGTTTCATCAACCTGATGACCGCGATTGCCGACAGCCCCTGCGACAACCCTGCGAGCAGTCAGCAGGTTTTTTTCGACGACCCGTGTTTCTACATCTACACCTCGGGCACCACCGGGCTGCCCAAGGCCGGGGTGTTCAAACATGGGCGCTGGATGCGCAGCTCGGCCAGTTTCGGCTTGATCGCACTGGACATGCGCCCCGAGGACATCGTCTATTGCACCTTGCCGCTGTATCACGCCACCGGGTTGTGCGTGTGCTGGGGCTCGGCCATCAGCGGCGCCTCGGGGTTTGCCATCCGCCGCAAGTTCAGCGCCAGCCAGTTCTGGAGCGACGTGCGCAATTACCGCGCGACCACCCTCGGTTATGTCGGCGAATTGTGCCGCTACCTCGTGGATCAACCGCCCAGCGCCGAGGACAACCAGCACGGCGTGACGAAGATGATCGGCAACGGCCTGCGCCCCGGCGCATGGCACGAATTCAAGACACGCTTTGGCGTGAACCACATCTGCGAGTTGTACGCGGCCAGCGACGGCAATATCGGTTTCACCAACATCCTCAACTTCGACAACACCGTCGGGTTTTCCCTGATGTCTTGGGAGCTTGCGGCCTACGACCATGACAGCGGGGCGCCGACGCGTGACGCCAACGGCTTCATGCGCAAGGTGGCCAAGGGTGAGCAGGGGCTGTTGCTGGCGAAGATCGACGACAAGGCGCCGCTGGATGGCTACACCGATCCGCAGAAGACTGAAAAAGTCGTGCTGCACGACGTGTTCGAGAAGGGTGACCGTTACTTCAACACCGGTGACCTGCTGCGCAACATCGGTTTTGGTCACGCGCAGTTCGTCGACCGCCTGGGGGACACTTATCGCTGGAAGGGTGAAAACGTCTCGACCACCGAGGTCGAAAACATCCTGCTGCAACACCCGAACATTTCCGAAGCCGTGGCTTATGGCGTGGAGGTCCGCAACACCAACGGGCGCGCCGGGATGGCGGCGATCACGCCCGCCGAGTCCCTGGCGACCCTGGATTTCAGCGAGCTGCTGGCCTTCGCCCGTGAGCAAATGCCGGCGTATGCGGTGCCGCTGTTCCTGCGGGTGAAAGTGAAGATGGAGACTACCGGCACCTTCAAATACCAGAAGACCCGGCTCAAGGACGAAGCCTTCGACCCTGGCAAAACCGGCGACGACCCGATCTATGCCTGGTTGCCGGGAACCGACACTTACGTGCAGGTCGACGAACAATTGCTGGCGGATATTCACGGCGGCAAGTACCGCTATTGATTGTGGCTATGGCGTGCCTTGAGAAAAAACAAGTGACAGTGTCGGGGGCGCTCGGGAAACTGTCGGCTTTGCGAATAACTGTAAGTGGAGTTTCCAATGTCCGATCAAAGCCGCCAGATGACCCCCGAAGAAGCCGCCGAATTTGCCGAACAGGTTTTCAACAAGGCGCGCGAGGGTGATGCGGCGATGATGGCTGCGCTGCTGACCAAAGGCCTGCCGCCGAACCTGCGCAACCACAAGGGTGACACGTTGCTGATGCTGGCCGCTTACCACGGCCATGTGGACACGGTGAAAGTGCTGCTTGAGCACAAGGCTGATCCGGAAATCCGCAACGACAATGGCCAGAGCCCGATTGCTGGCGCGGCGTTCAAAGGGGACCTGGCGGTGGTCAAGGCGTTGGTCGAGGGCGGTGCGCTGGTGGAAGGTGCATCGTTTGACGGTCGCACGGCGTTGATGATGGCGGCGATGTTCAATCGCGTGGAAATCGTTGATTACCTGATTAGCAAAGGGGCGGATCCTAAGGCCAAGGATGCCAATGGGGTTTCGGCGTTGGATGCTGCGAAAACGTTGGGTGCGGTGGATACCGTTGCGCAATTGGAGAAACTGTTGGGCTGATTGAGCGGAAGGCCCCGGAACCCCTGTAGGAGCCGGCTTGCTGGCGATGGCGGCCTGATAGTCGATCATTTTTTTTGTCGGAGTACATATCCATTTCTGCGGTAGCGGCGGCTATTGGTTCCGCTCTTACAGCGGGTCACTTGGAAAAGCGCCAAGTAACCAAGCGCTTTTGCCCCTTTCGTTCGGTGCCTCGCCTAGGCTCGGCATGCCCTCGCTCCGGTCCTGCTCCGTGGGCCCGCCGCGATCGGCCATCCCTGGCCGTGCGCGGCTAACCCGGCATCCATGCCGGGTTGCCCACTGCGCAGAACCTCCACTCGGCCTCTCGAGGGGGCGACTACCGCCACGGCCGCCGAGGCGGCCTGAAAGCCGACCTGGCTCTTCAGTTGTACGCGTTGTCCTTCTTTGATGCGTTCACTCATTCCCGACATGTACACCGCTCCCCTGTAGGAGCCGGCTTGCTGGCGATGGCGTCCGTCCAGCCAATACATACGTCGACTGACCCACCGCCATCGCCAGCAAGCCGGCTCCTACAGTTGATCGTGTACATTCCGAACACATATGCATTTCCCCGTAGGAGCCAGCTTGCTGGCGATGGCGTCCGTCCAGTCGAAAAGGAGGGGGACTGACCCACCGCCATCGTCGGAACGCCGCCCGCAGCAAGCCGGCTCCTACAGTTGATCGTATTTATCCAAATGCATATGCATTTCCCTTGTAGGAGCCAGCTTGCTGGCGATGGACGTCAACGATAACGCGGGCTGTCTGAATGAACGCGGTGCCCAGACGATTTTCGCCGGCAAGCCGGCTCCTACAGGGCGCGCGTACGCCTTTGATCTTCACCACTCATCAGGCCGAGCGTTAGCTCGCCTTCAGCTTTTGATCTTGAGGTGCACGCCCCCTCGAGAGGCCGAGTGGAGGTTCTGCGCAGTGGGCAACCCGGCATGGATGCCGGGTTAGCCGCCCCCGGCCATGGATGGCCGATGGCGGCGGGCCCACGGAGCAGGACCGGAGCGAGGGTATGCCGAGCCTAGGCGAGGCACCGAACGAAAGGGGCAAGAGCGCTTGGTTACTTGGCGCTTCTCCAAGTGACTCGCCGTAAGGGCGAAACCAATAGAAGCCGTTACCGCAGCAACGGATATACACACAAAACCCAATCAATACACCCAAACCTCAACCCGCCGATTCTTGATCCGCCCCTCATCCGCACTATTGGCCGCCACCGGCATCTCGGCGCCAAAACCGCGAATCTCGCGAAACACCACGCCGCTTTTCACCAACTCCCGCCGCACCGCCATGGCCCGCAATTTCGACAGCAGGTCAGCCCGCGCCGGATCGCTCTTGGCATCGCCAAACCCCACCAACGTCACCTGCCGGTTGGTTTTCTGGTTCTGCTGAAGGTAATCAAGCACCCGCGTCAGGTCCTGTCGGGCCTTGTTGTCCAGCGTTGCGCTGCCTTCCTCGAAACGAAAATTCACAGTCAAGCGCTGGGCGTGGCGACTGAGCGCCTGATAACCCTCGGGCATCAATGCGTTGGGCGTAACGGCCATCGCCTGGACGGTCTGGGCAATAAACCCGTTGGCCGCGACGATGGCCTGGCCGTTGCTGCTTTGCGCAAACGCCACCAACGCTTCGGCCCAGGGGTTTTTGGCGTTGGGCGGCAGGTAAAAGAACAACCGCCGCGACAATGGATAGTCTTCCGTGGCGATCAGGCTGTTAAGCGGCGGCATGGCCTGGGATTGGCCATCGACGATCGCCACGGCTTTGGCCTGACGCACGTAGGGCAGGCCGATAAAACCGATGCCCTGCGGATCGAGGCTGACCGCGTCGGACAACTGCTCGCTGGATTCGAAACGTTTCGCTGCGCTGTTCAGCGTTTTCCCACGACGACTGAGCACCACTTCCTTAAACGTGTCGTACGTGCCCGATTGGTCATCCCGCGCATACAGGTGAATGCTCCCACCGCTGCCGCCGAGTTCTTCCCAGGTTTTCACTTCGCCGCTGAAGATTTGCGCTAGTTGTTCGGTGTTGAGTTGATTCAGCGGGTTTTGCGGATGAAGGATGATTGCCAGGCCGTCGATGGCGATGACCTGCTCGGCGCCAGGACTCTTCAGGTCGCCGAGGGATTGCAGGGCCAGCAGTTCGCTGTCCTTGATCGGGCGCGAAGAGGCGGCGAGGTCCGCCGTGGCGTTTTTCAGGGCGGTGAAACCGGTGCTGGAACCGTGGGCCGCGATGTCCACCATAACCCGGCGGCCCTGAGCGGTTTCGCCGACCACGCGCAATTCGTTGGCTTTGTCCGGGGTTTCGCTGTGGACCTTGAGCAAGCCTTGCTCGCGCATCAAGCCCTCGACCAGCGCCGGGCCCAATGCCGCGCCAATGGTGTTGGAACCCTGGATGCGCAGCACCGGTCCCTGTTTGGGCGTCGGCAAGTCAGCGGCCGACGCGGTGATGGGCAGCCCGGCGCACAGCATTAACAGGAAGAAAACGCGCAGCGTCATGCCGGCACCTTTAAAGAACAAAGAAAGTGCCGGGAGATTAAGTCAGTAAGGTTTCTGAAAGATGACAGTTGCTAATGTGGGAGCGAGACCGGCTTGCCGGCGATGGCGGAGTGTCAGGCAACATAGATGTTGAATGTCAGACCCTCATCGCGAGCAAGCTTGCTCCTACAGTTGAGCTGCGTTGAGCCGGGGGATCAGCTCAACTCAAGCCAGATCGGCGCGTGGTCCGACGGTTTTTCCATCCCGCGCAACTCGTAATCCACGCCGGCATCCTTCACCCGCGGCAACAAGCCGTGGGACGCCATGATCACGTCAATCCGCAGCCCGCGCTTCGGTTCATCCTCAAAGCCACGGCTGCGGTAGTCGAACCAGCTGAATCGGTCGGCCACGTCCGGGTTCAGGTGGCGGAAGCTGTCCACCAGGCCCCAGTTCTTCAAGCGTGCCATCCACTCGCGTTCTTCCGGCAGGAAGCTGCATTTGCCGGTTTTCAGCCAGCGCTTCATGTTGTCCGGGCCGATGCCGATGTCGCAGTCTTCCGGGGAAATGTTCACATCGCCCATCACCACCAGCGGTTGTTCGTTGTTGAACTGGCTTTCCAGCAAGTGCTGCAGATCGTTGTAGAAACGTTCCTTGGCCGGGAATTTGGTTGGATGGTCGCGGCTTTCACCCTGTGGGAAATAGCCGTTCATGATCGTCACCGGCACGCCATTGGCGTCGGCGAAAGTGCCCCAAATGAAGCGACGCTGGGCGTCTTCTTCATCGGTGACGAAACCTTTGTGCAGTTCCAGCGGTTCCTTGCGCGAGAGCAGGGCAACGCCGTAGTGACCTTTTTGCCCGTGGAAATACACGTGATAGCCCAGCGCCTGGATCTCGGCCAGCGGGAACTGATCGTCGTGGACCTTGGTTTCCTGCAGGCCGATCACGTCCGGCTGATGCTTTTCGATCAGCGCCGCCAGCTGATGAGGACGAGCGCGCAGCCCGTTGATGTTGAAGGAGACGATCTTCATGGTCGGCAGTCCTGGCAAAAGGGCGATGCTAGCTGACCTGTGGGATTGGGGCCAGTGTGGGGTGAGGGGATTCGCTGTGTTCTGTCAGATCTTCATTGGCAGTACCGGCCTCTTCGCGGGCAAGCCTCGCTCCTACAGGTTTTGAGTTGCACCCAATTGATTCACCTGTAGGAGCGAGGCTTGCCCGCGAAGAGGCCAGTTCAGTCGATGAAGATCCTGACTTGGTCTATACCTGTCTGGGGAACTGTGAAGCCACCCACACGCTCGTACCAATAAGAGCGCAGCCACCCGAGCCGCGCCGGGGAGAATGACCGTTATGCCCGAAACCTCGACCGTCATCGCCGATATCCACATGCTCGACAGCGGCTATTCCCGCGAAGCCCGCTCCCTGTTGTACCAGGCCTACCGCCACGAGCCGACCTTTGGTTACCTCTTCGAAGCCGAACGTCCCGGTTATGAACAGCGGGTGCGCGCCACCGTACGGGAACTGGTCAAACAACACTTTCTTCAGGATTTGCCAGCCATCGGCCTGCTGGTCAACGACCGCTTGATCGGTATCGCGCTGATCGCGCCGCCGCAACGACGCCTGGGCATCACCGAAAGCTGGGCGTGGCGCCTGCGGATGGTGCTCAGCACCGGGTTTCGCTGCACCCGCCGCTACCTCGAATACCACGACGCGGTGATGGCCTGCGTGCCGTCCGATTCGGTGCACCTGCTGCCCTTGCTGGGGGTTCACCCGCAATTTCAGGGCAAGCACTTCGGCGAACAACTGTTGCAGGCGGTTCATAACTGGTGTGCGGTCGATGAGCATTCCCAGGGTGTAGTCCTCGATACCGGGAACCCGCGTTATCTGGAGTTCTATAAACGTCAGGGCTACGAGGAAATCGGTGAAGTGGCGGTAGGACCGATCCGCGAGCATGTGTTTTTCCACGCCAACCCACAGGTGCTGCAAACCGCCACGGCATAAAACGGTAGAACTTTCGCGGGGCGCGAGGCTCTATCACGCTCCCACGCTCGTGATAGCATCCGCGCCTATGAAGTTTCCAGGAAGAATTACCAGCGGCGTGCTGATGCTGATCACCAGCTGCGCGGCGCTGGCGCAAAGTGAATTGGATGTGCGGATCAAACCGTCCAACGATGAACTGAAGGCCAATATAGAGGGCTATATCGGCAGCCTCGGCGATCGTGACGAGGAGGCCTTGTTGCGCTTCAGTCGTGGCGCCGAAGAACAGGCGCGCAAGGCCGCCCAGGCCTTGGGTTATTACCAGCCACAGATCGACACGGACGTGAAGGGCGGCAAGACACCGCGCCTGGTCATGAACATCGATCCCGGCGAGCCTGTGCATTTGCGCAATGTCACTATTCGCATCGACGGCCCTGCGGCCTCCCTCAAAACCTTTCGTGTGCCCAAAAGCAATGCGCTGAAAACCGGCGCGGTGCTCAATCATGGCCGCTACGAAGACGCCAAGCGGCTGATCCAGAACCAGGCCTCGCGTTACGGTTTCTTCAGCGGTTATTTCACCCGGCAGAAACTCGCGGTCGACCCGCGAGCCGGCGTTGCCGACATCGAACTGATCTACGATAGCGGCCCGCGTTACACCTTGGGTAAAGTCAGTTTCGAAGGCGATACGCCGTTCGACGAAGAGTTGCTGCAACGCATGGTGCCGTTCAAGGCGGGTGAGCCCTATGACTCCGAACTGATCGCCGAACTGAATCAGAATCTGCAGGCAAGCGGGTACTTCGAAGGCGTGCGCGTCGACGCCGCGCCGACGGCGTCCAAGAACGATGTGATCCCGGTGGACGTCAAGCTCGACACCCGCAAGCCGCGGACCATGGGCCTCGGCCTGGGCTATTCCACAGACGTCGGCCCACGGGTCAAGGCCAACTGGACTCGGCACTGGGTCAACCCTCAAGGCCACAGCTATGGCTGGGAAACCGAAGTCTCGGCGCCACGGCAAAACGTCGGGCTGTTCTATGACATTCCGCTGGACCCGCCGCTGACCGACAAACTGCGCTTCGCCGGTGGTTATCAGAGCGAAGAAATCGCCGACAAGGACAGCCTGAGCAAACTGCTGACCCTCGGCCCCGAATGGCACAGCAAGTTGCCCAGCGGCTGGCAGCGAGTGGTGTCGCTGAAATGGCAGCGCGAAGAATATCGACTCGGCGATGACTCGGGGCTGAGCAATCTGCTGATGCCCGGCGTCAGCTATTCCTATCTGAAAAGCGACAACCGCATCGACCCGCACAACGGCTATCGGCTGCAGTTCGAAAGCAAAGTGGCCAAGGAAGGCTTGGGTTCCGACAACAACCTGCTTTACGGCACCGCGCTGGTCAAAGGTCTGACCACAGTCTTTGATAAACACCGTTTCCTCGGCCGGGTGCAGGTGGGTGGCAGTGCCACCAATGGCTACAAATCGGTGCCGCCGTCGCTGCGCTTCTTCGCCGGTGGCGATCAGAGCGTGCGCGGTTACGACTACCAGAGCCTGTCCCCGGAAAACTCCGAGGGCGACCGCATCGGTGGCCGCTACATGATTGCCGGCAGCGTCGAGTATCAATATTCCATCGCCGAAAAATGGCGGGTCGCGACGTTCGTCGACCAGGGCAATTCCTTCAACAAACTCGAACTGCCCGATCTCAAGACCGGCGTCGGTATCGGTGTGCGCTGGGTGTCACCGGTGGGGCCGATTCGCCTCGACCTGGCCCACGCGATGGACGACGACGGCGGCATACGACTGCACTTTTCCATGGGGCCTGAGCTGTGAAGCGTGGTTTGAAAGTAACGCTGCTGACGATTCTGGCGCTGTTGATGCTGGTGCTGCTGGCCGTGACCACGGTGCTGGGCACCGCGACGGGCAGCCGCTGGGCGCTCGGCTTTGTGCCGGGTTTGGTGGTCGAGAATTTCCAGGGCCGTCTGGGCGGCCAGTGGAGCGCCGATCATCTGGTCTGGCAGCAGGACACCAGCCGGGTTGAGCTGAGCAAGGTGATTTTCGCCTGGTCGCCGTTGTGCCTGACGCGCATGGCCCTGTGCATCGAGCAACTGAAAACCGATCAGGTCAGCCTGCAGTTTCCACCGGGCCCTGAAGAGCAGAGCAGCGGACCGATCACCTTGCCGGATCTGAAATTGCCACTGGCCATCGAGCTGGGCGACGTGCAGGTCGGCAGCTTGCTGTTCAACGGCAGCGAAGAACTCAAAGGCCTGCAACTGGCGGCGCACTGGACCGAGCAGGGGATGCAGATCGACTCCGTGCAACTGCAACGCGACGACCTCAGCCTGAACCTGTCCGGCCTCCTGCAACCCAACGGCAACTGGCCGCTCAAGGCTGAAGGCAAACTGACCCTGCCGGCGCCCGAGCCCTGGGCGCTGACGCTGAAAATCAACGGCGACCTGCTGAAAACCCTGAAGCTCACCGCCGACAGCAGCGGTTACCTGAACGGCCAACTGACCGGCGAGTTGCAGCCGCTGGTGGATAACCTGCCGGCCAAGGTGCGGATCGTTGCCGATGGCTTCAAACCCAGTGCGGACCTGCCAGACACCCTGCAACTCAATCAGCTTGAACTGACCGGCGACGGCGACCTGAAAAACGGCTACCAGTTGCGCGGCAACGCCACGCTGCCCGCTGAGAAAGGCCCGGTTGCACTGATGCTGCAAGGCAAAGTCGACGCCAACGGCGCGCAGATCGCCGCGCTGGACCTGACCGCCAACGACAAGCAAAGTCTCAAACTCACGGGTGTTCTGGACTGGAGTAAAGGCCTGAACGCCACGGCGAAAATCGACTGGCTGGATTTCCCCTGGCACCGGCTCTATCCGCTGATCGACGAACCTGAAGTGGCGTTGCGCAGCTTCAACGGCGAAGTCTCTTACACCGACGGCAAATACCTCGGCAACTTCAAGGCTGCACTGGATGGCCCGGCCGGGGCGTTCAGCCTGAGCAGCCCGTTCGCTGGCGACCTGACGAAAATCTACCTGCAACAAATCCAGCTCGAAGCCGGGCAGGGCAAGGCCGAAGGCCACCTGAACCTGCAATTTGCCGATGGCATTGCCTGGGACACCGCGCTGGACCTGTCGGCGATCAACCCGGCGTATTGGGTCGCGGAATTGCCGGGCACCCTGGCCGGACCGCTGCGCAGCAAAGGCGAGATGAAGAATGAAAAACTCAGCCTGAACGCGGACCTTGATCTGAAGGGCAAACTGCGTGGCCAGCCGGCCATCCTGCAAGCCAAGGCCGATGGTAGCGGCGAGCAATGGAACCTCACTGCGCTGCAAATCCGCCTCGGTGACAACAGCATCACCGGCAAGGGCAGCCTGCAACAGAAACTCGCCGGCCAGATCGACATCAAGCTGTCGCGCCTGGCGCAGCTGTGGCCGCAACTGCGCGGCCAGCTCAATGGTCGCGTCGATGTCGCCGGCACGCTCAAGGCACCGCAAGGCAAGCTCGGGTTGCAAGGCACGCAACTGGCGTTCGAAGACAATCGCCTGCAAAGCCTGAACCTCGACGCGACCCTCGACAGTGCGCAACGGGCGAAAATCGATTTCAAGGGCTCGGGCATTCAGGCCGGCGATACCTCCCTGGGCACACTGACCGCCAGCGGCACCGGCGATATCAAAAACCAGAAACTGACACTCGACCTGCAAGGCCCGCAACTGAAACTGGCCCTGGGCCTCGACGGCAATCTGGACAAAGGCAACTGGCGCGGACGTTTGGCCAGCGGTGATATTCAGGCCGGTGGCCAGGACTGGAAGCTGCAAAACCCGGCGAAACTCGAACGGCTGGCGGACGGCAAAATCAACTTCGGCGCCCATTGCTGGATGTCCGGCCCGGCCAGTCTGTGCAGTGAAGACCAGCGCCTGATGCCGGAACCGAAGTTGCGTTATCACCTCAAGCAATTCCCGATTGAAAGCCTTGCGCAATGGCTGCCAAAGGATTTCGCCTGGAGGGGCCGGCTCAACGCCGATCTGCAACTGGACCTGCCGGCCAGCGGCCCGAACGGCCAGATCAGCCTCGATGCCAGCGGCGGCACCCTGCGCATCAAGGAAAAGGATCAGTGGCTGGACTTCCCCTACCAGACCCTGAAACTCACCAGCAAACTCACGCCCAAGCGCATCGACACCGACCTCAACTTCGTCGGCGGCAAGCTCGGCGAATTGAGTGTGCAGGCGCAGATCAATCCATTGCCGAAGAACAAACCGCTGACCGGCGCGTTCCGCCTCAATGGCCTTGACCTGTCCGTGGCGCGACCGTTTGTGCCGATGGTCGAGAAGCTCACCGGACGCCTGAATGGCAGCGGCACGATTTCCGGTGGTCTGCTGGCGCCTTTGGTCAACGGCAATCTGTTGCTCAGCGACGGCGAGATTTCCGGCCCTGAATTGCCGATGGACCTTGAAGCGTTGCAGCTTCAAGCGCTGATCGCCGGCGAAACCGTGCAGTTGAACGGTGGCTGGAAAAGCGGCAAGAGCGGGCAGGGCAGCTTGACCGGCAGCATCGCCTGGGGTCAGGCGCTGGTGGTGGACCTGGCGCTCAAAGGCACGCAGTTGCCGGTCACTGTCGAACCGTACGCCAAGCTCGAAGTGGCGCCGGACTTGAAGATTTCGATGAAGGGCGACGAGCTGGCCATCGCTGGCAAAGTGCTGGTGCCGAAAGGCGAAATCACCGTGCGCGAGTTGCCGCCATCGACGGTCAAGATCTCTGATGACACGGTGATCATTGGCGCGCAGACCGAAGAGGGCAAACCGCCGCTGGCGATGAAAATGGACATCGACGTGGCGGTCGGCGAAGACAAACTCAGCTTCGCCGGGTTTGGCCTGACCGCCAACCTGCAAGGGCACGTGCACATCGGCGACAACATGGACACCCGCGGCGAGCTGTGGCTCAACGACGGGCGTTATCGGGCCTACGGCCAGCGGCTGACGGTGCGCCGGGCGCGCTTGCTGTTTGCCGGCCCGATCGATCAGCCGTACCTGGACATCGAGGCGATTCGCCAGACCGACGACGTCATCGCCGGTATTCGCCTGAGCGGCAGCGCCGAGCAGCCGACAACGCAGATCTTCTCCGAACCGGCGATGAGCCAGGAACAGGCCTTGTCCTATCTGGTGCTCGGGCGTCCGCTGAGCACCACCGGTGAAGACAACAACATGCTGGCGCAGGCCGCGTTGGGGTTGGGCCTGATGGGCAGTGCCGGGGTGACCGGCAAACTGGCCAGCGATCTGGGGATTCAGGATTTCCAGCTCGATACCGAGGGCAGCGGCAATACGACGAGTGTGGTCGCCAGCGGCAATATCTCCGAGAAGCTCAGCCTGCGTTATGGCGTTGGCGTGTTTGAACCGGCCAACACCATTGCCCTGCGCTACAAGCTGAGCAAGAAGGTGTACCTCGAAGCGGCGGGTGGCGTGGCCAGTTCGCTGGATATCTTCTACAAGCGGGATTTCTAAACCCCGTCCTCTCCAAACCGAGTCGCTTTCTTCGCGGGCAAGTCGGATCGCCGCACCGCTCGCTCCTACAGGGATTACACCGAACCCGTAGGAGCGAGGCTTGCCCGCGAAGGCGTCATTGTGCCCGCCACAAAATCCACACCATTTATCCATCAAATACAAAGCAACCTAACTATTACGTTGACATTGGCTGCCTAGGCAGTAACATCTCGACATACATTCTCTGCCTAGGCAGCTAATTGGTGGTCAGATGAAACATTTCACCCCGGACGAATTCAAGAACTGCCATCTCGGTCTCCTGCTCGGGCGCGCCGCGCTGCTCAAGGACCGGATCATCGACACGCACATGGAACCCCACGGCATCACCGCCGCGCAGTTCAAAGTGCTGATCATCATCGCCCAATACGGCGTCGATACCCCGGCCGAACTGTGCCGGCACCTGTCGCTCGACAGTGGCTCGATGACCCGCATGCTCGATCGTCTGGAACAGAAAGGTTTCCTCGCCCGCCAACGCTCCGAAGCGGACCGCCGTCAGGTGCAGCTTGTGTTGACTGAGCAAGGCCAGCAGTTGGCTGACCGCTTGCCGGTGATCGGCGCCGACGCGATGAACGAACTGGCCGGTGCGATCACTCCGGATGAGCTGAAAACCCTGGAGCAGATCCTGAAGAAAATTTTGGTGGCAGCCGGTGACTCGATCACGCTGCTGCGGGTAGGTGACAAATGAGCAGCAAAACCTTGCGCGCCGGCCTGAGCCTGGTGCTCGCGGCCATGACCCTGGCCGGATGCGCCAGCTACAGCGGCCTGACCACCGAAGGCAAAAGCCTCGATGCGAAAGACCTCAAGGCCGGGCAATCCCTCAGCGGCGTGACCCTGTCGCCTGCGGCCTGGCCGAAAAGCGACTGGTGGAAAAGCCTCGGCGACCCGCAGCTCGACGGTCTGATCCGCGAAGCCCTGCACGACAGCCCCGACATGCAGATCGCCGACGCCCGCGCCCATCAGGCCAGCGCCGCCGCGTATTCCGCCGACGCCGCGCGGATGCCGACCCTCGATGCCAGCGCCGGCGTCAGCCGTTCGCGTCTGGCCCGGGATCAAGACCCGAGGGGCGAGGGCGATGCCTACTCCACCGTGCGTAACATCGGTGCCAGCTTCAACTACAACTTCGACCTCTGGGGCGGTCAGCGTGATGCCTGGGAAGCCGCGTTGGGCCAGGCCCGCGCTGCCGAAGTCGATCAGCAGGCCGCGCAGTTGACGTTGTCTGCCGACGTCGCCCGCGCCTACAGCGATCTGGGGCAGGCGCACATCGTTTATGACCTGGCCAACGAAGACCTCAAGCGCACCAAACAAATGCTCGACCTGAGCCAGCGTCGCCTGAGTTCCGGGATCGACAGCCAGTACCAGTTTCAGCAAACCGAAAGCCTGGAAGCCACGTCTGAAGCCAGCCTGATCGACGCCGAGAAACGCCTGCAAAGCGCGAAAATCGCCTTGGCGGTCTTGCTTGGCAAAGGCCCGGATCGCGGCAATGAAATCGCCCGGCCGAAGATTCTTCAGGCCAGCGCCGTCGCATTGCCGTCGGTCCTGCCTGCCGAGTTGCTCGGTCGTCGTCCCGATCTGGTGGCCGCGCGCTGGCGGGTCGAGGCGGCCAGCAAGAGCATCGACGCCGGCAAGACCCGGTTCTATCCCAACCTGAACCTCAGCGCGGCGGCCGGTGCCGAATCGTTGTTGGGCGACGCGATGTTCGGTTCGGCCAGTCGATTCTTCAACATCGCACCGACCATTTCCCTGCCGATTTTCGATGGCGGCCGCCTGCGCGCCGACCTCGATGCCCGCGACGCCGATTACGACCTCGCCGTTGCGCAGTACAACAAAAGCCTGGTGAAAGCCCTCGGTGATGTCAGCGACACCATCAACCAGTTGCGTGACATCGGCCGGCAGATCGGCGCTCAGCAGCACGCCACCGACATTGCCCAGGATTCTTACAACACCGTGGTCCAGCGGTACGGTTCCGGCATCGGCAACTACCTGGACGTGCTCAGCATCGAGCAGCAATTGCTCCAGGCCCAGCGTCAGCTGGCCAACCTGAATGCCGAGCAGATCGACCTGTCGATCCAACTGATGCAGGCGCTGGGCGGCGGTTTTCAGGGCGAAACCCTGACCGCGGCCAACGCAACCCCAGCCACGCAGCACAACTAATTCAAGGTAATGGTCATGGCCACTGCACAAAACACACAAACCTCCGGCAACCCGCAGGACACCAGCAACCCGCGCAAACGCAAAGTCATGCTGGTGGTCCTGGCCATCGTGGTGGTCCTCGCCGGTGTCGGCGTCTGGGGTTATCACGAATTCTACGGGCGCTGGAACGAAAGCACCGACGACGCCTATGTGAACGGCAACGTGGTGGAAATCACGCCGCTGGTCACCGGCACCGTCGTGAGCATTGGCGCTGATGACGGCGACCTGGTCCATGAAGGCCAGGTGCTGGTGAATTTCGACCCGAACGACGCCGAAGTCGGTCTGCAAAGTGCCCAGGCCAACCTGGCGCGCACCGTGCGTCAGGTGCGCGGCTTGTACAGCAATGTCGACGGCATGAAAGCCCAGGTCAACGCCCAGCAGGCGGAAGTGCAGAAGGCCCAGGACAACTTCAATCGCCGGAAAAATCTCGCGGCGGGCGGGGCGATTTCCCAGGAAGAACTGTCCCACGCTCGCGATGACCTGACCTCGGCGCAAAACGCCCTGGCCAACGCCAAACAGCAACTGAAAACCACCAGCGCCCTGGTGGATGACACCGTGGTGTCGTCGCACCCGGACGTGATGTCGGCCGCCGCGCAACTGCGCCAGGCATACCTGAACCATTCCCGCAGCACTCTGATTGCACCGGTGACCGGTTACGTCGCCAAGCGCTCGGTACAACTCGGTCAACGGGTCCAGCCGGGCACCGCGCTGATGGCGGTGATTCCGCTGGATCAGTTGTGGATCGACGCCAACTTCAAGGAAACCCAACTGCGCGACATGCGCATTGGCCAACCGGTGGATATCCAGGCTGACCTGTACGGCAGCGACGTGAAATTCAGCGGCACCATCGACAGCCTCGGCGCTGGCACCGGCAGCGCGTTTGCCCTGCTGCCGGCGCAGAACGCCACCGGGAACTGGATCAAGATCGTGCAACGTGTGCCGGTGCGGATTCACATCAACGCCGAAGAACTGGCCAAGCACCCGTTGCGCGTGGGCCTGTCGACTCAGGTCGATGTGAACCTGCGCGACCAGAGCGGCCCGGTGCTGGCGCAACAGACGCCGCAAAAGGCGTCGTTCAGCACCAGCGTCTATGACCGTCAGTTGGCCGAGGCCGACGCGATGATCACGCAGTTGATCCACGACAACAGCGCAGCGGTCAGCAAAACCGCGCAACGCTGACACCGACCCTGTGGGAGCGAGCTTGCTCGCGATGGATGTCAACGATAACGCGCGGCTGTCTGGATACCCGCGTTGTCTGGACCACCATCGCGAGCAAGCTCGCTCCTACACGGCCAGCTGCGTCTGTAAGAGGCGTAGCGCCCATCAGGTTTCAAAGGATTCGCGATGAGCAATAACGCGTCTTTCACCCCGCCCAGCCTTCTGCTCAGCACCATCGGCCTGTCGCTGGCGACTTTCATGCAAGTGCTCGACACCACCATCGCCAACGTGGCGTTGCCGACGATTTCCGGCAACCTGGGGGTGAGTTCGGAGCAGGGCACCTGGGTGATCACCTCGTTTGCGGTGAGCAATGCGATTGCGCTGCCGCTGACTGGCTGGCTCAGTCGGCGCTTTGGCGAAGTGAAACTGTTTCTGTGGGCGACGATCCTGTTTGTGCTGGCTTCGTTTCTCTGCGGTATCTCCACCTCGATGCCGGAGCTGATTGGCTTTCGGGTGCTGCAAGGTCTGGTGGCCGGGCCGTTGTACCCGATGACCCAGACGCTGCTGATCGCGGTCTATCCACCCGCCAGGCGCGGCATGGCCCTGGCGTTGCTGGCGATGGTCACGGTGGTGGCGCCGATTGCCGGGCCGATTCTGGGCGGCTGGATTACCGACAGTTATAGCTGGCCGTGGATCTTCTTCATCAACGTGCCAATCGGGGTTTTCGCGGTGATGGTGGTGCGTTCGCAGCTCAAGGCGCGGCCGGTGGTGACCAGTTATCAGCCAATGGATTACGTCGGTCTGATCACGTTGATCATCGGTGTCGGCGCGTTGCAGGTGATCCTCGACAAGGGCAACGACCTCGACTGGTTTGAATCGAATTTCATCCTCATCGGCGCGGCCATTTCCGCGATTGCGCTGGCGGTGTTCGTGATCTGGGAAATGACCGACAAACACCCGGTGGTCAACCTGCGCTTGTTCGCGTATCGCAACTTCCGCATCGGCACGATTGTGCTGGTGCTGGGTTACGCCGGGTTCTTCGGCATCAACCTGATCCTGCCGCAATGGCTGCAAACGCAGATGGGCTACACGGCAACGTGGGCCGGGCTGGCGGTTGCGCCAATCGGGATTCTGCCGGTGATCCTCTCGCCGTTTGTCGGCAAGTACGCACACAAGTTCGACCTGCGGCTACTGGCAGGCCTGGCGTTCCTGGCGATTGGCCTCAGCTGCTTCATGCGCGCCGGGTTCACCAACGAAGTGGACTTCCAGCACATCGCCCTGGTGCAGTTGTTCATGGGCATTGGCGTGGCGCTGTTCTTCATGCCGACCTTGAGCATTTTGATGTCGGACCTGCCACCGAGCCAGATCGCCGATGGCGCGGGCCTCGCGACGTTCCTGCGGACACTGGGCGGCAGTTTTGCAGCGTCGTTGACCACGTGGATCTGGATTCGTCGGGCGGATCAGCATCACGCGTACATGAGCGAAAGCATCAGCACCTACGAACCGGCGACCCGCGAGGCCCTGAATGCGCTGGGCGGTGCGAACAACCCGGCGTATGCGCAGCTCGATCATGTGCTGACCAGTCAGGCGTACATGCTCTCCACCGTGGATTACTTCACGTTGCTGGGGTGGGCGTTCATGGGGTTGATCGTGCTGGTGTGGCTGGCGAAACCGCCGTTCGCGGCAAAGGCCGGGCCCGCGGCCTCCGGCCACTAGGCCCACCGCAGACGCCCTGTAGGAGCGAGGCTTGCCCGCGAAAGCGTCGTATCATTCAGCATTGATGTTGACTGACACGACGCCTTCGCGGGCAAGCCTCGCTCCTACAGGTGTTGTATTGCAAGTCCAGGTGTCGGCGGGAAATCAAACGGCGCCAACGCAAACCCGCTCTCATCCACCTGCAACGCCCAGCCCTGGCGATCCCAATCCCCCAGCACAATGCGCTTGGCCGCTTGATCGCCAATCTGCAACTTGTGGATGGCCGGGCGATGGGTGTGCCCGTGGATCAGGGTTTTCACGCCATAGGCCTGCATCACCCGTGGCACTTCGTCCGGCGTGACATCGACAATGTCATTGGCCTTCATCCGCGTCTGCGCACGGCTTTCGCTGCGCAGTTTGCGCGCCAGTTTATGGCGGGTGCGCAACGGCAAGTGGCGCAGGATGAACAGGGTGATCGGGTTGCGCAGGTAACGACGCAGCTTCATATAAGCTTCGTCGCGGGTGCAGAGGCTGTCGCCGTGCATCAAGAGCACCGGCTCGCCGTTGAACTGCACGACACTCGGGTCCTTCAACAACGTACAACCGGCCTGTTTGCAAAAGGCCTGGCCGAGCATGAAGTCGCGATTGCCATGCATCAGAAAAATCGCCGTGCCGCTGTCGCTGAGGTCGCGCAGGGCCTGGCAGATGGAACGCTGGAAGGGCGTCATGGCATCGTCGCCAATCCACGCTTCGAAAAAGTCGCCGAGGATGTACAACGCACTCGCCGAGCGGGCGCGTCCGGCGAGCAAATCCAGAAACGCCCGGGTGATGTCCGGGCGCTCCTCTTCCAGATGCAAGTCTGAAATCAGCAATATCACTCAATGATCTCGGCTTTCTCGATGATCACGTCGTCTGCTGGTACGTCCTGGTGGCCGGCCTTGGAGGTGGTGGACACGCCTTTGATCTTGTCGACAACGTCGGTGCCGGCGGTCACTTTGCCGAACACTGCGTAGCCCCAGCCCTGAACGTTCTTGCCGCTGTGGTTCAGGAAGCTGTTGTCAGCGACGTTGATGAAGAACTGGGCGGAAGCCGAATGCGGCTCCATGGTGCGGGCCATGGCGACGGTGTATTTGTCGTTGGAAAGACCGTTGTCGGCTTCGTTCTGGATGCTTGGGCGCTTGTCTTTCTTTTCTTTCATGCCTGGCTCGAAACCGCCGCCCTGGATCATGAAGTTACCGATGACGCGGTGGAAAACAGTGTTTTCGTAGTGACCGGCTTTAACGTACTCGATGAAGTTGGCCACGGTGATCGGGGCTTTCTCGGCGTTCAGTTCCAGGACGATGTCGCCGTGGTTGGTGGTCAGTTTGACTTGGGTCATGATCAGAGACTCTTTTTTGGAAATGCGTTTTCTGGGAATTCGTGGGTTTCAGGGCTGTCGAGCCCTCAACCGGTCCGGCCGATGTCGGCCAAGGTGCGCAGTTTAGCGCGACAGACGCCAATTTCGAGGTTGTTTTTCATTTGCATCCGATTAAATGCAGCCGTTTTCGGGCCTGTACTGTCAGCGACTTGACGGCTTCGGCTATGATAGCGGCTTTGTTTTATCAGGCCCGTGTTCCGGCCGCGCACTTGTACGTTCAAGGATCCTATGAGCAAGCCCACTGTCGACCCTACCTCGAATTCCAAGACCGGCCCTGCCGTGCCGGTCAATTTCCTGCGCCCGATCATCCAGGCGGACCTGGACTCGGGTAAGCACACGCAGATCGTCACCCGTTTCCCGCCTGAGCCCAACGGCTACCTGCACATCGGTCACGCCAAGTCGATCTGTGTGAACTTCGGTCTGGCCCAGGAGTTTGGCGGCGTCACCCACCTGCGTTTCGACGACACCAACCCGGCCAAGGAAGACCAGGAATACATCGACGCCATCGAAAGCGACGTCAAATGGCTGGGTTTCGAATGGTCCGGCGAAGTGCGCTATGCCTCGCAGTATTTCGACCAGTTGCACGACTGGGCCGTTGAACTGATCAAGGCCGGCAAGGCCTATGTTGACGACCTGAGCCCTGAACAGGCCAAGGAATACCGTGGCACTCTGACCGAGCCGGGTCGCAACAGCCCGTTCCGTGATCGCAGCGTCGAAGAAAACCTCGACTGGTTTGCCCGCATGCGTGCCGGCGAGTTCCCGGACGGCGCACGTGTGCTGCGGGCCAAGATCGACATGGCTTCGCCGAACATGAACCTGCGCGATCCGATCATGTATCGCATCCGTCATGCGCATCACCACCAGACCGGTGACAAGTGGTGCATCTACCCGAACTACGACTTCACCCACGGTCAGTCGGACGCCATCGAAGGCATCACCCACTCGATCTGCACCCTGGAATTCGAAAGCCACCGTCCGCTGTACGAGTGGTTCCTCGAGAACCTGCCGGTGCCGGCGAACCCGCGCCAGTACGAGTTCAGCCGCCTGAACCTGAACTACACCATCACCAGCAAGCGCAAGCTCAAGCAGTTGGTCGATGAGAAGCACGTCAATGGCTGGGACGATCCGCGCATGTCCACGCTGTCCGGCTTCCGCCGCCGTGGCTACACCCCGGCGTCGATCCGCAATTTCTGCGACATGATCGGCACCAACCGTTCCGACGGCGTGGTCGATTTCGGCATGCTTGAGTTCAGCATCCGTCAGGACCTCGACGCGAACGCCCCGCGCGCCATGTGCGTGCTTCGTCCGTTGAAAGTCGTGATCACCAACTACCCGGAAGACAAGGTCGATCACCTCGAACTGCCTCGTCACCCGCAGAAAGAAGAACTCGGCGTGCGCAAGCTGCCGTTCGCCCGTGAAATCTACATCGACCGCGATGACTTCATGGAAGAGCCGCCAAAAGGCTACAAGCGCCTGGAACCGGCTGGTGAAGTGCGTCTGCGTGGCAGCTATGTGATCCGTGCCGACGAAGCGATCAAGGACGCCGATGGCAACATCGTCGAACTGCGTTGCTCGTACGACCCGGAAACCCTGGGCAAGAACCCTGAAGGCCGCAAGGTCAAAGGCGTGATTCACTGGGTGCCGGCCGCGGCCAGCGTCGAGTGCGAAGTGCGTCTGTACGATCGCCTGTTCCGCTCGCCGAACCCTGAAAAGGCCGAAGACAGCGCCAGTTTCCTGGACAACATCAACCCTGATTCGCTGCAAGTACTCACTGGTTGTCGTGCTGAACCCTCCCTGGGCAATGCACAGCCGGAAGACCGTTTCCAGTTCGAGCGCGAAGGTTACTTCTGCGCGGATATCAAGGACTCGAAACCAGGTGCTCCGGTATTCAACCGTACCGTGACCTTGCGTGATTCGTGGGGCCAGTGATTCAAGGAACCTCTAACGTGCTTTCGATCTACAACACGCTCACCAAGAGCAAAGAAGTATTCAAGCCGCTGGATGGCAACAATGTGCGCATGTACGTCTGCGGGATGACCGTGTACGACTACTGCCACATTGGCCACGGCCGCAGCATGGTCGCGTTTGACCTGGTGACCCGCTGGTTGCGGTTCAGCGGTTATAACCTGACGTATGTGCGCAATATCACCGACATTGAAGACAAGATCATCAATCGGGCCAAGGAGAACGGCGAACCGTTCGACGTGCTGACCGAGCGCATGATCACCGCGATGCACGAGGACGAGGCGCGCCTCAACATCCTCAAGCCGGACATGGAACCGCGGGCCACCGATCACATCGCTGGCATGCAGACCATGATCCAGACCCTGATCGACAAGGGTTACGCCTACGCACCGGGCAATGGCGACGTGTACTACCGCGTCGCCAAGTTCATGGGCTACGGCAAGCTGTCGCGCAAGAAGATCGAAGACCTGCGCATCGGCGCGCGGATCGAAGTCGACGAGTCCAAGCAGGACCCGCTGGACTTCGTGCTGTGGAAAGGCGCCAAGCCGGGTGAACCGAGCTGGCCATCGCCGTGGGGCGACGGTCGTCCGGGCTGGCACATCGAATGCTCGGTGATGTCGACCTGCTGCCTGGGCGAGACCTTCGACATTCATGGCGGCGGCAGCGACCTTGAGTTCCCGCACCATGAAAACGAAATCGCCCAGAGCGAAGCGGCCACCGGCAAGACCTACGCCAACGCGTGGATGCATTGCGGCATGATTCGCATCAATGGCGAGAAGATGTCCAAGTCCTTGAACAACTTCTTCACCATTCGCGACGTGCTGGAAAAGTACCACCCGGAAGTCGTGCGTTACCTGCTGGTGTCGAGCCACTACCGCAGCGCGATCAACTATTCGGAAGACAACCTCAAGGACGCCAAAGGCGCACTCGAGCGTTTCTACCATGCGTTGAAAGGCCTGCCGACTGTCGCGCCTGCTGGCGGCGAAGCTTTTGTCGAGCGCTTCACTCAGGTGATGAACGACGACTTCGGCACGCCGGAAGCCTGCGCGGTGCTGTTCGAGATGGTTCGCGAGATCAACCGTCTGCGCGAGAGCGATCTTGATGCGGCGGCAGGTCTGGCGGCGCGCCTGAAAGAGCTGGCGAGCGTGCTGGGTGTGTTGCAGCTTGAGGCCGATGACTTCCTGCAGGCCGGTGCCGAAGGGCGGGTTGATGCGGCTGAGGTTGATGCGCTGATTGCTGCGCGTCTGGCGGCACGTGCGGGTAAGGACTGGGCTGAATCCGACCGTATTCGCGATCAACTGACCGCGATGGGTGTGGTGCTGGAAGATGGCAAGGGTGGCACGACCTGGCGTCTGGCTGACTGATTGCTGCGTTTGTTACAAACAAAACCCGCCTTGTGCGGGTTTTTGTTTTTGGGGTGGGATTGATTCAGCGGTTACAGGGCTGACGTCTTCGCGGGCAAGCCTCGCTCCTACAGGGACCGCGTCGTTCACGGTGTTGGCGAACGGCGCGGTCCCTGTAGGAGCGAGGCTTGCCCGCGAATGGTCTCAAACCGGGCGCCGCCGCTGCGGATGTCCCGTCATTCCGACTGGCGCAACCGCTTGTAAAGGGTATTGCGACTAACACCCAACCGCCGCGCCAGATGGGAGATATTCCCCCCAGCCGCCTGCAACTGCCGATTCAAATCCTCCACATCATTCAAATCAACCGCCAACGGCTCATCCACCTCCACGGGTTCCATCTCCAGATCGACAAAAAAATCATCCGGCAAATGCTCCGGCCGCACCGGTTGCTCTTCCGCCATGGCCAGCGCCACCTGCATCACGCTGCTGACCTGCCTTAAATTCCCCGGCCACGGATGACGGCCGAACAATTCCATCACCTCACGGCTCAGCCCGGCCCACTGCGACGGTTCACGGTGTTGTTCCCACAAGCGTTTGAACAGCGCCTGCTTGTCGCTGCGTTCCCTGAGCGGCGGCAATTCCAGGGTCAAGCCGCCGATCCGGTAATACAGGTCTTCGCGAAACCGTCCCAACTGAACCTGCTCGCGCAACGAACGGTTAGTCGCCGAGATAATGCGGATATCCACCGGGAACAGCTCGCTGCTGCCCACCGGCTGCACGCAGCGTTCCTGCAAAACCCTTAATAGCCGGGCTTGGGTCGGCAATGGCATGTCGCCGATTTCATCGAGAAACAGCGTGCCTTTGTCGGCCTTGCGAATCAGCCCGATGCTGCCTTTCTGATTGGCACCCGTAAACGCGCCTTTCTCGTAGCCAAACAGCTCGGACTCCACCAGTTCGGCGGGGATCGCTGCACAGTTGACGGCAATGAATGGTTGTTTGCTGCGAGAACTGGCCTGATGCAGCGCCTTGACGAACACTTCCTTGCCGACCCCGGTTTCGCCGTGGATCAACAGCGGAATGTCTTTCTCCAGCAGGCGCTCGGCCTGGCGCACGGCTTTTTCCACACGGCTGTCGCCGAAGTGCAGGGTATTGAGGCTGATCGCGGCGGGTGCGGGTGCCGCCACGGCGGGCTCGGCGAACATTCTTGCCTGGATCGGTGCCTGCTTCGGCCGCTTCAACAGGCACTGGAAGCGGTTGCGCCCGGACGCCTGGAGGGAGAAGGGCAGGCCGTCCGGCTGATTCAGCAGTTCCAGCAACGAGACCTTGAACAGGCTCTCGACACTGACCCGCGACAGGCTGATGCCCAGCAGATTGTCGGCGCGGCGATTGGCTGAGAGCACCTGGCCGGTCTCATCGAAAATCAACAATCCCGCCCATTGGCTGTCGAGATTGTTCAACCCGGTATTGAACGTCAGTTGAAAGTGCTGGCCATGGAACAGGTTGAGGATCAGCCGGTTCTCCACGGTCTGGCTCATCATCTTGACCATGCCGAGGGTGTGGGACGGCGGCAGGTAACTGTCGCTGGACACGTCCAGCACCGCGATGACCTTGCGTTCGGCATCGAAAATCGGCGCGGCGGAACCGGTCATGAAGCGGTTGGCCTTGAGGAAGTGTTCATCGTGCTCGATGTGCACCGCCTGCTCACAGGCCAGTGCGGTGCCGATCGCATTGGTGCCGCTGCAGCGCTCCATCCAGCTGGCGCCGGCGCTGAAGCCGCGGGTCAGGCTCGGCTCGATGAAGCGCTGGGTGCCCCAGGAGGTCAGGACCTGGCCCTGATTGTCGGCGAGCATGATCAGGCAATTGGAGTTGCTGAGGATGTTTTCGTAATAGGGCAGGACCTCCTGATGGGTGGTCTGCACCAATGAATGCTGGCTTTCCAGCAACTGCGCGATGTCCGCTGCCGGTAGCTGGTCGAATGCCGGGGCACTCTGATGATCGAGCCCGAACGCGCGGCAACGTGACCAGGAGTCCTGGATGATGGCGTCGTGGGAGAGCGGCGAGGCAGGTGCGGCCATGGCAGTCGATCTCTGAGCAAGCTTTTATTGTTTTTATGGGGTTTGCACATCACGTCGAATCTCTCGCGTGATGGTACTGACACACCACTGACCTGTAGGAGCCAGGCTTGCCGGCGAAGGCGATTTCAAAGACGCCTTCGCCGGCAAGCCTGGCTCCTACAGGGACCGTGAACAGTCCGTAGAGTGTTGTTCACTATTGTTCATTGTCAACGGTTCGATTGTTCAATTGTTCAGCCGTCGTTGTTCATTTCTGTTCAGCAACGAAAGCGCTTCCACTGCTGTTTCAAGGATTTCCAAACCAGATCAACCACTTGCAATTTCTGGCATGAAACTCGCTCTACTGCTCCGGTCGCTTGACTCCAATAATAAAAAGGCCGAGCCATGTCACTCACTCTGGAGCACGTCAGCCGCACCGTCGAGGGCCAGACCTGGATCGACGATGCGTGCCTGAGTTTCGAACCTGGATCTTTCAACGTTTTGCTTGGCCGCACGCTGTCCGGCAAAACCAGTCTCATGCGCCTGATGGCGGGCCTGGACAAGCCCGACAGCGGCCGCATCCTGATGAACGGCGTCGACGTCACCCAACGCCCGGTGCGTTTGCGCAACGTGTCGATGGTGTATCAGCAGTTCATCAACTACCCGACCATGACGGTGTTCGAGAACATCGCCTCGCCGCTGCGTCAGGCCGGCGTGTCCAACGAACTGATCCAGAGCAAAGTGCTGGAAACCGCGAAGATGCTGCGCATCGAGAAGTTTCTCCAGCGCTATCCGCTCGAGCTCTCCGGCGGTCAGCAACAGCGCACCGCGATGGCCCGGGCGCTGGTCAAGGACGCCGAGCTGATCCTGTTCGACGAGCCGCTGGTCAACCTCGACTACAAGTTGCGCGAAGAACTGCGCCAGGAAATGCGCGAGCTGTTCAAGGCGCGGCACACCATCGCCATCTACGCCACCACCGAACCCAACGAAGCGCTGGCGCTCGGTGGCACCACGACCATTCTTCACGAAGGCCGGGTGATCCAGAGCGGCAAGTCCTCCGAGGTCTATCACCAGCCGCAATCGGTGCTGGCCGCCGAGCTGTTCTCCGAACCGCCGATCAACCTGATGCCCGGGCGCATCGCCGGCAACGAAGTCAGCTTCGCCAATTTCGTGCACTTCCCGTTGAACGTCGATTTGCGCCCGGTGGGCGAGGGCGAGTTCCGCTTCGGTGTGCGTCCGAGCCACATCTCGCTGGTGCCAAGCAACGACGATGACCTCGAACTGGCAGTGACCGTCGAGGTCGCCGAGATCAGCGGCTCGGAAACCTTCCTCCACGTGCGCAACGAGCATTTCCTGCTGGTGCTGCATTTGCCCGGGGTTCACGAATACGACGTCGATGCGCCGATCCGCATCTACATCCCGACCCATAAACTGTTTGTGTTCGATGCGCAGGGGCGGCTAGTCCAGGCGCCCGGTCGCCGTATATCGAGGGTTGCCTGATGGCCGAAATCCGTTTGCAGAACCTCGCCCACAGTTACACGCGCACGCCGAGCGGCCCCGAGGATTACGCGATCCGCGAGATGGATCACATCTGGGAGCAGGGCGGTGCCTACGCCTTGCTCGGGCCTTCGGGTTGCGGCAAGTCGACCTTGCTCAACATCATTTCCGGGTTGCTCAGCCCGTCCCAGGGCCATGTCCTGTTCGATGGCAAAGCGGTCAACGACCTGACCCCGGAGAAGCGCAACATCGCTCAGGTTTTCCAGTTCCCGGTGGTCTACGACACCATGACGGTGTTCGACAACCTGGCCTTTCCGCTGCGCAATCAGGGCATGGCCGAAGCGAAAATTCACAGCAAGGTGCAGGAAATTGCCGAGGTCCTCGACCTCCAGGCGTTGCTGAGCAAGAAGGCGCGCAACCTCACCGCTGACGAAAAACAGAAAGTCTCGATGGGCCGTGGGCTGGTGCGCGATGACGTCTCCGCCATCCTCTTCGATGAACCGCTGACGGTGATCGACCCGCACCTGAAGTGGAAGCTGCGGCGCAAGCTCAAACAGATCCACGAGCAATTCAACATCACCATGGTCTACGTTACCCACGATCAACTTGAAGCCTCGACCTTCGCCGACAAGATCGCGGTGATGTACGGCGGGCAGATCGTGCAATTCGGCACGCCACGGGAATTGTTCGAACGGCCGAGCCATACCTTTGTCGGTTATTTCATCGGCAGCCCGGGGATGAACCTGATCGACGTGCAGCCGCAACCGGGCGGTGTCGGTTTTGCCTCGACGTATTTGCCGTTGTCCGAGGCGCAACTGCAACGCATCGCCGCGTCCGAATGGAAAACCCTGAAGGTTGGCATCCGACCCGAGTTCGTACACGTGTGGGACGAACCGTTTGACGACGCGATGCAGGCAAAGGTCGTACACGTCGAAGACCTCGGCACCTACAAGATCATGACCCTGAACCTCGACGGCGTGACGTTGAAAGTGCGGTTGGCGGAAGACAAACCGGTGCCGGAGGGCACGGCGTACATCAGCTTTCCGGCGCAATGGTTGATGGTCTATGCCGACGATTACCTGCTGGAGGTGCTGCCATGAACAAGGTGCAGAACAACAAGGCCTGGTGGCTGGTGCTGCCGGTGTTTTTGCTGGTGGCGTTCAGTGCGGTGATCCCGATGATGACCGTGGTCAACTATTCGGTGCAGGACATCTTCGACCAGTCCAGCCGCTACTTCGTCGGCGCCGACTGGTACAAACAGGTGCTGCTCGACCCACGGCTGCACGACTCGCTGCTGCGACAGTTCATCTACTCCGGCTGCGTGCTGCTGATCGAAATCCCGCTGGGCATCGCCATCGCCCTGACCATGCCGACCAAGGGCCGCTGGTCTTCCCTGGTGCTGATCATCCTGGCGATTCCGCTGCTGATTCCATGGAACGTGGTCGGCACTATCTGGCAGATCTTCGGCCGGGCCGACATTGGCTTGCTTGGTTCGAGCCTCAACGCGATGGGCATCAACTATAACTATGCGGCCAACACCATGGACGCCTGGGTCACGGTGCTGGTGATGGACGTCTGGCACTGGACTTCGCTGGTGGCGCTGTTGTGTTTTTCCGGGCTGCGGGCGATTCCGGACGTGTATTACCAGGCGGCGCGGATTGATCGCGCATCGGCCTGGGCGGTGTTCCGACACATCCAGTTGCCCAAGCTCAAGAGCGTGCTGTTGATCGCGGTGATGCTGCGGTTCATGGACAGTTTCATGATCTACACCGAGCCGTTCGTGCTCACGGGCGGCGGGCCGGGCAATGCCACGACATTCCTCAGCCAGACCTTGACGCAAATGGCCATCGGCCAATTCGACCTTGGCCCGGCGGCGGCATTCTCGCTGGTGTACTTCCTGATCATCCTGTTGGTGTCCTGGCTGTTCTACACCGCCATGACTCACTCTGACGCCAACCGCTGAGGCCCGCCATGAGCAAGAGAAAGCTGATTCCACTGCTGATCTACATCCTGTTCCTGCTGGTGCCGATCTACTGGCTGCTGAACATGTCCTTCAAGAGCAACACCGAAATCCTCAGCGGCCTGACGCTGTTTCCGCAGGATTTCACGTTTGCCAACTACAAGGTGATCTTCACCGATCCGGCCTGGTACACCGGTTACCTCAACTCGCTGTATTACGTGAGCCTGAACACGCTGATTTCCCTGAGCGTGGCGTTGCCGGCGGCGTATGCGTTCTCGCGGTATCGCTTCCTCGGCGACAAGCACCTGTTCTTCTGGCTGCTGACCAACCGCATGGCACCACCTGCGGTGTTTCTGTTGCCGTTCTTCCAGCTGTATTCCTCGATCGGCCTGTTCGACACCCACATCGCCGTGGCGTTGGCGCATTGCCTGTTCAACGTGCCGTTGGCGGTGTGGATTCTCGAGGGCTTCATGTCCGGCGTTCCGAAGGAAATCGACGAAACCGCCTACATTGATGGCTACAGTTTTCCCAAGTTCTTCGTGAAGATTTTCGTACCGCTGATTGGCTCGGGGATCGGCGTGACGGCGTTCTTCTGCTTCATGTTTTCCTGGGTCGAGCTGTTGCTGGCGCGGACGCTGACCTCGGTCAACGCCAAGCCGATCGCGGCGGTGATGACCCGAACCGTTTCGGCGTCCGGCATCGACTGGGGCGTGCTGGCGGCGGCGGGGGTGTTGACCATCCTGCCGGGCATGCTGGTGATCTGGTTTGTCCGTAACCACGTGGCCAAGGGCTTTGCCCTCGGCCGAGTATGAGGAACTGATGATGGAATGGATGAGTTGGACTGTCCCCACAGCGGCGTTCTTCACCGTCATTGGCCTGATTCTGGTGGGCATGACGACGTGGGAACTACGCTCGCCGAGCGTTCTTCGGCGTGGTTTTTTGCCGATTGCCACCACCCGTGGCGATCGGCTGTTTATCGGTCTTCTCGGCAGCGCCTACCTGCATTTGCTGGTAATCGGCGTCACCGACTGGAGCATCTGGGTAGCGTTCGCGTTGTCCCTGGTGTGGCTGTTGGCTGTGATGCGTTGGGGCTAGTCGAATCGCTCGGCAATGTTGCTCCGAAACCCTAAAAGGAGGTCTCTATGTTCGACAAAAACAATAAGCTGCGACATAGCATTTCATTGGCAGCCATGCTGGCACTCAGCGGTTTGAGCGCTTCGGCCTGGGCCGATGCCTACGAAGAAGCTGCGAAAAAATGGGTCGGCAGCGAGTTCAAGCCGTCCACCCTGACGGCGGATCAGCAGCTCGCGGAACTGAAGTGGTTCATCAAGGCCGCCGAGCCGTTTCGCGGGATGGACATCAAGGTCGTCTCGGAAACCCTGACCACTCACGAATATGAGTCCAAGGTGTTGGCCAAGGCTTTTACCGAGATCACCGGGATCAAGGTGACCCACGATTTGCTGCAGGAAGGCGACGTGGTGGAAAAGCTGCAGACCGTGATGCAGTCGGACAAGAGCATCTATGACGGCTGGGTCAACGACTCGGACCTGATCGGTACGCACTTCCGTTACGGCAAGACAGAATCCATCACCGACCTGATGGCCAATGAAGGTAAAAACTTCACTTCGCCGACCCTGGACCTCAAGGATTTCATCGGCCTTTCCTTCACCACCGCGCCCGACGGCAAGCTCTATCAACTGCCCGACCAACAGTTCGCCAACCTTTACTGGTTCCGCGCCGACTGGTTCGAGCGCGCCGACCTTAAAGCCAAGTTCAAGGAAAAGTACGGTTACGAGTTGGGCGTTCCGGTGAACTGGTCGGCCTATGAAGACATCGCCAAATTCTTCAGCGAAGACGTCAAGGAAATCGACGGCAAGCGGGTCTACGGGCACATGGATTACGGCAAGAAAGACCCGTCCCTGGGCTGGCGCTTCACCGATGCCTGGTTCTCCATGGCAGGTGGTGGCGACAAGGGCTTGCCTAACGGTTTGCCGGTGGACGAGTGGGGCATCCGCGTAGAGGACTGCCACCCGGTCGGTTCCAGCGTGACTCGCGGTGGCGACACCAACGGCCCGGCGGCGGTATTTGCCACCACCAAATACGTCGACTGGCTCAAGGCCTACGCACCACCGGAAGCGGCGGGCATGACCTTCTCCGAGTCCGGCCCGGTGCCGTCCCAGGGCAACATCGCCCAACAGATCTTCTGGTACACCGCATTCACCGCCGACATGACCAAACCGGGTCTGCCCGTGGTGAACGCCGACGGCACACCGAAATGGCGCATGGCGCCTTCGCCGCGCGGTCCGTATTGGGAAGAGGGCATGAAGCTGGGTTATCAGGACGTGGGTTCCTGGACGTTCATGAAGTCCACGCCTGAGAAACAGAAACTGGCTGCCTGGCTCTATGCGCAATTCGTGACGTCGAAAACCGTATCGCTGAAGAAAACCATCGTCGGCCTGACACCGATCCGCGAGTCGGACATCAACTCGCAAGCGATGACCGACCTGGCGCCGAAACTCGGTGGGCTGGTCGAGTTCTACCGCAGCCCGGCCCGCGTGCAATGGACCCCGACCGGGACCAACGTGCCGGACTATCCGCGTCTGGCGCAACTGTGGTGGAGCCACATCGCCGAAGCCGCCAGCGGCGACAAAACCCCTCAACAGGCGCTCGACGGCCTGGCCAAGGATCAGGACGCGATCATGTCCCGCCTGGAACGCTCAAAGGCCCAAGCCACCTGCGCCCCGAAAATGAACCCCGAGCGCGATGCGCAATACTGGTTCGATCAGCCGGGTGCACCAAAACCGAAACTGGCGAACGAAAAGCCTAAGGGTGAAACCGTGAGCTACAACGAACTGCTGAAATCGTGGGCAGATGCGCGTAAGTAAACGGCGGGACTGATAAAGGCGAACGGCACCGGAAGGTGCCGTTTTCATTTGTACCTGAGCCACGGCCTTCGCAGGCAAGCCCGCTCCCACAGTTTCCCGGTATACCCGCTGATCTTGCGAACCTCATCGAACACAGATGTAAAAATCAGTGTTTTACGTTATTCGCAAATTGCGTTAGCAGCTTGATTTTATTTTTGTCGTATACGTCGATTGAGTATTGAGCAATGTCATAGGGGTGCGTCTCCATATCTACGGGATAGACTTTGTTGTCCTTCTCGGAATAAAGAAAGTTGATACCCTGTACATCCTGGTGGAATAGGTCTTTTGCTTCCATTTCATCGAACATGTCTAACAACGCGTAGGTGGCGTGTGCCGGTATAGAGCCTTTTTCAATCTTATCGAGGGGTATGCCATCCAGTTTGATCATCTTGAGATAAACCTGATTGTCCTCTAGAAGTGCTATTGCCGATCCGGCTCCATAATAAGCATTGAAGTTCTCTGCTTCGGAATAGATAGAGCCAGGAATGCTGGTGGCCATATTGATCTCCCTGTATTTCTTGTAAACATGCTTTCCATCGAGACTTTCGTAGATTTCTCCCTCGCCGCCTCCCGCTATGCGGGGACGGCCCCCAATATCATCTGCAACAGAGATGAAACTATCATTGGCAATTTCAGGCGCCAGTTGAAGTCTTCTCATTAAATCGTCGACAGACTGAGTTTTGCTCGTGCTTTCTGGAAGGTTTGGGAGGGTGTCAGGGAAATTAAATGGTGTACTGCCGGTATTCAAAACATTTGGTGAGAACGGAGTTTCTGATAACAGCAGAGGGGAATACTCAGGTGATTCTTCTGTCGGATTGTCTTTATTAATTCCCTGGCGTACTCGACCATCAATATCGAAGTAGGTTAGCGGGTTGTTTCTCACCATGCTGAACACATTCAGTCCATCCATTACTCCTTGCGGGTCCGGATTAAGCCACCGCTGTAACCACGCCACGTAATACCTGAAACCATAATAATAAAGCCCCGTCACATCTCGCTCATTACCGCAATACCGTAGCGTTTTATAACTCACCTCGACTTCCCCCTGCCCGGCGAACCACGCGGTGGTGCCGAAGGGGTGATAACGCTCGTGGCTGATCACCTGACCCGCGCTGTCGAGTTCCAGGGTGCAGGAACCCAAATGATCATTCAGGCTGTACCGGTGTTGATAATTAGCGATGCCCGCAGGCGGCTCGGACTCCCAGTGCAAGACCCGCACGCAGCTACGTCCGGCCTTAACACTGATCACTTGCAACACTTCTCCGGTGCCACTGTGGGTGCGGATCTCTAGATTTGGTAGATAACGAACTTCAGAGACCAGGGTTCGGGCGTTGCTCAGCATCTGCCGGATCTTGCGCACGCGCATGCCGTCAGCGCCGTACACGTAACACTCGCTGTCATCGGGACCGAAGTCTCGTTCAACCGGTCGGACTTCGCGCAATTGGTTGCGTAGATCCCAATTCAGGGACCGGCCCCGTTGCAGGGTGAGCAAATTACCGCTGGCGTCGAAGCTGTTGCGAAAGTCTTCTTCGCTCGGTTCCACACCATTCAACACCGGCAAACACCGGTTGCTCTGTGCCGCTGCAGTCAGGCGATGGCTGTGGCCTTGCGGACCTTCGTGAGTCAACTCCAGCAGATTGCCGCTACGGTCATAGCGGTAGGTCTGGGAATAATTGGCGCACGCTGCGGGATCGCCAAAAACCGACAATGGCGGGCCTTTGTTGGGGCCGCCAGCCTCCCAGCCAGTCGCCTTCACCAACTGATAGAGACTGTCATAGACGTAGTGGTTGATCGGATCGACCCGCTGGTTGGCGAAGTATCGGATTGGAAGAGCAGCGTCTTCGATGCTGAGCACATTGCCGACCGGATCGTAGGCATAGTGCAAATCCTGCAGAACAACATTGCCGCGTCTGGTTTGAAGCCTGGTCAGACGACGGTCTTCAGGCGCGTATTCGCGCAGGGTGATCACGCCATTGCCAGTGGTTTCCTGCACTGCCTGACGATCGGCGTTGTACTGGATAGCGTCGACCAGGATTTTCGGTGCGATGTCCTTCTCCAGTTGCAGGCGAACTTCGCGCAACTGACCCTCCAGGGTCTGACTGAAAAATTGTCGATGGCCTTTGGCATCGGACTGTTCGATGACCTCGCCTATCGAATTGAAACGTGAGCGGTTTGTGGCCCCCGCGCGAGTCTCAAGTAACTTTTCGCGCTCTACCACGCATTCGGGCCAGTCGGGCTGTTTCAGTGTTCGCAGAAAATGCCGGGTCAGCTTCAGTGGCTTGCCCGTCAATCCGAACTCCGGGAATATCAGGGTGCCTGCCTGATCATCGTGGCGAATCAGTTGCCCGAATTGGTTGTGGCCGGCGAGTACCGGATCAGCGCCTCCATAGCCCAAGCGTTCTGTACACAACGGCTGTCCACCCACCGTCTGCTCGAACACCGCCAAGGGGCGTAACTGTTCGTCGTGGTCAGTCCAGCGCTGAATGCCCCGGCCATCCCAGCTGTGCACAGGCTGATTCGCCGCGCCCGACAGGCTGATGTGCCATCCTGCATCGACACTGATCGTGCTCAGCACCTGACCGGACAGAGAATACGTCGTCCGCAGGTTGGCGGGAGCCGAAGCGTCCGCAGCCTGTCGCGGCCCCCACTGCGCCATCAGCCGTCCGGTGGCGTTATGCCGCTGGAGCGTGACGCGTGCCTCAGGCTCGCTCATATTCTGTCGCCAGTACGCAATTTGCCGTACTGGCAAGGCGCGGCTGTCGGTGACCGTGAGGTGTGGCGTATGTGAATCACCACCCGATTTCATATTTTCTGCCCTTTGGTTCGCCGTTTTTATAGGTTTTTCTCATGCCTCGACGACACCAGGCTCTCCTGGGAAGGATGGCATTGATGCAAAGCGCAACAGTGATGCTAGCGTTAAGCAAGGCCGGCGTAACCTGTCAGACCTAACAGGTTGTCAGCTTTTGTTCAGAGCGAATTCGATCTGGAAGTCGGTTCTTATTGCGACTACAGGATAAGAGGCTTTCGTGAGTGGGGGCGTACCATCAACTTCAGCCGCCTGGCGCATAACCTGTTAGAGCGAGTCTGCTCACGGAAGCGATGGGTCAGTCAATGAAGATGTAGTCTGTGCCGATGTCTTCTCGAGCAAGCCCGCTCCCACAAGTTCCGCAATGTCCTGCACTGCGACATAGGGCTGCGATCTTCTGACCTTGAATCCCACAAACGCAAAAACGGCACCCGAAGGTGCCGTTTCTGTTTTCTACCGAGTATCGCTAAGCGATCAACCCGCCAGACCAGCCTGTTGAACCAGAGCCAGCAACGGCTGCGGATACAGCCCGAGGAAGAACGCCAGTACGGCGATGGCCAGCAGCATCACGCCGCCTGCACGTTGTTCCCAATGCAGTTGCGCATCGTGGCGACGCAGGTTTGGCTCCATCAGGTACAGAGTGACCATGACGCGCAGGTAGTAGAAGACGCCGATGGCGCTGCCCAGTACCAGGGAACCTACCAGCCACCATTGGTGCGACTCGACACCGGTGGCGATGATGTAGAACTTGCCGATGAAGCCCGCGGTCAGCGGGATACCGGCCAGGGACAGCATCATCACGGTCAGTACGGCGGTCAGGTACGGACGGCGCCAGAACAGGCCGCGGTATTCGTACAGGGCATCCGCGTCACGGCCGTTGTACGGCGAGGACATCAGGGTGATCACGCCGAAGGCGCCGAGGCTGGTGATCACGTAGGTGACCAGGTACACGCCGATGGCTTCCACGGCTAGACCCTTGCTCGCCACCAGGGCGATCAGCAGGTAGCCGAAGTGCGCGATGGACGAGTAACCCAGCAGACGCTTGAGATTGCTTTGGGTCAGGGCCAGCAGGTTACCGAACAGGATCGAGGCGATGGCGATGATGGTCAGCACGTCGCTGAGTACACCGCTGCTCGCCGCTGGCGAGATCTGGAACAGACGCACCATCACTGCGAACACAGCGACTTTGGAAGCGGTCGCCAGGAACGCCGCCACCGGTGCCGGAGCACCTTCGTAAACGTCCGGGGTCCAGAGGTGGAACGGTACCAGCGACAGTTTGAACGCCAGGCCGATCAGCATCATGCCCAGGCCCATCTGCGCCAGGGAGCTTGGCAGACCGGTGGCCGCGAGGGCCTGGCCGATACCGACAAAGCTCAGGCTGCCGGAATCGGCGTAGAGCAGGGCCATACCGAACAACAGGAACGCGGAACCGGCGGCCGACAGCACCATGTACTTGATACCGGCTTCCAGCGAACGCTTGTTGAAGAAGGCGTAGGCCACCAGACCGTAGACCGGCACCGAGAGCAGTTCCAGACCGATGAACAACCCGGCCAGGTGCTGCGCGCTGACCAGAACCAGGCCACCCGCGGCGGCCATCAGGATCAGCAGGTACAGTTCTTCGCGGTTGCCCGGGTAACCCGAACCGCCATCGCCGAGGTAGGCGTGGGCGAGGGTCACACAAGCGAGGGTGGCGACCAGTATCAGCGCCATGTACAAGCAGGCAAAGCTATCGATCTGCAGCAGTGGGGTCACGGCCAATGGCGCGACTTTCAAGGCTGGCAGGATCGACAGCAACGCCAGGTTCAGGCCCGCCACGGAAATCAGGAAGGTCTGCGAGTGGTTGCGGCGCCAGGCAATCGCCAGCATCACCACGATGATCGTGGCGCTGGTGATCAACAACGGCGCTAGCGCGATAAAGTGTTGAGTCGTGAATTCCATAGCGCTCTTACCGGGCCGAAGCGAGTTGAGTGAAGGCGGTGCCGAGCCATTGCTGCACGCCATGCATCGTCGCAGCAGAGGTATCGAGGAACGGTTGCGGGTACACGCCGATGTAGATCAGCAATGCCGCCAGACCGACCACCATGATCAGTTCGCGACCGTCCATGCCATGCAGCACCGCGTCCGATTTGGCCGGACCGAAGTACGCACGGTGGATCATGATCAGCGAGTAGACCGAACCGAACACCAGGCCGGACGTCGCGATGATGGTGACCAACGGTGCAGCAGGGAAGGTACCGATCAGGATCAGGAACTCACCGACAAAGTTACCGGTGCCCGGCAAGCCCAGCGACGCGGCTGCGAAGAACAGGCTGAGTGCTGGCAGGTAAGCGATCTTCGACCACAGGCCACCCATTTCACGCATGTCGCGGGTGTGGGTACGCTCGTACAACTGACCGCTCAGGATAAAGAGTGCCGCGGCCGACAGACCGTGCGCCAGCATCTGCATCACCGCGCCCTGCAGCGCCAGTTGGCTGCCGGAGTAGATGCCGATCAGTACGAAGCCCATGTGGGAAACGGACGAGAAGGCGATCAGACGCTTGATGTCGGTTTGTGCGAAGGCCAGGAACGCGCCGTAGAAAATCCCGATCAGACCGAGGGTCATGGCGATCGGCGCAAACTCGGCCGACGCGTTCGGGAACAGCGGCAGGGCGAAACGCAGCAGACCGTACGCAGCGGTTTTCAACAAGATACCGGCCAGGTCGACGGAACCTGCGGTCGGCGCCTGGGCGTGAGCATCAGGCAACCAGGAGTGGAACGGTACGACTGGCAGCTTGACCGCGAAGGCGATGAAGAAACCGAGCATCAGGATGTACTCGGTGGTCAGCGACATCTTGGTTTTCAACAGATCGGCGTAGTTGAAAGTAATCACGCCGGTGTCGTTGAAGTTGACCAGTACCAGACCCAGGATCGCCACCAACATGATCAGGCCGGAAGCCTGAGTGAAGATGAAGAACTTGGTCGCCGCGTAGATCCGGGTTTTCTTGCCGTCCGAAGAACTGTGACCCCAGAGCGCGATGAGGAAGTACATCGGCACCAGCATCATTTCCCAGAAGAAGAAGAACATGAACAGGTCGAGGGCGAGGAACACGCCGACGACACCGCCCAGGATCCACATCAGGTTCAAGTGGAAGAAGCCAACGTGACGTTGAATCTCTTTCCACGAGCAGAGTACCGAAAGCACGCCCAGCAGACCGGTCAGCATGATCATCAGCAGCGACAGGCCGTCGAGGGCCAGGTGCACGCTGATGCCGAAGCGTTCGATCCAGATGTGCTTGAACTCAAGCGCCCAGGTCGGGTCGGCGCCAGGCGCCGGGGCAAATGAATAGTCACCGGTGGCCCACAGCCAGAGGCCGAGGGAGAGCAACAGGGACATGGTGATCAGCGCAATCCAGCGGGGGAGGGTGGCGCCGAAGCGCTCACCCATCCAGCACAGCAGGCCGCCGATGAAGGGGATCAGGATTAGCCAAGGCAGAATCATGACGGGCTCAATTCCTTTCGCAAGTTCGCAAGGTTCATATTCAGACCGCTACCAGCACGATGGCGCCGATGACCAGCACGGAGCCGGCTGCCATCGATGCCGCGTACCAACGCAGTTGACCGGTTTCGGTACGGCTCAGGGCGGTGTGACCGCCTTTGGCCATACGCGGGATCAGACCGATGGTCTGGTCGAGCGGGTCTTTGCGCAGTACATGGCTGATCGCCAGGTATGGCTTGACGAACAGTTTGTCGTAGATCCAGTCGAAGCCCCAGGCAGCGAACCACCAGGCCGAAAGGAAGCGGCCGATGCCGCTGTTGGCGATTGCAGTAACGAAACGACGCTTGCCGAGGAACAGCAACGCGGCCAGCAGGATACCGGCCAGGGCGATGGCGCCCGAGGCGATTTCCAGACTGTGCTTGGCTTCGCCGCCGGCGTGGCCGACGCTTTCCGGCAGCACACCGTGCAGCGGCGGAACGATCATCGCGCCAATGGCGGTGGACAATACGATCAGCACCGACAGTGGCAGCCAGTGAGCGATGCCGTGACCGGCGTGCGCTTCGGTCTTCACTTCACCGTGGAACGCGATGAAGATCAGGCGGAAGGTGTACAGCGAAGTCATGAACGCACCGACCAGACCTGCGTACAGCAGACCTTGGTTGCCGCTGGCAAACGCTTCCCACAGGATTTCGTCCTTGGAGTAGAAGCCTGCGGTCACCAGTGGCAGGGCCGCCAGGGCCGCGCCGCCGACGATGAAGCTGGCGTAGGCCAGTGGCAGTTTCTTCCACAGGCCGCCCATCTTGAAGATGTTCTGCTCGTGGTGGCAGGCAACGATCACCGCACCGGACGCAAGGAACAGCAGTGCCTTGAAGAAGGCGTGGGTCATCAGGTGGAAGATCGCGCCATCCCATGCGCCAACGCCCAGCGCCAGGAACATGTAGCCGATCTGGCTCATGGTCGAGTAGGCGAGGATACGTTTGATGTCGGTCTGAACCAGTGCCGCGAAACCGGCGAGTACCAGGGTCACGCCACCGACGATTCCTACTAGATGCAGGATTTCCGGCGCCAGGGTGAACAGGCCGTGGGTACGGGCGATCAGGTAGACACCGGCGGTCACCATGGTCGCGGCGTGGATCAGTGCCGAAACCGGAGTAGGGCCGGCCATCGCATCCGCCAGCCAGGTTTGCAGTGGCAGTTGCGCGGATTTACCGACAGCACCGCCCAGCAGCATCAGGGTGGCCATGACCATCCAGAAGTCGCCGGCCTGGAATTTCTGCGGTGCCAGCACCAGCAGTTCCTGGACGTTCAGCGTGCCCAGTTGGGCGAACAGGATGAACAGGCCGATGGCCATGAACACGTCGCCGATGCGGGTCACGATAAAGGCTTTGAGTGCCGCGTTACCGTTGTTGCGGTTGCTGTAGTAGAAACCGATCAACAGGTACGAGCACAGGCCCACGCCTTCCCAGCCGAAGTACAGGAACAACAGGTTATCGCCCAGGACCAGGAACAGCATGCTGGCGATAAACAGGTTGGTGTAGGCGAAGAAACGCGAGTAACCGGCTTCACCGCGCATGTACCAGGACGCGAACAGGTGGATCAGGAAGCCGACACCGACCACGACACCGAGCATGGTCAGGGACAGACCATCCAGGTACAGCGCGAAGTTCGGCGTGAAGCCTTCCACCGCCATCCACTGCCACAACACCTGGGTGTAGTGACCACCTTCAGGTGGCGCGACGTTGAATTGCCAGATCACGTAAGCGGTGACGATGGCAGACAGGCCGATGGAACCGACGCCGATCAGCGCCGACAGGTTTTCCGAGAGGCGTCCACGGGAGAACGACAGCAGCAGGAAACCTATGAGAGGGAATACGAAAGTCAGATAGAGAAGATTCATCCGCGCATCTCACTGGCAGCGTCGATATCGAGCGTGTGGAAGCGGCGATACAGTTGCAGCAGGATCGCCAGGCCGATACTGGCCTCGGCGGCTGCCAGGCTGATCACCAGGATGAACATGATCTGTCCATCCGGCTGCGCCCAGCGGCTACCGGCAACGATGAACGCCAAAGCGGAGGCATTCATCATGACCTCCAGGCTCATCAGTACGAAGAGAATGTTGCGGCGGACCATCAGGCCGACCAGACCGAGGCAGAACAGGATGCCGGCGACCGCCAGACCATGCTCCAAAGGGATAGCAGGCATCGTCATTGCTCCTTGGCTTCGTTACGGCCCAAGTGGAACGCCGTCACGGCTGCGGCGAGCAGCAGCATCGAGGCGAGTTCGACCACCAGCAGGTACGGACCGAACAGGCTGATGCCCACGGCCTTGGCGTCTACGGTGGTGTGGCCGACGGCCTGGCCGCTCTGGTGGGAGAACAGCACGTACAGCAGTTCAGCCAGCAGCAGGGCACCGAGAATCACCGGGCCGAGCCAGATGCCGGGCTTGAGCCAGACGCGCTCTTGCTGAACCGAGGCCGGGCCCAGGTTCAGCATCATCACCACGAACACGAACAGCACCATGATGGCGCCAGCGTAGGCGATCACTTCCAGAACACCGGCAAACGGTGCGCCGAGGGCGAAGAACGTCATGGCCACGGCGATCAGCGAAATGATCAGGTAGAGCAGGGCGTGCACAGGGTTGGTGTGGGTGATCACGCGAAGCGTGGACACCACAGCGATACCCGATGCGAAATAGAAAGCGAATTCCATCTTTCTTCCTTAAGGCAGCAAGCTCTTCACGTTGATCGGTTCGGCTTCATTCTGCGCGGAGCCTTTCGGCTTCCCGGCAATCGCCATACCTGCAACACGATAGAAGTTGTAATCAGGGTTTTTGCCGGGGCCGGAGATCAGCAGATCTTCTTTCTCGTAAACCAGGTCCTGACGTTTGAACTCGGCCATCTCGAAATCCGGTGTCAGCTGGATCGCGGTGGTCGGGCAGGCTTCCTCGCAGAGGCCGCAGAAAATGCAGCGCGAGAAGTTGATGCGGAAGAAGTCCGGGTACCAGCGACCGTCTTCGGTTTCAGCTTTCTGCAGCGAGATGCACCCGACCGGGCACGCCACGGCGCACAGGTTGCAGGCTACACAACGCTCTTCGCCATCAGGGTCGCGGGTCAGGACGATACGGCCACGGTAGCGCGGCGGCAGGTAGACCGGTTCTTCCGGGTACTGCAGCGTGTCGCGCTTGCGGAAGGCGTGGCCGAAAATCATCACCAGGCTGCGAAGCTGGGTGAAGAAGCCATGCACGATGTCAAATATGTACTTCATGATTCTCTATCCTCACTGAGCCGCGACGGCGGGCGTGTTGAGCAACACGATCGCAGCGGTCACCAGCATGTTGACGAGGGTCAGCGGCAGGCAGAACTTCCAGCTGAAGTCCATCACTTGGTCATACCGTGGGCGCGGAATCGAGGCGCGCAACAGGATGAAGATCATGATGAAGAACGCGGTTTTCAGCGCAAACCAGATGAACGGGATCTGCGGCAGAATGTTGAACGGACCGTGCCAGCCACCGAAGAACAAGGTCACCAGCAGCGCCGAAATCAACACGATGCCGATGTACTCGCCGACGAAGAACATGCCCCATTTCATGCCGGCGTATTCAATGTGGTAACCGTCAGCCAGTTCCTGCTCCGCTTCCGGCTGGTCGAACGGGTGACGGTGAGTCACGGCGACGCCGGCGATGAAGAAGGTCAGGAAACCGAAGATCTGCGGAATGATGAACCACAGGTTCTGCGCTTGATATTCAACGATGTCGCGCATGTTGAACGAGCCGACCTGGATCACGATGCCCATCAGCGACAGGCCCATGAACACTTCGTACGACACGGTCTGTGCCGAGGCCCGCAAGCTGCCCAGCAGGGCGAACTTGTTGTTACTCGACCAGCCGGCGAACAGCACCGCGTAGACCGACAGACCGGCCATGGCGAAGAAGAACAGGATGCCGATGTTGATGTCCGCCACGCCCCAGGTCGGGGTGATCGGGATGATCGCGAAGGCAATCAGCAGGGCGCTCATGGCGACTACCGGTGCCAGGGTGAAGATCATCTTGTCGGCGAACGGCGGGGTCCAGTCTTCCTTGAAGAACATCTTGATCATGTCGGCCGCGATCTGGAACGCGCCGAACGGGCCGACGCGGTTCGGACCGTAACGGTCCTGCCAGAGGGCGAGCAGACGACGCTCGACCCAGCTCAGCAGCGCGCCGCACACCACCACGGCGAGCAGAATCACGATGGCCTTGAGGACCGCGATGATCACGTCAATCACTTCAGGCGTGAACCAGGTCATTGAGCTGCCTCCTGCAGACCGTCAACGGATTTGCCAAAGATCGCTGGCGGAATGCCCGCGATACCGGCCGGCAATGCGACCAGGCCAGCACCCAGCTCTTCGTTGATGCGCAGTGGCAGACGCAGGGTCTGGCCGGCAACGTTCAAGCTCAGCAGGGCACCGTCGTTGACACCCAGGCGATCCGCTTCGGACTTGGCCAAAGCGACGTAGGCGGCCGGGATGCGTTCCTGAACCGGTGCGGCTTTCGAAGAGTTCTCTTCGCTGCCGAGCAGGTGGAAGAACGGCACGACCTGCCAGGTGCCCGGCGCCGGGTTGAAGGCGCGCGGAACAGCCGAGAACCAGTTCAGCGAATCACCGGTGCTTTCGATCAGGCGGGTGCCCGGGTCGCCAGCGCGGATGTGACCACCGACTTCGTCCTGGAACTTGTTCCAGGCTTGCGGCGAGTTCCAGCCCGGAGACCAGGCGAAAGGCACTTGCTGACGCGGTTCGGCCGAGCCCGAGTAACCTTCCATGGAGAAGGCGAACGCGGTGTCCTTGTCTTGCGGGGTACGCGGTTCGTGCACGTTGATGTCAGCGCGCATGGCGGTACGACCCGAATAACGCAGCGGTTCGCGGGCAAGCTTCATGCCCTTGATGCGGAACGAGGCGGACGGTGCGGCATCGACGATGCGGTTCAGTTGCGGCGTGCTTGCAGCGACGGCAGCGGTGACGTGGTCCAGTTGGGTCCAGTCGATCGGCTGGTTCAGCAAGGTAGCGCGCAGGGCATGCAGCCAGCGCCAGCCTTCGTGAACCAGGATGCTCGCGTCCATGTACTTCGGATCGAAGACCTGGAAGAAGCGCTGGGCGCGGCCTTCCTGGCTGACCAGCGTACCGTCGCCTTCAGCGAAGCTGGCGGCTGGCAGAACCAGGTGCGCGCGATCGCTGGTGGCGGTTTTCTGGTGGTCGGCAACGATCACCACTTTCGCGGCGGTCAGGGCGGCATCGACACGGGCTTTGTCGGTACGGGTGTACAGATCGTTTTCCAGCACGACGATGGCGTCGGCCTTGCCATCGATCACCGCTTGCAGCGCGGCGTCGACCGATTCGCCACCGAGCATGGCCAGGCCGAGGCTGTTGGCCTCTGGCACGATCAGGCTGATGGAACCGTTCTTCTCGCGCAGCTTCAGGGCTTTGGCGATGTTCGCGGCGGCTTCGATCAATGCTTTGGAACCCAGCGAGGTACCGGCAATGATCAGCGGACGCTTGGCCGCGAGCAGGGCGTCGGCAATGCGCTTGGCCAGTTCGAGGGCTTCGGTGTCGAGGCCTTCAACCGCTGGGGCGCTGGCGTCGAGGGCGTGAGCCACGGCGAAACCGATGCGCGCCAGGTCATCTGGAGCGGCGTGAACGCATTCTTCGGCGATGTCGTCGAGCTTGGTTTCAGCCAGGCTGGCGATGAACAGCGGGTTCAGCTCGTGCTGACCGATGTTCTTCACCGCAGCGTCGAGCCAAGGCTGAACGCGCATGCCGTCGGCCATGTCTTCTGCCTTGCCCTTGACCGATTGACGCAGGGACAGCGCCATACGGGCGGCAGTCTGGGTCAGGTCTTCGCCGAGGACGAAGATGGCGTCGTGGTCTTCGATGTCGCGCATGTTCGGGATCGGCAGCGGGCTGTCTTTCAGCACCTGCATGACCAGACGAATGCGTTCCAGCTCGGCGGCTTCGATACCGGAGTAGAAGTGCTCGGCACCGACCAGCTCGCGCAACGCGTAGTTGCTTTCGAGGCTGGCACGCGGCGAACCGATACCGACGATGTTACGACCGCGCAGCAGGTCAGCCGCTTTATCCAGCGCTTCGTCGAGGCTCAGCTTGGTGCCGTTGGCCAGCAGAGGCTGACGCGGGCGGTCTTCGCGGTTGACGTAGCCATAGCCGAAACGGCCACGGTCGCACAGGAAGTACTGGTTGACCGAACCGTTGAAGCGGTTTTCGATCCGACGCAGTTCGCCGTAACGCTCGCCCGGGGAGATGTTGCAACCGCTGGAGCAGCCATGGCAGATGCTCGGCGAGAACTGCATGTCCCACTTGCGGTTGTAGCGCTCGGAGTGAGTCTTGTCGGTGAACACACCGGTCGGACAGACCTCGGTGAGGTTGCCGGAGAATTCGCTTTCCAGTACGCCGTCTTCAACGCGACCGAAGTACACGTTGTCGTGGGCGCCGAACACACCAAGGTCGGTGCCGCCAGCGTAATCCTTATAGAAGCGCACGCAGCGGTAGCAAGCGATGCAGCGGTTCATTTCGTGGGAAATGAACGGGCCCAGTTGCTGGTTCTGGTGGGTACGCTTGGTGAAGCGATAACGGCGCTCGTTGTGGCCGGTCATCACGGTCATGTCTTGCAGGTGGCAGTGACCGCCTTCCTCACAGACCGGGCAGTCGTGCGGGTGGTTGGTCATCAGCCATTCAACAACACTGGCGCGGAAGGCCTTGGACTCTTCATCTTCGATGGAGATCCAGGTGCCGTCGGTGGCAGGGGTCATGCAGGACATGACGATGCGACCGCGGGTGTCGTTCTCGTCGGTGTACTGCTTGACCGCGCACTGGCGGCAAGCGCCAACGCTGCCAAGGGCAGGGTGCCAGCAGAAATAAGGGATATCGAGGCCTAGCGACAGACATGCCTGTAACAGGTTGTCTGCCCCATCGACTTCGAGCTCTTTGCCGTCTACGTGGATAGTGGCCATGGTTCAAAGTTCTTCGTTGGCCCGGTGTCAGCGGGCGTGGCTAATGGAATCTTGTTATTCGCGTGAATCAACACAGCCGTTCAAGGCGTCATCACACGAGAAGGCGAACGGCACGGACCGTTCGCCTTTTTTAAGCGTTAAGCGCCGACTACGATCGGCCTTGCCAGAGGCGGGACGACGGCGCTGACAGGCGCGATGCCGGCTTCGAACTCATGGCGGAAGTATTTGATTGCGCTGCCCAACGGCTCCACGGCACCCGGTGCGTGAGCACAGAAGGTCTTGCCTGGGCCGAGGAAGCCGACCAGACCCAGCAGGGTCTCGATGTCGCCTGGCTGGCCTTCGCCGTTCTCGATGGCCATCAGCAGCTTGACGCTCCATGGCAAGCCATCGCGGCAAGGGGTGCAGAAACCACAGGATTCGCGGGCGAAGAACTGCTCCATGTTGCGCAGCAGGGACACCATGTTGACGCTGTCGTCCACCGCCATGGCCAGGCCGGTACCCATACGGGTGCCCACCTTGGCGATGCCGCCGGCGTACATTTGTGCGTCCAGGTGTTCAGGCAACAGGAAACCGGTACCGGCGCCGCCTGGCTGCCAGGCCTTGAGCTTGTAACCGTCGCGCATGCCGCCGGCGTAGTCTTCGAACAACTCGCGACCGGTGACGCCGAATGGCAATTCCCACAGGCCCGGGTTCTTGACCTTGCCGGAGAAGCCCATGAGCTTGGTGCCCATGTCTTCACTGCCTTCGCGCGCCAACGATTTGTACCAGTCCACGCCATCGGCAATGATCGCCGGGACGTTGCACAGGGTTTCAACGTTGTTCACGCAAGTCGGCTTGCCCCACACGCCAACGGCGGCAGGGAAGGGCGGCTTGGAGCGCGGGTTGGCGCGGCGGCCTTCGAGGGAGTTGATCAGTGCGGTTTCTTCACCGCAGATGTAACGCCCGGCACCGGTGTGGACGAACAGCTCGAAATCGAAGCCGCTGCCCAGGATGTTCTTGCCCAAAAGGCCAGCTGCCTTGGCTTCTTCCACCGCACGGTTGAGGTGCTTGGCGGCGGTGGTGTATTCGCCACGCAGGAAGATGTAGCCACGGTAGGTTTTCAGTGCGCGGGCACTGATCAGCATGCCTTCGATCAGCAGATGGGGCAGTTGCTCCATCAGCATGCGGTCTTTCCAGGTGTTCGGCTCCATTTCATCCGCGTTGCACAGCAGGTAGCGGATGTTGATGGATTCGTCTTTCGGCATCAGGCCCCACTTCACGCCCGTGGGGAAGCCTGCACCGCCGCGACCTTTCAGGCCGGCGTCTTTCACGGTCTGGACGATGTCGTCCTGAGCCATGTCGGCGAAGGCCTTGCGCGCAGCCGCGTAACCGTTTTTGGCCTGGTACTCGTCGAGCCAGACAGCTTCGCCGTCGTCACGCAGACGCCAGGTCAGCGGGTGAGTCTCGGCCGAACGTTTGATGCGGTTGGCAGGACCGAAGGAAGTCAGGGTCATACGTAGCCCTCGAGCAATTTGGCAACGCCGGCAGGCTGCACATCACCGAAAGTGTCGTCGTCGATCATCAACGCCGGCGCCTTGTCGCAGTTGCCGAGGCAGCAGACCGGCAGCAGGGTGAAACGACCGTCGGCGGTGGTCTGGCCCAGGCCGATGCCGAGTTTGCTCTGGATCTCGCTGACTACCGATTCATGGCCGCCGATGTAGCAGACCATGCTGTCGCAGACGCGAATGATGTGGCGACCGACTGGTTGACGGAAGATCTGGCTATAGAAAGTCGCCACGCCTTCAACGTCGCTCGCCGGGATGCCGAGGATCTCGCCGATGGCGTAGAGCGCGCCGTCAGGCACCCAGCCACGTTCCTTCTGGACGATCTTCAGGGCTTCGATCGACGCCGCGCGCGGGTCTTCGTAGTGATGCAGCTCGTGCTCGATGGCCGAGCGCTCGGTTTCACTCAAGGTGAAACGGTCTGTCTGGATAAGCGTGCTGTTCATGCTTAGCGGTCCACGTCGGCCATAACGAAATCGATACTACCCAGGTACGCAATCAAGTCCGCGACCATGCTGCCTTTGATCACCGAAGGGATCTGCTGCAGGTGCGGGAAGCTTGGGGTGCGAATCCGGGTGCGGTAGCTCATGGTGCCGCCATCGCTCGTCAGGTAATAACTGTTGATGCCCTTGGTCGCTTCGATCATCTGGAAGGATTCGTTGGCCGGCATGACCGGGCCCCACGAAACTTGCAGGAAGTGCGTGATCAGGGTCTCGATGTGCTGCAGCGTGCGCTCTTTCGGCGGCGGCGTGGTCAGCGGGTGATCCGCCTTGTACGGGCCTTCCGGCATGTTGCGCATGCACTGGTCGATGATCTTGATGCTCTGGCGCATTTCTTCGACGCGCACGATGCAGCGGTCGTAGGCATCGCCATTGGCGGCCAGCGGCACTTCGAATTCGAAGTTCTCGTAGCCCGAGTATGGACGCGCTTTACGCAGGTCGAAGTCGCAACCGGTCGAACGCAGGCCTGCACCGGTGACGCCCCATTCGAGGGCCTCTTTGGTGTTGTAGGCAGCGACGCCGATGGTCCGGCCACGCAGGATGCTGTTGTCCAGGGCGGCTTTCTGGTATTCGTCCAGACGCTTTGGCATCCACTCGACGAAGTCTTTCACCAGCTTTTCCCAGCCGCGCGGCAGGTCGTGGGCGACGCCGCCGATGCGGTACCAGGCCGGGTGCAGACGGAAGCCGGTAATGGCTTCGATCACCGTGTACGCCTTCTGGCGGTCGGTGAAGGTGAAGAACACCGGGGTCATGGCGCCGACGTCCTGGATGTAGGTCCCCAGGAACAGCAGGTGGCTGGTGATCCGGAAGAACTCGGCCATCATGATGCGGATGACGTCGACCTTCTCGGGCACCTTGATGCCGGCCAGCTTCTCGACCGAGAGCACGTACGGCAGGTTGTTCATCACGCCGCCGAGGTAGTCGATACGGTCGGTGTACGGGATGAAACTGTGCCAGGACTGACGCTCGGCCATCTTCTCGGCACCACGGTGGTGGTAGCCGACGTCCGGTACGCAATCGACGATCTCTTCACCGTCCAGCTGCAGGATGATGCGGAACGCACCGTGCGCGGAAGGGTGGTTGGGACCGAGGTTGAGGAACATGTAGTCCTCGTTCGCACCGGAACGCTTCATGCCCCAGTCTTCAGGCTTGAAGCGCGCGGCTTCTTCCTCAAGCTGTTGCTTGGCCAGGTTCAGGGTGAACGGGTCGAACTCGGTGGCACGGGCCGGGAAGTCCTTGCGCAGCGGGTGACCTTCCCAGGTCGGCGGCATCATGATGCGGGTCAGGTGCGGGTGGCCGGCAAAGTCGATGCCGTACATGTCCCACACTTCACGCTCGTACCAGTTGGCGTTCGGCCAGATCCCGGTGACGGTCGGCACGCTGAGGTCGCTCTCGGACAAGGCGACCTTGATCATCACGTCACTATTACGTTCGATCGACATCAGGTGATAGAACACGGTGAAGTCGGCGCCGCTTGGCAGCCCTTGACGCTTGGTGCGCAGACGCTCGTCCACGCCGTGCAGGTCATAGAGCATGACGTACGGCTTGGGCAGGTTGCGCAGGAAGGTCATCACTTCGACGAGTTTGGCACGGGCAACCCAAAGCACCGGCATGCCGGTGCGGGTAGGCTGGGCGGTGAACGCCTCGGGGCCAAAACGGTTATTCAGTTCGACGACCACATCCTGGTCGTCTGCCTTGTAAGGCGGGATGTACAGAGCACTGCCTGTAGTCATGGTTATTTATCGCTTTCGGTCAACGTAAAGAATGAAGCCAGTGTCTCGTTCTATATAAGAAGCAGATCTGGATCAGACTTCGTCGGGGCTGCGCAGGTTGGTGACTGCGATTCGCTGTTCGCGGCGCTTGTCCTTCTCGGAAGGCATCTCGGCGCGATACACGCCTTGATCGCCAACGACCCAGGAAAGCGGACGACGCTCCTGTCCTATCGACTCCTGCAAAAGCATCAAGCCTTGCAGAAAAGCTTCAGGGCGGGGCGGGCAGCCAGGCACGTAGACGTCCACGGGCAGGAACTTGTCCACCCCTTGAACGACTGAGTAGATGTCGTACATGCCACCGGAGTTGGCGCACGAACCCATGGAGATGACCCATTTAGGTTCGAGCATTTGCTCGTAGAGACGCTGAATGATCGGCGCCATCTTGATGAAGCAGGTACCGGCGATAACCATGAAATCCGCCTGACGCGGCGATGCCCGGATAACCTCGGCGCCAAAGCGCGCGATGTCGTGGGGCGCCGTGAAGGCGGTGGTCATTTCCACGTAGCAGCACGAAAGGCCGAAGTTATACGGCCACAGGGAGTTCTTGCGCCCCCAGTTGATCGTGCCGTTAAGCACGTCTTCGAGCTTGCCCATGAAGATGTTTTTGTGGACTTGATCTTCTAACGGATCGGAAACGGTTTCCCGTTCGCCAATCGGATACTGCTCGTTAGGAGCATCGGGGTCGATCCTGGTGAGATTGTATTGCATTGCCAAAGCCTCATTGTTTCAGCTTCGCTTGCCGCTTACGACGAGCTTCCGGAGCCCAGTCAAGGGCGCCCACTCGGAATAGGTAGACAAGGCCTGCCAACAGAATTGCTATGAAAACGAGAGCTTCGACGAATCCGGTCCAGCCGCTTTCGCGGACGGACACAGACCAGGCAAAGAGAAAAAGGGCTTCGATATCGAAGATCACGAAGAGCATCGCGACCAGATAGAATTTGGCTGAGAGCCGCAAGCGGGCGCCACCTGTAGGTAGCATGCCGGACTCGAACGGTTCGTTTTTGCTGCGGCCCCAGGCTTTTGACCCGAGGAGGCTGGAGACGCCGAGCATGAAGGCGCAAAGGCCGACGACGCCCAGAAGGAAAATGGCAAAGCCCCAGTTGTGGGCCATGAGTCCTGTCGCTTCGGGCATGCTGGTAATCCTTAACAGAGAGCAAAGGTCTCTGAGCTTGAAAAAGAAACAAAGCAGTGACGATATGTCGCAGCAATCAATCCCGCTGATTTTATGGCACAACACCGTGCAAGTAAAATTCCTATAGCGAAATTATTTATAGGAATAAGGACATAGCGCACCTCCAAAGTCCCGCAGCCCATGCGTTGCGGGCATTAGCAGGCTTTTCACCAATTATGTTTTGTAGGGAATGTAACGAACATAGTTTGAGCTAAATGATAATCAATATTGTTTGAAGCGGTTTTCAAACTGTTTAACGGGTAGGTGGGTGGAAAGTTGTCTTATATGCGCGTTACTGCAAGTAGCGGGCGGCACCGTTTTACCCTGTTTTTCTGATCGTGAAACTGCGCTGGATCAAGGATTTTTCCTGAATCACCCCCGTCCCCACCCTCTGTAGGAGCGAGGCTTGCCCGCGAAGAACGATGACGCGGTATGCCAGAAGCACGGCGGCGCATTCTTCGCGGGCAAGTCGGATCGCCGCACCGCTCGCTCCTACAGGGGTCGTATCGTGTAAAAAATGAACGCAAAAAAAACGCCCCGAACCAGTCGGGGCGTCAGATGTGCGGCGTTGCGGTTAGCTTTTTATTCGGTCCGCAACGGCCGTTCGTTCAGGCGAAGCAGATCAGTGGAACTGTTCTTCTTCAGTCGAACCGGTCAGTGCGGTAACCGACGAGGAGCCGCCCTGGATCACGGTGGTCATGTCGTCGAAGTAGCCGGTGCCCACTTCCTGCTGGTGAGCCACGAAGGTGTAACCCTTGGCGGCGTCGGCGAATTCCTGCTCTTGCAGCTTCACGTAGGCAGTCATGTCGTTGCGGGCGTAGTCGTGCGCCAGGTTGAACATGCTGTGCCACATGTTGTGAATGCCGGCCAGGGTGATGAACTGGTGCTTGTAACCCATGGCGGACAGTTCGCGCTGGAACTTGGCGATGGTCGCGTCGTCCAGGTTTTTCTTCCAGTTGAAGGAAGGCGAGCAGTTGTACGACAGCAGTTGGTCCGGGTATTCCTTCTTGATCGCTTCAGCGAAGCGACGGGCTTCGTCCAGGTCCGGCTTGGCGGTTTCGCACCAGATCAGGTCGGCGTACGGAGCGTAAGCCAGGCCGCGAGCGATTGCCTGGTCCAGGCCGGCGCGCACTTTGTAGAAGCCTTCCTGGGTACGTTCGCCAGTCACGAATGGCTGGTCGTACGGGTCGCAGTCGGAAGTCAGCAGGTCAGCCGCGTTAGCGTCGGTACGTGCCAGGATGATGGTCGGAGTACCGGCAACGTCAGCCGCCAGACGGGCAGCGGTCAGCTTCTGTACCGCTTCCTGGGTAGGAACCAGTACCTTGCCGCCCATGTGGCCGCATTTTTTCACGGACGCCAGTTGGTCTTCGAAGTGAACGCCGGCGGCGCCTGCTTCGATCATGCTCTTCATCAGCTCGTAGGCGTTCAGTACGCCGCCGAAACCGGCTTCAGCGTCAGCCACGATTGGTGCGAAGTAGTCGATGTAACCTTCGTCGCCCGGGCCCTTGCCGGCTTTCCACTGGATCTGGTCGGCACGACGGAACGAGTTGTTGATGCGCTTGACCACGGTTGGAACCGAGTCCACCGGGTACAGCGACTGGTCCGGGTACATCGATTCGGCGGAGTTGTTGTCCGCAGCAACCTGCCAGCCCGACAGGTAGATCGCCTGGATACCGGCTTTGACTTGTTGTACAGCCTGGCCGCCGGTCAGGGCGCCCATGCAGTTGACGAAATCTTTCTCAGGACGGAAGGACGGCTTGGCGCCCTGGGTGACCAGGTTCCAGAGCTTCTCGGCGCCGAGTTTTGCAAAGGTGTGCTCAGGTTGAACCGAGCCACGCAGGCGGACGACGTCAGCAGCGGAGTAAGCGCGTGTCACGCCTTTCCAGCGTGGGTTTTCAGCCCAGTCTTTTTCGAGGGCTGCAATTTGCTGTTCGCGTGTCAGTGCCATGGAGATAAACCTCGTCGCGTCTTTTACGGAAAGTTGTTCTGCGGTGGAAAATTCATGCGCTCGCAGACCAGAAGCTTAGGCGGTCAAGTCGAATTCGGCGGGGTTGGCGACGGGATGAACGATGGGCTCGAGGGGAAGTGAGCAGGTAAGGGCGGACTGGCGAGCGCATTCGGGCGTCGTGGGCCTTTATACGAACTTCAGTGTGATGCCGGGTTACCTAAATACGCTTCCGTCCCTCGGGACAACTTCGTTCCAGTCGGCAACCTCGTCAAACACACCTTGTGGGCGGTACAGACACGAAACGGCTCGCGGGGTAGGTGCGAGCATCGCCTCGAAGGCCCTTGCCAGGGCCCCTGATTAGCGGGAGCGAGGCCATCATGCCTTCGCTTTTTTGGCTCGTCAAACGTTTTGTAGTGCTTTTTTTATGGCACTACATCTTTGGTCTAATACGACTAATCAGTCAGTTTTTGGTGGTTTAGTCCAAAGTATCGACTTTCACCCGCAGGGTCATGTCATCCCGGCCCTGAGTCGAGTAGCTGCGGGTCATGCCCTGTTTGTCGGCCTGAGTCTGGTGATTCACGCCAGCGAGGGTGATCCATTCGCCGAGGCGGCCGGTGACGGTTGTGTCGGTGCTTTGCACGTTCACTACATCGGGACGTTCCTGGCTCATGCGGTCACGGTTGGTACTGATCGACAGGTGAACGATGTCGCCGGTGATGCTGGCGGTGACATAGAAACCCTGGGTGACGTTGCGGTATTCGGTCTGGCTGCGGGGATCGCCATACGAATCGATCTGCGTGCTGGTCAACGGCACGCTCTGGCCGACCTGGATCAGCGCCGGTGTGCCTTCGCTGGCCTGGACTTGCTGAATGCCGCCGTCACGGCTTTCGGTGCTGCGATTGATGATTCGGGTCTGGCTGGGTTTGGCGCCGTTCACCGAATAACCCTGATCGCCCTGGAAGTTGTTTTCGTTGGTGTCGACGGTGATCAACAGGCGCTTGGGCTGAGTGTCGAGTTGGGCGATAAGCGCTTTAAGTTCGTCGATCTTGCGTTGATCGGCATTGACGATCAGTTGGTTGCCGTAGGCGCTGACCTGGCCGTCCTTGCCGATAAAATCCTGCGCCATTGGCAGCATGTCGGCGCTGGTGTGGTAGTTCAACGGCACGATCTCGGTGGCTGCCATGACCGAAAAACTGCAGGTCAGCAGCAGCGTGGTGAGCAGGGTGCGTAGGGACATATCCGTTATCTCCGGCCTTGAAGTTTGTGTGTAGGAGCCAGCTTGCTGGCGATGGTCGTCAACGATGACGCTGGAAGCCTGATAGCCCGCGGCGCTCTCACGACCATCGCGAGCAGGCTCGCTCCTACAGGTCTTGAGTTTGCCAGTTTGTCGGCCCGGCGTGGGGCAAGTTGAATCGTAGACAGCAAAACGCCCCGGCATCCGAAAATGGCGGGGCGTTTTGTGGTGTGCTTTCGGGCCTCTTCGCGGGCAAGCCTCGCTCCTACAGGTTCAGTGTGATTCTGTAGGAGCGAAGCTTGCTCGCGAAGGCCGCGCCGCGGTTTTAAGCGGAGTGCCGCACCATGTCCACATGCGGAATCCCGGCTTCCAGGAACTCCTCGCTGACCAGGCTGAAGCCAAGGCGCTCATAGAACGCCGTCGCCTGCACCTGCGCGCTCAGCATCTGCTGCTTCAGCCCGCGCTTCTCGGCTTCGCCGATCACCGCTTGCATCAGCGCGTCGCCAACCTTCAAGCCGCGCCAGTCTTTCAGCACCGAAACCCGGCCAACATGCCCATCGGGCAGCAAGCGTGCGGTGCCAATCGGAAAGTCACCTTCGAAGGCCAGGAAATGCACTGCTGTCGCGTCATCTGCATCCCATTCCAGCTCGGGCGGAACGGATTGCTCGGCGATGAACACCGTCTCACGAATGCGCCGGATCTCGGCGTTATCCTTTTGCCAGTCTGCGACACGTACGTGAATTTTATTCATCGGCAAACCCCAGGCTTCCTTGCTTGATCAGTTCGCAAATCAAGCCGCGACCGTCTTCGTCGCTCAGCCATTCGCCGAGGTTGTCGATGTGCAGCGCATCGGCGGCACAGATCAACTTCAGCAGGTCGCGCAGTTTGCCCGGCAGATAACGGCTCTGACCGCTGGCGAACAGCAGCAGGTCGTCATCGACTTCGGACCAGGCCATACGGGCGCTCGGGTTGCGGATCAGTACGGCGCCTTGCTCCAGGCTGGCAAGCAGGTCGTCTTCTTCGATTTCTTCAGGGCCGACCACCAGTTCCGGGTAGCGCGGTTCGGTCATGAACTGGCCGAACCAGGTCAGCAGCAGGCGTTCGTCGCTCATGTGCTCGGCCAGCAGGGCTTTCAGGCGATCGAGGGCGTCGTGCTGGATCTGATGCGGATCAACTGCCGGCAGGGCGTCGGCGTCGGTGTAACGCTCTTCGTCAGTCAGGAACTGGCTGAGGAAGTCGGTGAAGTGGGTCAGCACTTCAGCGGCGCTCGGTGCGCGGAAACCTACGGAGTAGGTCAGGCAGTCATCGACGGCCACGCCGCAGTGGGCCAGGCGTGGCGGCAGGTAGAGCATGTCGCCCGGTTCCAGGACCCACTCATCGGTGGCTTCGAAATCAGCCAGGATGCGCAGGTCTGCGTGTTGCAGCATCGGGCTTTCGGAGTTGCACATCTGGCCGATTTTCCAGTTGCGCTTGCCGTGGCCTTGCAGCAGGAACACGTCGTAGTTGTCGAAGTGCGGACCGACGCTGCCACCTGGGGCGGCAAAGCTGATCATCACGTCGTCGATGCGCCAGCTCGGCAGGAAGCGGAACTGTTCCAGCAGTTCGCTGACTTCCGGCACGAACTGGTCAACCGCTTGCACCAGCAGGGTCCATTCGGTTTCCGGCAGCTTGCTGAATTCGTCTTCGGCGAACGGGCCGCGGCGCAATTCCCAAGGGCGCTCGCCGTGCTCGATGATCAGGCGCGATTCAACTTCTTCTTCCAGCGCCAGGCCGGCCAGTTCGTCGGCGTCGATCGGGCTTTCGAAATCAGGGATTGCCTGACGGATCAGCAGGGGTTTTTTCTGCCAGTAGTCACGCAGGAACTCGCGCGCCGTGATGCCGCCCAGAAGTTGAAGAGGAATGTCAGGATTCATGTGTAACCTATTGAAAAAAAGCACTTTTCAGACGGGAATAAAAACGCCCGGCGCTGCCGGGCGTCTCAAACGGGTAAAACGGTCGATCAGATGCGCTTGGCTTGCTCTACAGCGTTGCCGATGTAGTTCGCCGGGGTGAGCAGTTTCAGCTCGGCCTTGGCGGCGGCAGGCATGTCCAGCCCGTCGATGAAAGTTTGCAGCGCTTCAGGGCTGATGCCCTTGCCACGGGTCAACTCTTTCAGCTTCTCGTACGGGTTTTCGATGTTGTAGCGACGCATCACGGTCTGGATCGGCTCGGCCAGGACTTCCCAGCAAGCATCGAGGTCAGCAGCGATTTTCTGAGCGTTGAGCTCCAGTTTGCTGATGCCTTTGAGGCTGGCTTCGTACGCGATCACGCTGTGGGCGAAGCCGACACCGAGGTTGCGCAGTACGGTGGAGTCGGTCAGGTCGCGCTGCCAGCGGGAGATCGGCAGTTTGCTCGCCAGGTGCTGGAACAGTGCGTTGGCGATGCCCAGGTTGCCTTCGGAGTTTTCGAAGTCGATCGGGTTGACCTTGTGCGGCATGGTCGACGAACCGATTTCGCCAGCGATGGTGCGCTGTTTGAAATAACCCAGGGAGATGTAGCCCCAGATGTCGCGGTCGAAGTCGATCAGGATGGTGTTGAAACGCGCGATCGCGTCGAACAGCTCGGCGATGTAGTCGTGCGGTTCGATCTGTGTGGTGTATGGGTTGAAGCCCAGGCCCAGCTCGTCTTCGATGAAGGCGCGGGCGTTGGCTTCCCAGTCGATCTCAGGGTAGGCCGACAGGTGAGCGTTGTAGTTGCCGACTGCGCCGTTGATCTTGCCCAGCAGCGGAACGGCAGCGACTTGAGCGATTTGACGCTCCAGACGGTAAACCACGTTTGCCAGTTCTTTGCCCAGGGTGGTCGGCGAGGCTGGTTGACCGTGGGTACGCGACAGCATCGGCACGTCAGCGAAACGGATGGCCAGTTCGCGGATGGCTTCGGCAGTCTGGCGCATCAGCGGCAGCATGACGTCATCACGGCCTTCGCGCAGCATCAGGGCGTGGGACAGGTTGTTGATGTCCTCGCTGGTGCAGGCAAAGTGGATGAATTCGCTGACAGCCGCCAGTTCCGGCAGCTTGGCCGCTTGCTCTTTGAGCAGGTATTCGATGGCTTTGACGTCGTGGTTGGTGGTGCGCTCGATCTCTTTGACACGCTCGGCGTGCTCCAGAGAGAAGTTTTCCGCCAGGGTGTTCAGCACAGCGTTGGCTTCGGCGGAGAACGCCGGCACTTCGCTGATGGCAGGGTGAGCGGCGAGGCGCTGGAGCCAGCGCACTTCAACCAGCACGCGAGCACGGATCAGGCCGTATTCGCTGAAAATTGGGCGCAGGGCCTGGGTTTTGCCGGCGTAGCGGCCGTCAACAGGGGAAACCGCAGTGAGCGAAGAAAGCTGCATGGGGTGTTCTCGGACAGTCGGGCAACGAAATGGGGCGCGTATCATACATGAAAAAATCCGCCGGTCCGTTGCCAACTGACCAGCGTATTACGCGTTACTGACTACAAAACGGTGTTGCGGGCGCGGTTCAGCTGCTGCGCATCAGCGGGTAAAGCTCTTTCAGCAATTTGCGGCGGCTGACGACCAACTGCCAGCGATGACCACCCAACTGCCGCCACAGGCGCGCCGAACGAATCCCGGCCAGCAACAGCGCACGGATCTTCGAAGCGTTGCTCGGCTGCTGCAGGTTGCGCATGTCACCGTGAACCTGAATCCGTTGGCGCAAGGTGCTCAGGGTGTCCTGGTACAGCGCGCCGCAAGCGGCGATCACATTTTCGTGCGCCGGGCCGAAGTGTTCGACCTGGGATTGAATCTGCGGCAGGCGTTTGCCGATCACCTCGAGCATGTCGCCGCGCTTGGCCAGTTGACGCTCCAGCCCGAGCATTGCCAGGGCGTAGCGCAGCGGTTCGCGCTGCAGGGTGCTCGGGTCACGTTCAAGGGCGCCGATCAGTGCGCGATAACCTTCGCGCAGATTGATGTCGTCGCCGCCGTAGACTTCCAGCGTGTCCTTGGGGTCGCGAATCAGCAGGCTGCCAAGCATGCAGGTCAGGCCGGCTTCGCTGGTCTGGCCGGTCTTGGCGATCTTGTCGACAAGGACGGCGGCGAGAAACACGCCGCCCAGCGCCGTCAGTTGCTCCTGAGTGGGGCTCATTGCTGCTCGCCTTGAAGGGTGCCTTTGCTGGTCCACGGTTCCGCCACTTCAATCACGCCGCCGCCGAGGCAGATTTCGCCGTCGTAGAACACCACGGACTGACCTGGAGTGACCGCGCGTTGCGGCTCATCGAAGGTCGCGCGGTAGCCGGTGGCGGTTTTCTCCAGCGTGCACGACTGGTCGCTCTGGCGATAACGCACTTTGGCGGTCAGTTTGCGCGGCTCGCTCAAGTCGATCGGGTTGACCCAATAGATGTCCGAGGCGAGCAGGGCGCGGGAGAACAGGTAAGGGTGGTCATTGCCCTGGCCAACGATCAGTTCGTTGTGCTCCAGGTCTTTGATCAGCACGTACCACGGCTCGTCACTGGCGTCTTTCAAGCCGCCGATGCCCAGGCCCTGACGCTGGCCGATGGTGTGGTACATCAAGCCGTGGTGGCGGCCGATGACTTCACCTTCGGTGGTTTTGATTTCGCCTGGCTGCGCCGGCAGGTACTGCTTGAGGAAGTCGCTGAAGCGGCGTTCGCCGATGAAGCAGATCCCGGTGGAATCCTTTTTCTTCGCGGTGGCGAGTTCGTATTTCTCGGCAATCGCCCGCACTTGCGGTTTTTCCAGCTCGCCGACCGGGAACAGGGTCTTGGCGATCTGTTCGCCGCCGACGGCGTGCAGGAAGTAGCTCTGGTCCTTGTTCGGGTCCAGGCCCTTGAGCAGTTCGGTGCGGCCGTCGATGTCGCGGCGGCGCACGTAGTGGCCGGTGGCGATCAGGTCGGCGCCGAGCACCATGGCGTAGTCGAGGAACGCCTTGAACTTGATTTCGCGGTTGCACAGGATGTCCGGGTTCGGCGTGCGACCGGCCTTGTATTCGGCCAGGAAGTGCTCGAACACGTTGTCCCAGTACTCGGCGGCGAAGTTGGCGGTGTGTAGCTTGATGCCAATTTTGTCGCACACGGCCTGGGCGTCCGCCAGGTCGTCCATGGCGGTGCAGTATTCCGTTCCATCGTCTTCTTCCCAGTTCTTCATGAACAGGCCTTCCACCTCATAACCCTGCTCGATCAGCAGGAGGGCGGAAACGGAAGAGTCCACGCCGCCGGACATGCCGACAATGACGCGCTTCTTTTGTGTGTCAGAAGGGGCTGGATCACGCATAGGGATTCAATGAGTGTCTTGAAAAAGGACGCGATTCTAGCAGGCCGCAGCCCACAAGGCTAAAGAGAAGGGCGGATCAGTTCGAGGCCGAAGTGTTTACCGTCCAGATAATCATCGATACAGCGGATGATCAGCTCACTGCGCCAGTTTGCGCGTTGTGCCAGCAGTTCGTCACGCGTCAGCCATTTTGCGCCGACGATGCCGTCATCCAGCTGATAGTCGGGGTGGTGCTTGAGCGCTTTTGCAATGAAGCAGACTCGCTGATACGTCACGCCGTTGCTGGGCGCGGTGTAGAGGTAAATGCCCACCACGCCGGTCGCCTCGACGTCCCAGCCGGTTTCTTCGAGGGTTTCGCGTACGGCGGCTTCGGTCAGGGTTTCGTTCGGGTCGAGGTGGCCGGCGGGCTGGTTGAGTACCGTCCGTCCGTGCTTGGTTTCTTCGACCATCAGGAAGCGGCCATTGTCTTCGACGATGGTGGCGACGGTGATGTGGGGTTTCCAGTCCATGAAGCTTCCTCAATTTCCAATTGAAATACGGACCCTGTAGGAGCCGGCTTGCTGGCGATTGCGTTTTATCATTCAACATTTTGTTGGCTGATACACCGCGATCGCCAGCAAGCCGGCTCCTACAGGGATTGTGTTCGGCAGATAGATTGTAGAAACCACAAACAGAAACCCCGGCACTGGGCCGGGGCTTCTTTGCATCCTTACAACCTTAAACCAGCGCAGCGATCGCGGCGTTGAAAGTGTTGCTCGGGCGCATGGCCTTGCTGATCAGCTCGGCATTGGCGTGGTAGTAACCGCCGATGTCCACTGGCTTGCCCTGAACGGCGTTGAGCTCGGCAACGATGGTCGCCTCGTTCTCGGTCAGGGTTTTTGCCAGTTCGCCGAACTGCGCTTGCAGTGCAGCGTCTTCAGTCTGGGCGGCCAGGGCCTGAGCCCAGTACAGCGCCAGGTAGAAGTGGCTGCCGCGGTTGTCGATGTTGCCGACTTTGCGCGATGGCGACTTGTTGTTGTCCAGGAACTGGCCGGTGGCCTGGTCCAGGGTCTTGGCCAGAACCAGCGCCTTAGGGTTGTTGTAAGTAACGCCCAGGTGCTCAAGGGAAGCGGCCAGAGCGAGGAACTCGCCCAGGGAATCCCAGCGCAGGAAGTTCTCTTCCAGCAGCTGCTGAACGTGCTTCGGTGCCGAACCGCCGGCGCCGGTTTCGAACAGACCGCCGCCGTTCATCAGCGGAACGATCGACAGCATCTTGGCGCTGGTGCCCAGTTCCATGATCGGGAACAGGTCGGTCAGGTAGTCGCGCAGTACGTTGCCGGTCACCGAGATGGTGTCCTTGCCTTCGCGGGTGCGGCCCAGGGTGAAGGCCATCGCGTCGACTGGCGACATGATGCGGATGTCCAGGCCGGAGGTGTCGTGATCCTTCAGGTAAGCCTGAACTTTCTCGATCACTACGCCGTCGTGAGCGCGCATTGGGTCCAGCCAGAAAATCGCTGGGGTGCTGCTTGCGCGAGCACGGTTGACGGCCAGTTTGACCCAGTCCTGGATCGGCGCGTCTTTGGTCTGGCACATGCGGAAGATGTCGCCGGCTTCAACCGACTGCTCCAGCAACAAGGCGCCTTTGCTGTCCGTCACGCGGACAACGCCGTTGGTCTTGATCTGGAAAGTCTTGTCGTGCGAGCCGTACTCTTCGGCTTTTTTCGCCATCAGGCCAACGTTTGGCACGCTGCCCATGGTGGTCGGATCGAAAGCGCCGTGCAGCTTGCAGTCTTCGATAACGGCCTGGTAGATGGTGGCGTAGCAGCGATCCGGGATCACAGCCTTGGTGTCGTGCAGCTGACCGTCAGTGCCCCACATTTTGCCGGAGTCACGGATCATCGCCGGCATCGAGGCGTCGACGATCACGTCGCTCGGCACGTGCAGGTTGGTGATGCCTTTGTCGGAGTTGACCATGGCCAACGACGGACGAACGGCGTAGACCGCCTGGATGTCCGCTTCGATCTGCGCTTGTTGCTCGGCAGGCAAAGCCTTGATGCGAGCGTACAGGTCGCCGATGCCGTTGTTCAGGTTGAAGCCGATCTGTGCCAGCACGTCAGCGTGCTTGGCCAGTGCGTCTTTATAGAACTCGGCAACGATCTGGCCGAACATGATCGGGTCGGAGACCTTCATCATGGTGGCTTTCAGGTGAACCGACAGCAGCACGCCCTTGGCTTTGGCGTCTTCGATCTCGGCAGCGATGAAGCTGCGCAGAGCGTTTTTGCTCATGACCGCGCAATCGAGGATCTCACCGGCTTGCACGGTGGTCTTTTCTTTCAGGACGGTGGTGGTGCCGTCTTGAGCGATCAGTTCGATTTTGACGGCGTCAGCGGCGTCGATCAGGGCGGCTTTTTCGCTGCCGTAGAAATCGCCGGTGCTCATGTGCGCGACGTGGGACTTGGAGTCCGCAGCCCAGGCGCCCATTTTGTGCGGGTGCTTGCGAGCGTAGTTCTTGACCGACAGCGGGGCACGACGATCGGAGTTGCCTTCGCGCAGAACCGGGTTCACGGCGCTGCCCTTGATCTTGTCGTAGCGCGACTTGGCTTCTTTGTCGGCGTCGCTGGTCACGGTTTCCGGGTAGTCCGGCAGTGCGAAGCCCTGGGCTTGCAGCTCTTTGATCGCGGCCTGCAGTTGCGGAACCGAAGCACTGATGTTCGGCAGCTTGATGATGTTGGCTTCTGGCGTAACGGCCAGGTCGCCCAGTTCGGCGAGGTGGTCGGCTACGGCTTTGTCACCCAATTGCTCGGGGAAGCTGGCCAGGATGCGCCCTGCAAGAGAGATATCGCGGGTTTCAACGGCGATATCAGCCGAAGCGGTGAACGCTTCTACGATAGGCAACAGTGAATAGGTGGCGAGGGCTGGGGCTTCGTCGGTGAAGGTATAGATGATCTTCGAGCGGGTGGGCATATTCGGATTAACTCTCTCTTCTTTGCTAAAGCGTGCGCAGAAACTCGAGGGGCGCCGGGTAAGCGCGTTCGTTCAAAGTCATCCATGAGCCGAATGTCGAGATTTGTGCGCGGTGATGTTGGGTGCATCAGTCGAGCGTCAAGCGGGTGGACTGCGGTAACAGTCCTGCTTTTTCGGGTCCAAAGTCTCGTGCTAGAGAGGTCGGCCGTCGTGACTCTGTGGTCAGCGGGCGGCATTATACATAGGTAGCTGGCAATCTGCCGATGGTTCATACGTAACGATTGTCGTCCATTGGTCTAAAGGTCGCAGGGGAGTGCAGGGCGTAGAGTCGTTGGCCGTGCTTGAGTTTGGCGCTTTTCCCTTTGCTTTCAGGCTTGTAGAACACGAACTGCGCAGCTTTGCAGTCGATGGGCAGAACATAGGGTTTGCGCGCCGATTTAACTGGGGTACGCTCGGACGAAGCCAGATGTTCAATCCAAACAATGGAGTTCAGCATGGGATACAAGAAGATTCAGGTTCCAGCAGTCGGCGACAAAATCACCGTCAACGCGGACCATTCTCTCAATGTTCCTAACAACCCGATCATCCCCTTCATCGAAGGCGATGGTATTGGCGTTGATATCAGCCCGGTCATGATCAAGGTTGTCGATGCTGCTGTTAAGAAGGCTTACGGCGGCGAGCGCAAAATTTCCTGGATGGAAGTCTACGCCGGGGAGAAAGCGACTCAGGTTTACGATCAGGACACCTGGCTGCCTCAGGAAACCCTGGACGCAGTCAAGGATTACGTGGTTTCCATCAAGGGCCCTCTGACCACGCCGGTCGGCGGCGGCATTCGTTCCCTGAACGTGGCCCTGCGTCAGCAACTCGACCTGTACGTTTGCCTGCGCCCGGTGCGCTGGTTCGAAGGCGTGCCTAGCCCGGTCAAGAAGCCAGGCGACGTCGACATGACCATCTTCCGTGAAAACTCGGAAGACATTTATGCCGGTATCGAGTGGAAGGCCGGTTCGCCGGAAGCGACCAAGGTCATCAAGTTCCTCAAAGAAGAAATGGGCGTCACCAAGATCCGTTTCGACGAAAACTGCGGTATCGGCGTCAAGCCGGTGTCCCTGCAAGGCACCAAGCGTCTGGCGCGCAAGGCCCTGCAGTACGTGGTCGACAACGACCGCGACTCGCTGACCATCGTGCACAAAGGCAACATCATGAAGTTCACCGAAGGTGCCTTCAAGGAATGGGCCTACGAAGTGGCGGCTGAAGAGTTCGGCGCGACCCTGCTCGATGGCGGTCCGTGGATGCAGTTCAAGAACCCGAAAACCGGCAAGAACGTCATCGTCAAGGACGCCATCGCCGACGCCATGCTCCAGCAGATCCTGCTGCGCCCGGCCGAATACGATGTGATCGCGACCCTGAACCTGAACGGCGACTACCTCTCCGACGCCCTGGCGGCGGAAGTGGGCGGTATCGGTATCGCGCCGGGTGCCAACCTGTCCGACACCATCGCCATGTTCGAAGCGACCCACGGTACTGCGCCGAAGTACGCCGGCAAGGACCAGGTCAACCCGGGCTCGCTGATCCTGTCCGCCGAGATGATGTTGCGTCACCTGGGCTGGACCGAAGCGGCCGACCTGATCATCAAAGGCACCAACGGCGCGATTTCCGCGAAGACCGTGACCTATGACTTCGAACGTCTGATGGACGGCGCGAAGCTGGTGTCGTCTTCCGGGTTTGGCGATGCACTGATTTCGCACATGTAAGCGAATCGGCACAAAAAAACCGCCTTCGGGCGGTTTTTTTATGACTGGGTGACGGCTTGCGTCAGTTCGACACTGTTTCTTTGTGGGGGGCGGGTGTGGGTAGTTCGTTAGAGGCAGGCGCCGCCGTAATCTTCACGGCGTGCAGGCCTTTAGGGCCCTGGACGATCTCGAATTTCACGAGTTGCCCGGCCTTGAGGGTTTTGTACCCGTCCATTTCAATGGCGGAATAATGGGCGAAGAAATCAATAAGGCAACCATCCTCGTGGCGACCTTCACTGGTGTCGGTATTGATGAAACCGAACCCTTTGGCATTGTTGAACCATTTCACCTTACCGACAGCCATGCTCATATCCCTCTGCAACAGACTCCATCACTGGAGTATCATCCAGTACATCCGCAGTCGAATCCTGTAAATAAGATTGACTCCGCGGACCTTTTTTACCCACTGTGGGCTCTATTGGTTGTAACACCGTTTTGCCGATAGTCAAGGTGACCCGGCAGTCGGTATTGAAATCGTTCATAACCGTCCCCACTACTGTATTCGCACAACTGACGAACCTTTCTTTCCATGCATGCAATCAGCCAGATTCGACTAACATTCAATCAGGATCGCCCTGATTTACACGACGACGATTCCGCAGGCATTGCTGTTCAGGAGGCCAAGCCTGCTTTACAGGCGCCGCCGATGTACAAGGTGGTTTTGTTTAATGATGACTACACACCGATGGATTTCGTCGTCGAAGTGCTCGAGGTGTTTTTTAACCTGAATCGCGAGCTGGCGACCAAGGTCATGCTGGCCGTCCACACAGAAGGACGGGCAGTATGTGGAGTGTTTACCCGCGACATTGCCGAGACCAAGGCCATGCAGGTCAACCAGTACGCCAGGGAAAGCCAGCATCCGCTACTCTGTGAAATCGAGAAGGACGGTTAATCGCCGACCACTTGGGTATGAGGTGAAGCTATGTTAAACCGCGAGCTCGAAGTCACCCTCAATCTTGCCTTCAAGGAGGCCCGTTCGAAGCGTCATGAATTCATGACCGTCGAACATCTTCTGCTGGCCTTATTGGACAATGAGGCTGCCGCCACCGTTTTGCGTGCCTGCGGCGCCAACCTCGACAAACTCAAGCATGATCTGCAGGAGTTCATCGACTCCACCACGCCGTTGATCCCTATTCATGATGAGGATCGCGAGACCCAACCTACCCTGGGCTTCCAGCGTGTTCTGCAGCGTGCTGTTTTCCACGTACAGAGCTCGGGCAAACGCGAAGTGACTGGCGCCAACGTGCTGGTTGCGATCTTCAGTGAGCAAGAAAGTCAGGCAGTGTTCCTGCTGAAACAGCAGAGCGTTGCACGCATTGATGTCGTCAACTACATCGCACACGGCATTTCCAAAGTGCCGGGGCATGGCGATCACTCTGAAGGTGAGCAAGATATGCAGGACGACGAGGGCGGTGAGTCTTCTTCTTCAGGCAATCCTCTGGATGCTTATGCCAGTAACCTCAACGAACTCGCGCGCCAGGGTCGAATCGATCCGCTGGTAGGTCGTGAGCTCGAAGTCGAGCGCGTCGCGCAGATCCTCGCGCGTCGACGCAAAAACAACCCGCTGCTGGTGGGCGAGGCGGGCGTGGGTAAAACCGCGATTGCCGAAGGCCTGGCCAAGCGTATTGTCGACAACCAGGTGCCGGACCTGCTGGCCAACAGCGTGGTGTATTCCCTCGACTTGGGCGCCTTGCTGGCCGGGACCAAATACCGCGGCGATTTCGAGAAGCGCTTCAAGGCGTTGCTCAATGAACTGAAAAAACGTCCGCAGGCGATCCTGTTCATCGACGAAATCCACACCATCATCGGTGCGGGTGCCGCGTCCGGTGGCGTCATGGATGCCTCGAACCTGCTCAAGCCGCTGCTGTCGTCCGGTGACATCCGTTGCATCGGTTCGACCACCTTCCAGGAATTCCGCGGCATCTTCGAGAAGGACCGTGCCCTGGCACGACGCTTCCAGAAAGTCGATGTGTCGGAACCGTCGGTGGAAGACACCATCGGCATCCTGCGCGGCCTGAAAGGGCGTTTCGAGCTCCATCACAATATCGAATACAGTGATGAAGCCCTGCGCGCCGCTGCCGAACTGGCCTCGCGTTACATCAATGACCGGCACATGCCGGACAAGGCCATCGACGTGATCGACGAGGCGGGCGCCTACCAGCGTCTGCAGCCGATCGAGAAACGCGTGAAACGCATCGAAGTGCCTCAGGTCGAGGACATCGTCGCGAAAATCGCGCGGATTCCGCCAAAACACGTCACCAGCTCCGACAAAGAGCTGCTGCGTAACCTTGAGCGTGACCTGAAGCTGACGGTGTTTGGTCAGGATGCCGCAATCGACTCGCTGTCGACTGCGATCAAACTGTCCCGTGCCGGCCTCAAGTCGCCTGACAAGCCTGTCGGTTCGTTCCTGTTCGCAGGCCCGACCGGTGTCGGTAAAACCGAAGCGGCGCGTCAGTTGGCCAAGGCGTTGGGTATCGAGCTGGTTCGTTTCGACATGTCCGAGTACATGGAGCGCCACACCGTATCGCGTCTGATCGGTGCGCCTCCTGGCTACGTGGGGTTTGATCAGGGCGGTCTGCTGACCGAAGCTATCACCAAGCAGCCTCACTGCGTGCTGTTGCTCGATGAAATCGAGAAGGCGCATCCGGAAGTCTTCAACTTGCTGTTGCAGGTCATGGACCACGGTACGCTGACCGATAACAACGGGCGCAAGGCGGACTTCCGTAACGTGATCGTCATCATGACGACCAACGCCGGTGCCGAAACCGCCGCGCGTGCTTCGATCGGTTTCACCCATCAGGACCACTCGTCCGATGCGATGGAAGTGATCAAGAAGAGCTTCACGCCGGAGTTCCGCAACCGTCTGGACACCATTATCCAGTTTGGTCGCCTCAGTCATGAGGTCATCAAAAGCGTGGTGGACAAGTTCCTTACCGAGCTTCAGGCGCAGCTGGAAGACAAGCGCGTGCAGCTGGAAGTGACCGACGCGGCGCGCAGCTGGCTGGCGGCAGGTGGCTACGACTCGGCAATGGGCGCTCGGCCGATGGCGCGTTTGATCCAGGACAAGATCAAGCGTCCGCTGGCGGAAGAGATTCTCTTTGGCGAGCTGGCTGACCATGGTGGCGTGGTGCATATCGATCTGAAGGACGGCGAGCTGACCTTCGAGTTTGAAACCACGGCTGAAATGGCCTGACGGTTGTTGATCTGTTGTAAAGCGAAAGGCGCCTTCGGGCGCCTTTTTTGTTGTCTGCTTGGTTTGGGGGGGCAGATCCGTTTCTTCGGTAATGGCGGCTATTGGTTTCGCCCTTACGGCGAGTCACTTGGAGAAGCGCCAAGTAACCAAGCGCTCTTGCCCCTTTCGTTCGGTGGCTCGCTAATGCTCGCCATGCCCTCACTCCGGTCCTGCTCCGTGGGCCCGCCGCCATCGGCCATCCATGGCCGGGGGCGGCTAACCCGGCATCCATGCCGGGTTGCCCACTACGCAGAACCTGCGCTCGGCCTCTCGAGGGGGCGCTCAGATCAAAAGCTGAAGGCGAGCTAACGCTCGGCCTGATGAGTGGTGAAAATCAAAAGCAAACGCGATTCCCTGTAGGAGCCGGCTTGCCGGCGAAAATCGTCTGGACAACGCGTTCATTCAGACACCCCGCGTTATCGTTGACGTCCATCGCTGGCAAGCCAGCTCCTACAATTTTGAATCGTGTGAACCCAATCCCTTGTAGGAGCCGGCTTGCCGGCGAAAAGCGTTTGGGCGACGCGTTCATTCAGACAGCCCGCGTTATCGTTGACGTCCATCGCCAGCAAGCTGGCTCCTACAATTTTGAGTCGTGTGAACCCAATCCCTTGTAGGAGCCGGCTTGCCGGCGAAAAGCGTTTGGACAACGCGTTCATTCAGACAGCCCGCGTTATCGTTGACGTCCATCGCTGGCAAGCCAGCTCCTACCATTTTGAATCGTGTGAACCCAATCACCGTGTAGGAGCCGGCTTGCTGCGGGCGGCGTTCCGACGATAGCGGTGGGTCAGTCGACGCATGTATCGCCTGAAAGGACGCCATCGCCAGCAAGCCGGCTCCTACAGGGGATTGGTGTACATGTTCGGAATGAGTGAGCGCAGCAGTGAAGGACAACGCGGACAACTGCAGAGCCAGGTCGGCTTTCAGGCCGCCTCGGCGGCTGTGGCGGTGGTCGCCCCCTCGAGAGGCCGAGTGGAGGTTCTGCGCAGTGGGCAACCCGGCCATGGATGGCCGATGGCGGCGTGCCCACGGAGCAGGACCGGAGCGAGGGTATGGCGAGCCTTAGCGAGGCACCGAACGAAAGGGGCAAAAGCGCTTGGTTACTTGGCGCTTCTCCAAGTGACCCGCTGTAAAAGCGGAACCAATATCAGTCATCACCAAAAAAATGGATATACACACCAAACCAAACCAAACCAAACCAAACCAAACCAAGCCAAACCAAGCCAAACCAAATCGCAGACAAACAAAAACGCCCGGCAAAAGCCGGGCGTCTTGTATTGACTTGATTAGCGAGCGCGGTAAGTGATGCGCCCTTTGCTCAAGTCATAGGGCGTCAGCTCGACGCGCACTTTGTCACCGGTAAGAATACGAATGTAGTTCTTGCGCATCTTGCCGGAGATATGCGCGGTTACGACGTGCCCATTTTCCAACTCCACGCGAAACATGGTGTTGGGCAGGGTGTCGACGACAGTGCCTTCCATTTCGAAGCTGTCTTCTTTCGACATGCAGTAAAGCCCTCGGTGTCCAATGAATGGCCCGGTGCAACTGCGCCAGGCAAAAGCGGCGTGCATTGTGCCCGAAAAATGGGGTTTAAGCCAAGGGGTTCTAGTTCAGGATGACCCAGCGCTGATTAATCAACAGTTCGATCGGGCGATATTGGGTCTTGTAGCTCATTTTTTTGCAGTTCTTGATCCAGTATCCGAGGTAGACCGCTTCAAGCCCCAGGCGCTGGGCCTCGGCGATTTGCCAGAGAATCGCATAGCGCCCCAGGCTGCGGCGTTCTTCAGAGGGTTCGTAGAAGGTGTAGACCGCCGACAGACCGTTCGGCAGCAAGTCAGTGACCGCCACCGCCAACAGCTGGCCCTCCAGGCGAAATTCGTAGAAACGCGAAAATGGCAGGTCACGCACCAGGAAGGTCGAGAACTGGTCACGACTCGGCGGGTACATGTCGCCATCGGCATGGCGCTGTTCGATGTAGCGCTGATACAGGTCGAAGTACTCTTCGCTGAACTTCGGCTTGGTCGGGCGCACCTGCACGTCGGCATTGCGCTTGAAAATGCGTTTCTGCTGACGATTCGGCGAAAATTGCGCCACTGGAATGCGCGCAGGCACGCACGCATTGCAATTCTGGCAATGTGGCCGATAAAGATGATCGCCGCTGCGACGAAAACCCATTTCAGACAGGTCTGCATAGACATGCACATCCATGGGCTGGCTAGGGTCGAGGAACAGCGTTGTGGCCTGCTCCTCGGGCAGATAACTGCAAGAGTGGGGCTGAGTGGCATAAAACTTCAAACGCGCCAACTCGGTCATGATCAACCCTCGGTATAAGCTTTGAATTAAGTGTAAGCCACGCGCGCGAAAGTCGCTCAGCAAACCCAGGTGGCACGGCTGGGTTGGTCCAGATGCTGCGCAAGATAGCGGGCAAACTCGCGACGAGGAATGGCGCGGGCGCCCAGGCTGTGCAAATGATCGGTGGGCATCTGGCAGTCGATCAGCACGAAACCCGAGTCTTTCAGATGTTTGACCAGGGTGGCAAAGCCGAATTTGGAGGCGTTGTCGGCGCGGCTGAACATGGATTCGCCGAAAAACAACTGCCCCATCGCCAGGCCATAGAGCCCGCCGACCAGTTCCCCCTGATCCCAGACCTCCACCGAATGCGCGTAGCCCCGCTGGTGCAGCGCCAGGTAGGCGTTCTGCATCGCTTCGGTGATCCAGGTCCCGTCGGCATATTCGCGCGGTGCAGCGCACGCGCGAATGACCGCAGCAAAATCCTGATCAAAGGTCACTTGATAGCGTTGCTGACGCAGCAGCTTGCTGAGGCTGCGCGAGACATGCAGTTCGTCGGGAAACAGCACGGTACGCGGATCCGGCGACCACCAGAGAATCGGCTGGCCTTCCGAAAACCACGGAAAGCAGCCATGGCGATAGGCCTGAATCAGACGATCGGCGGACAGATCGCCGCCCGCAGCCAGCAATCCGTTGGGATCGCGCATGGCTTTTTCCAGCGGCGGGAAGGTCAGGGTGTTGCGTTGTAACCAAGTCAGCATGGCATCCGGGCTTACAGAAGGGGAGGGCAGTGGTGGGCGGTTGGGCCCACCGTGAAGTTTGCCGTCAAACGGCCGGAATGTCGTCGAGGTATTTCTCGGCGTCGAGTGCGGCCATGCAGCCGGCGCCGGCGGAAGTGACGGCCTGGCGATAAACATGGTCGGCCACATCACCGGCGGCGAACACGCCGGGGATCTCGGTGGCGGTGGCATCGCCTTCGCTGCCGCCTCTGATCAGCAGATAACCGTCACGCATTTTCAGCTGGCCTTCGAATAGTCCGGTATTGGGCTTGTGGCCAATGGCGATGAACACGCCGGCCACCGACAGCTCGCTGGTTTCGCCGCTGTGGCTTTCGCGCAGGCGGGCGCCGGTCACGCCGCTGGCGTCGCCCAGCACTTCATCGAGATTCTGGTTCCAGTGCAAACGGATATTACCGTTGGCGGCCTTTTCGAAGAGTTTGTCCTGAAGGATTTTCTCCGAGCGCAACTTGTCGCGTCGGTGGATCAAGTGGACTTCCTTGGCGATGTTGGACAAATACAACGCTTCTTCAACAGCGGTATTGCCGCCGCCGACTACGGCGACCACCTGATTGCGGTAGAAGAAGCCGTCGCACGTTGCGCAGGCCGAAACCCCTCTGCCGGCGAAGGCCTCTTCCGAGGGCAGACCCAGATACTGCGCCGAAGCGCCGGTGGCAATAATCAGTGCGTCGCACGTATAAGTGCCGCCGTCGCCGATAAGTTCGAACGGGCGCTGTTGCAACTTGGCTGTGTGGATGTGGTCGTAAACGATCTCTGTGTCAAAGCGCTCGGCGTGTTTTTGCATGCGTTCCATCAGTACCGGGCCGGTCAGGCCTTCGACGTCACCGGGCCAGTTGTCGACTTCGACGGTGGTGGTGAGCTGGCCACCTGCCTGTATGCCGGTAATGACCACAGGTTTGAGGTTGGCGCGGGCGGCATAAACCGCTGCACTGTAACCGGCAGGGCCGGAACCCAGAATGATCAGGCGGCAATGCTTGGATTCGCTCATAAAACACCTCATAAGCCTTTGTCACGAAAGAGAATGCGTGCTCAAATTGAATCGCAATCGGTGCGCCGTTAGCTATGCTGATCCATGGCCTGCCAGCATGGCATCGTACGTACAAACCCGTACAATGCGTGCCGGTCACTTGAATATTCAGTGCGCACCGTGTTTATAAAAACCGGAGTGCAGTGTTAAAAGTAGTCCCAGTTGCGCCGGTTAACTTTTTTACCTGCCTGGATTGGGCAGTTTTTTATAGTCATTCAACAGATGGACGCGCCATAGGCGCAGGAAAAGAAGCGTTTTGAAGAAATCCACCGCAGCACCTAAAACAGCCGTCGTTCCGCTCTGGCGCCAGCATTTGCACTACCGGCTCAAGGAAGGTGCATTGATCGCCATCGGCGGCCTGTGCCTGTTCCTGATGATGGCCTTGTTGACTTACGGCAAGGACGATCCGGGCTGGAGCCATAACAGCAAGATCGACGATGTTCAGAACTTTGGCGGACCGGTCGGCTCCTACAGTGCCGACATCCTGTTCATGGTGCTGGGTTACTTCGCCTACATTTTCCCGCTGTTGCTGGCGGTCAAGACCTACCAGATCTTCCGTCAACGCCACGAGCCGTGGCAGTGGAGCGGCTGGCTGTTTTCCTGGCGCCTGATCGGCCTGGTGTTCCTGGTGCTGTCGGGCGCGGCCCTGGCCCACATCCATTTCCATGCACCGACCGGTTTGCCGGCCGGCGCGGGCGGCGCGTTGGGCGAAAGCCTTGGCGACCTGGCCCGCAATGCGCTGAATATCCAGGGCAGCACCTTGCTGTTCATCGCGTTGTTCCTGTTCGGCCTGACGGTGTTCACCGACCTGTCGTGGTTCAAGGTGATGGACGTTACCGGCAAGATCACCCTCGACCTGTTCGAAGTGTTCCAGGGCGCGGCCAACCGCTGGTGGGCCGCCCGTGTCGAGCGCAAGCAGCTGGTTGCGCAGTTGCGTGAAGTCGATGATCGCGTGCATGAGGTGGTCGCACCGACCGTTACCGACAAGCGCGAGCAAGCCAAGGTCAAGGAACGCCTGATCGAGCGCGAGCAAGCCCTGAGCAAACACATGTCGGACCGCGAGAAGCAGGTCCCGCCGGTGATTGCCCCCGCGCCGCCGAAACCCGCCGCGCCAAGCCAGCGCGTGGAAAAAGAGAAACAGGCGCCGCTGTTCGTCGACAGCGCCGTCGAAGGCACCTTGCCGCCGATCTCGATTCTCGATCCCGCAGAAAAGAAACAACTCAATTATTCCCCGGAGTCGCTGGCAGCCGTCGGCCACTTGCTGGAAATCAAGCTCAAGGAATTCGGCGTCGAAGTCTCGGTGGATTCGATCCACCCGGGCCCGGTGATTACCCGTTACGAAATCCAGCCTGCCGCCGGGGTCAAGGTCAGCCGTATCGCCAACCTGGCGAAAGACCTGGCGCGTTCCCTGGCCGTGACCAGCGTGCGGGTGGTGGAAGTGATTCCGGGCAAGACCACCGTCGGTATCGAGATTCCCAACGAAGACCGGCAGATCGTGCGCTTCTCCGAAGTGCTCTCGACGCCTGAGTACGACAACTTCAAATCCCCGGTCACCCTGGCCCTGGGTCATGACATCGGCGGCAAGCCGGTCATCACCGACCTCGCCAAAATGCCGCACTTGCTGGTGGCCGGTACGACCGGTTCCGGTAAGTCGGTGGGTGTGAACGCGATGATTCTGTCGATCCTGTTCAAGTCCGGCCCGGAAGACGCCAAGCTGATCATGATCGACCCGAAAATGCTTGAGTTGTCGATCTACGAAGGCATTCCGCACCTGCTGTGCCCGGTCGTGACCGACATGAAGGACGCGGCCAACGCCCTGCGCTGGAGCGTGGCGGAGATGGAGCGTCGCTACAAACTGATGGCGAAGATGGGCGTGCGAAACCTGTCCGGCTTCAACGCCAAGGTCAAGGAAGCCCAGGACGCCGGAACGCCGCTGACCGATCCGCTGTACAAGCGCGAGAGCATTCACGACGAAGCGCCGCTGCTGACCAAGCTGCCGACCATTGTCGTGGTGGTCGACGAATTCGCCGACATGATGATGATCGTCGGCAAAAAGGTTGAAGAGCTGATCGCCCGTATCGCCCAGAAGGCCCGTGCCGCCGGTATCCACTTGATCCTCGCGACCCAGCGTCCGTCGGTTGACGTGATCACCGGTCTGATCAAGGCGAACATCCCGACGCGCATGGCGTTCCAGGTGTCGAGCAAGATCGACTCGCGGACCATCATCGACCAGGGTGGTGCCGAGCAGCTGCTGGGCCACGGTGACATGCTCTACATGCCGCCGGGCACCAGCCTGCCGATTCGTGTGCATGGCGCGTTCGTGTCCGATGACGAGGTACACCGGGTGGTGGAAGCCTGGAAACTGCGCGGTGCGCCGGAATACAACGATGACATCCTCGCCGGTGTCGAAGAGGCCGGTAGCGGCTTTGAGAATGGCGGTGGCGGCGGTGATGACGATGCTGAAACCGATGCGCTGTACGACGAAGCGGTGCAGTTCGTGCTGGAAAGCCGTCGCGCGTCCATCTCTGCGGTTCAGCGCAAGCTGAAGATCGGCTACAACCGCGCCGCACGCATGATCGAAGCCATGGAAATGGCCGGGGTCGTGACGTCCATGAACACCAACGGTTCGCGTGAAGTCCTGGCGCCTGGCCCGGTGCGCGACTGATTTGATTTGCAAGGATGGTGTGGTGACGCACCGTCCGAACTCCCACGAATGTTATGAGGACTCCCATGCGTCTTATCCGCATGCTGTTGCTGCCGGTTCTGGCTTTGACCACGCTCTCGGTCCACGCCGATGACAAGGACGTGGCACGTCTGACCCAACTCCTGGAAAAATCCCAGACCCTGACCGCACGCTTCTCGCAACTGACCCTTGATGGCAGCGGCACCCAGTTGCAGGAAACGGCCGGTGAAATGTCGCTGCAGCGCCCGGGCCTGTTTTACTGGCACACCGATGCGCCGGCCGAGCAAGTCGTGGTTTCCGACGGCAAGAAAGTGACCCTGTGGGACCCGGACCTGGAACAGGCCACCATCAAGACCCTCGACCTGCGTCTGAGCCAGACGCCGGCATTGTTGCTGTCCGGTGATGTGTCCAAGATCAGCCAGAGCTTCGCCATCAGCGCCAAGGAAGCCGGCGGGGTGATTGACTTCACCCTGAAGCCGAAATCCAAGGACACCCTGTTCGACAGCCTGCGCCTGTCGTTCCGCAATGGCCTGGTCAATGACATGCAACTGATCGACAGCGTCGGCCAGCGTACCAACATCCTGTTTACCGGCGTGAAGGCCAACGAGCCGATCCCGGCGTCGAAGTTCAAGTTCGACATCCCTAAAGGCGCAGACATCATCCAGGAATAAACCGCAGCCCCTTGTAGGAGCCGGCTTGCTGGCGATGGTGGGTCAGTCAACATCAATGTTGAATGATAAACAGCCATCGCCAGCAAGCCGGCTCCTACAGGTATTGCGGTGTTCATAGTGAGGTTTTATAGGCAGTGATGGACCTGTTTCGCAGCGCCCCGATAGCTCAGCCCTTGGCCGCCCGTTTGCGTGCGGCCAATCTGGACGAGTACGTCGGTCAGGAACACGTGCTCGCTCGCGGCAAGCCTTTGCGCGAAGCGCTGGAGCAGGGTGCGCTGCATTCGATGATTTTCTGGGGCCCGCCGGGCGTGGGCAAAACCACCCTGGCGCGGTTGCTGGCGGAAGTCTCGGATGCGCACTTCGAAACGGTCTCGGCTGTATTGGCCGGCGTGAAGGAAATCCGCCAGGCGGTGGAAATCGCCAAGCAACAGGCCGGTCAATACGGCAAACGCACCATCCTGTTCGTCGACGAAGTGCACCGCTTCAACAAGTCGCAGCAGGACGCCTTCCTGCCCTACGTCGAAGATGGCACGCTGATTTTCATCGGCGCGACCACGGAAAACCCCTCGTTCGAACTCAATAACGCCTTGCTCTCCCGGGCGCGCGTCTACGTGCTCAAAAGCCTCGACGAAGCGGCGCTGCGCAAACTGGTGCATCGTGCGCTCACCGAAGAGCGTGGCCTGGGCAAACGGCAACTGAGCCTCAGCGATGAAGGCTTTCAGATGCTGCTGTCCGCCGCCGATGGCGATGGTCGGCGCTTGCTCAACCTGCTGGAAAACGCCTCGGACCTTGCCGAAGACAACAGCGAAATCGGCGTCGATCTGCTGCAAAGTCTTTTGGGCGATACCCGTCGCCGATTCGACAAGGGCGGCGAAGCGTTTTACGACCAGATTTCCGCGCTGCATAAATCGGTGCGCGGCTCCAATCCGGACGGCGCGTTGTACTGGTTTGCACGGATGATCGATGGCGGTTGCGATCCGCTGTACCTCGCCCGGCGCGTGGTGCGCATGGCCAGCGAAGACATCGGCAACGCCGACCCCCGCGCCTTGAGCCTGTGCCTGGCCGCGTGGGAAGTGCAGGAACGCCTCGGCAGCCCGGAAGGCGAGTTGGCGGTGGCCCAGGCCATCACCTATCTGGCCTGCGCGCCGAAAAGCAATGCGGTGTACATGGGTTTCAAAGCCGCGATGCGCAGCGCCACCGAACACGGTTCGCTGGAAGTGCCGTTGCACCTGCGCAACGCCCCGACCAAGCTGATGAAGCAACTCGGTTACGGCGACGAGTACCGTTATGCCCACGATGAACCGGATGCCTACGCCGCCGGCGAAGACTACTTCCCCGAAGAGCTTGAGCCGCAACCGTTCTATCAGCCAGTGCCGCGAGGCCTGGAGCTGAAGATCGGCGAGAAGCTCAATCACCTCGCGCAACTTGACCGTTTAAGCCCCCGGCAGCGGAGAAAATAGTGCTTCCATTGATTGTTGCGGTTTCCGTCGGCGGGGTCGCTGGCACGCTGTTGCGCTTCGCCACCGGCAACTGGGTCAATGCTAATTGGCCACGGCACTTCTATACCGCGACGCTGGCCGTTAATATCGTCGGCTGTTTGCTGATCGGCGTTCTATACGGTCTGTTTTTGATTCGCCCGGAGGTGCCTTTCGAAGTGCGCGCCGGGCTGATTGTCGGCTTCCTCGGGGGGCTGACGACTTTTTCATCCTTTTCACTGGATACGGTGCGCCTGCTGGAAAGCGGGCAGGTGCCACTGGCCCTGGGCTATGCTGCCATCAGCGTATTCGGCGGGCTGCTCGCCACCTGGGCCGGCCTGTCCTTGACCAAACTTTGATAACGAGAGACCGACATGCTCGATTCCAAACTGTTACGTAGCAACCTTCAGGACGTAGCGGACCGCCTGGCATCCCGTGGCTACACGCTGGATGTTGCGCGCATCGAAGCGCTGGAAGAACAGCGCAAGACCGTCCAGACCCGCACCGAAGCACTGCAGGCTGAACGTAATGCGCGCTCCAAATCCATCGGTCAGGCCAAGCAGCGCGGCGAAGACATCGCGCCGTTGATGGCGGACGTCGAGCGCATGGCCAACGAATTGAGCGCCGGCAAAGTCGAGCTGGACGGGATTCAGACAGATCTGGATTCGATCCTGCTCGGCATCCCGAACCTGCCGCACGAATCCGTGCCAATCGGCGATGACGAAGACGGCAACGTTGAAGTGCGCCGCTGGGGCACCCCGACCGCGTTCGATTTCCCGGTCCAGGACCACGTCGCCCTAGGCGAGAAATTCGGCTGGCTGGACTTCGAAACCGCCGCCAAGCTGTCCGGCGCGCGTTTCGCCTTGCTGCGTGGCCCGATCGCCCGTCTGCACCGCGCCCTGGCGCAGTTCATGATCAACCTGCACACCAGCGAGCACGGTTACGAAGAGGCCTACACGCCTTATCTGGTCCAGGCGCCGGCGCTGCAAGGCACCGGTCAATTGCCGAAATTCGAAGAAGACCTGTTCAAGATCGCTCGCGAAGGCGAGGCCGATCTGTACTTGATCCCGACCGCTGAAGTGTCGCTGACCAACATCGTCGCCGGCGAAATCGTCGATTCGAAACTGCTGCCGATCAAGTTCGTCGCCCATACGCCGTGCTTCCGCAGTGAAGCCGGTGCGTCGGGTCGCGATACCCGCGGCATGATTCGCCAGCACCAGTTCGACAAGGTCGAGATGGTCCAGATCGTTGAGCCATCGACCTCGATGGAAGCGCTGGAAGGCCTGACCGCCAACGCCGAGAAAGTCCTGCAATTGCTGGAACTGCCTTATCGCACCCTTGCGCTGTGCACCGGCGACATGGGCTTCAGCGCCGTCAAGACCTACGACCTGGAAGTGTGGATCCCGAGCCAGGACAAATACCGCGAGATTTCGTCGTGCTCCAACTGCGGCGATTTCCAGGCCCGTCGCATGCAAGCGCGTTTCCGCAACCCGGAAACCGGCAAGCCTGAACTGGTTCACACCCTGAACGGTTCCGGTCTGGCGGTCGGTCGTACCCTCGTTGCCGTGCTGGAAAACTACCAGCAGGCCGACGGTTCGATCCGTGTGCCGGACGTGCTGAAACCGTACATGGGTGGCCTCGAGGTCATCGGCTAAATGGACTATCTGCCGCTGTTTCACAACCTTCGCGGCAGTCGTGTGTTGGTCGTCGGTGGGGGGGAAATTGCCTTGCGCAAATCCCGCCTGCTGGCCGAAGCCGGTGCGCTGCTGCGGGTGGTTGCGCCTGAAATCGAACCGCAACTGCGCGAACTCGTTGCCGGCAGCGGTGGCGAGTGCCTGCTGCGCGGCTACGTCGAAGCGGATCTGGACGGCTGCGGGCTGATCATTGCCGCCACCGATGATGAACCGCTGAATGCACAAGTCTCCGCTGATGCTCATTGGCGTTGCGTGCCGGTCAACGTGGTGGATGCGCCAGCCTTGTGCAGCGTGATCTTCCCGGCAATCGTCGACCGTTCGCCACTGATCATCGCGGTTTCCAGTGGCGGCGATGCGCCGGTGCTGGCGCGGTTGATCCGCGCCAAGATCGAAACCTGGATTCCTTCCACCTATGGTCAACTGGCCGGTCTGGCTGCGCGTTTTCGCAGTCAGGTCAAAGGCCTGTTTCCGGATGTACAGCAGCGTCGGGCGTTCTGGGAAGATGTGTTCCAGGGCCCGATTGCCGACCGGCAACTGGCCGGGCAGGGCGCTGAAGCCGAGCGCATGATGCAGGCGAAAATCAGCGGTGAAGCGCCGGTTGCCACGGGTGAGGTGTACCTGGTCGGTGCCGGGCCGGGTGATCCAGACCTGTTGACCTTCCGCGCCTTGCGCCTGATGCAGCAAGCCGATGTGGTGCTGTATGACCGGTTGGTGGCGCCGGCGATTCTCGATTTGTGCCGTCGTGATGCCGAGCGGGTCTACGTCGGCAAGCGTCGCGCCGATCACGCCGTGCCGCAGGATCAGATCAACCAGCAACTGGTGGACCTGGCCAAACAGGGCAAGCGCGTCGTGCGGTTGAAGGGCGGTGATCCGTTCATCTTCGGCCGTGGCGGTGAAGAGATCGAAGAACTGGCGGCCCATGGCATCCCGTTCCAGGTGGTGCCGGGCATCACGGCGGCCAGCGGTTGCGCGGCGTACGCCGGGATTCCGCTGACCCACCGCGATTACGCGCAGTCGGTGCGATTTGTCACCGGGCACCTGAAGGACGGCTCCACCGATTTGCCGTGGGGTGACCTGGTTGCGCCGGCGCAAACCCTGGTGTTCTACATGGGGCTGGTGGGCTTGCCGATCATTTGCGAGCAGTTGATCAAGCATGGTCGCGCAGCGGATACGCCGGCGGCGTTGATTCAGCAGGGCACCACGGTGAATCAGCGGGTGTTTACCGGCACCTTGGCCGATCTTCCACGGCTGGTAGCGGAGCATGAAGTGCATGCACCGACGCTGGTGATTGTTGGGGAAGTGGTGCAGTTGCGCGAGAAACTGGCGTGGTTTGAGGGTGCTCAGGCGCAAGTCTAGAGACCGCGTCGCCTTCTTCGCGGGCAAGCCTCGCTCCTACAGGGAACGTACAAATCCCTGTAGGAGCGAGGCTTGCCCGCGAAGAGGCCCTCAAATTTATACGAGGTTCAAATCAGGCGCTGTTCTTGCGCCAAACCCCTTTCCCGCTCAACCGCGCCCGATCATGCGCCACGGTAAAGTCCTGCTCCGGCCCCTTCGGCACAACCCCGGTCGGGTTAATGGTCTTGTGGCTGCCATAGTAGTGGTTCTTGATGTGCTGAAAATCCACCGTCTCGGCAATACCCGGCCACTGATAAATCTCGCGCAGCCAGTTCGACAGGTTCGGATAATCGGCAATCCGCCGCAGGTTGCACTTGAAGTGCCCGTGGTAAACCGCATCAAAGCGGATCAGCGTGGTAAACAGGCGAATGTCCGCTTCGGTCAGGTATTCGCCCACCAGATAACGATTGGCGTCTAACAGCTGTTCCAGTCGATCCAGTTCCGCAAACAACCCGTCAAACGCCTCTTCATAAGCCGTCTGCGATGTCGCGAACCCGGCGCGGTACACGCCGTTGTTCACCGCCGGATAAATCCGCTCATTCAACGCATCGATCTCGCCGCGCAATGGCGCCGGATAGAAATCCAGGTCATTGCCGGTCAAGTCATCGAGTGCGCCGTTGAACATGCGGATGATCTCCGCCGATTCATTGTTGACGATGCGATTCTGCTGCTTGTCCCAGAGCACCGGCACAGTGACGCGACCCGTGTAGTCGACGGTGTCGGCGGTATAGCGCTGGTGCATGAAGTTGAAGTGATCGAGCTTGTCGCCGGTCGAGCCGAAGTGCTTGTCGAAGGTCCAGCCGTTTTCCAGCATCAGCCAACTGACCACCGACACGTCGATCAGGCTTTCAAGGCCTTTGAGTTTGCGCAGGATCAGCGTGCGATGCGCCCACGGACAGGCGAGCGATACGTAGAGGTGATAACGACCCGCCTCGGCGGCAAAGCCACCCACACCGGTCGGGCCTGGCGTGCCGTCGGCCGTCAGCCAGTTTCGACGCTGCGCCTGTTCGCGCTGGAACGCGCCGTCCTTGCTGCTTTCGTACCACTGGTCATGCCAGCGACCTTCGACTAACAAACCCATGTTCAAGACTCCTCAACCGATAAGCGTTGGAGAAGAGTCTATTCCGATAGGTTCGATAAAAAAGCGCAAAGGTTGGGCGCTTATGATCGGTTAAATCGATCTGTCCCGTGCGTCCCAATATTTCTGGGCTGTTTCGAAGGCGATCTCGCGAGGTTGGCCGAGGCCGCGTAGTGCGAGGGCCATGGTCGAGATCAGCGCCATTTGCGGATAACTGTCGACCACGTCACCGCGCCATACGGCTTTCAAATGTTCGGGATCGAGAGAGGCGGGTTTGACATGGCGTTGTGCCGACAACTGCGGCCATTCCTCATCCCAGCTCTCGCCGCCGGTGGTGCCGTACAAGTGGCTGTCGGTGTCGGGGTTGATCTCGATCTCGCCGCCATCGCCCTTGACCACGATCGCGGTGTCGCCGAGCAAGCCGCTGGCATCGCGATGCACCGCCTGGTAGCCAGGGTGGAAAATGCTTTGCAGGCCGCAGCGGGCGTTCAACGGATTGAGAATGCGCGTCAGGGAGTGGATCGGCGAGCGCAGGCCCAAGGTGTTGCGCAGGTCGATCATGCGTTGCAGTTGCGGGGCCCAATCCACCAGCGGCATGAACGCCAGGCCGCCGTTATCGAGCGCCGAGCCGACTTGTTGCCAGTTGCGGCACAACGGGATCTTCAGCTCATCCAGCAGTTGCTCGCTGTACAGCCGCCCGGCCGTATGTGCGCCGCCGCCGTGCATGAAAATCCGCACGCCGTTTTGCGCCAGGCACTTGGCTGCCAGCAGATACCACGGCAGATGGCGTTTCTTGCCGGCGTAGGTTGGCCAATCCAGATCGACATTCAAGGCCGGTGGTTGCAAGCGCTCACGCAGGGCTTCGGTGAAGCCGGCCATTTCCTCGGCGCTTTCTTCCTTGTGCCGCAGCAGCATCAGAAATGCACCGAGCTGAGTGTCTTCGACCTTATCGTCGAGCACCATGCCCATGGCTTCGCGGGCTTCCTCACGGGTCAGGTCGCGGGCGCCACGCTTGCCTTTGCCGAGGATCCGCACGAATTGGGCGAAGGGGTGTTCGGCGGGTGTTTCTAGAGTCAGCACTGGATAATCGGTCATAAGCAATTCGTCGGTTTGGGCAGGCCCGCCAGTTTCGCGGCGAGTTTGGCAGGGGTGCCTTTGAACAGTCGGTTCAGGTGCAGGCTGTTGCCTTTTTCCGGGCCGAGCTTCAATGCTGTGTACTTGATCAGCGGACGCGTCGCCGGGGACAGCTGGAATTCGGCGTAGAAGCTGCGCAGCAATTCGAGGATTTCCCAGTGTTCGGGGCTCAACTCGATGTCTTCGGCAGCGGCGAGGGCGCTGGCCACGTCGGCGGACCAGTCGCTCAGTTCAACCAGGAAACCGTCCTTGTCCAACTCGATGGCGCGGGCGCCGACCGTCAGTGCATTCATAACCAGCTGTTGACCTTGTCGTAGTGAATCGACAGTTCGACGAAGGCGGGATAATCGATCGCCTTGGCCGTATCCGGAACCTCCACCGCACGAGCCTGGGCGTCTTCGGCCAACACGAACAGCGTCGGGTTACCGGCAATCAGTGCGTTGAAGGGCGCGGTGCCCGGTTGCAACGCATACACCGCGTCACCGGTCAGCAGCAGCGCATCGTTCGCGCCGATCAGGCGCAGGCAACTGCTCAGGCGGTCGTCGCCGAACGGGGAATGAGACAACACATGCAAAGTCGACATCAGAGGGTGATCACCTGGTCGTAACGGTCAATAAGGGCGGTGATTTCGCGGGCGGCCAGCACCTGGGCTTCTGCCAGCGACAAGCTGTCCGGGGCCAGGCCGCGTTCAGCGGCGCTGTCGCCACAGACGAACAGGTCTTCGACGCCGAACATCGGCAACGCTTGCAGGTTGGCGCTCAAGTCTTTTTGTTGCAGGGCCTTGGCGTCCTGTTTCGGCGCGAGCTGGAACACCCCGTCATCAAGAAACAGCAGGCCGATCGGCAGGTCGAAGGCACCGCCGGCCAGCACGATGTCCAGTGCTTCACGTGCGCTCGGCCCGGACCACGGCGCCTGACGGCTGATAATCAGCAAGGATTTAGGCATGTCACGCACCTCCGAAACAGATCAGTCGGTCGGCGTCCTGCACCGCGTCATGCAACTGACCGAGACCGGACAATTCCCACGGCGCGCCGACGGCGACCGCTTCGCGCTGATAACGCTGGGCTTCTTCGTCGTTCAAAACGCCACGACGCAGGGCGGCGGCGATGCAGACGACACCGTCCAGTTGATGTTCGGCCACAAAGGCGCGCCATTGCTTGGGCAGGTCCAGTTCATCCTGCGGCGTGACCACGCTGGCGGACGCGTTGTAGACGCCATCCTGATAGAAAAACAGCCGGACAATCTCATGCCCGCCGGCCAGCGCAGCCTGGGCGAACAACAAGGCACGGCGCGAGGAGGGCGCATGGGCGGCGGAAAACAGCGCGATGGCGAACTTCATGACGGACTCGATCAGCGAAACTGCGGCCATGATAAGGCGTGGACCGAGTTGTCGCCATCGTCGGATCGCCGCCCGCAGCAAGCCGGCTCCTACAGGATCTGTGTCTTATGCAAGACCGCGGCCCACCGCATACCCCTTGTAGGAGCCGGCTTGCTGGCGATGGCGGCCTGCCAGGCAGCCTCAAGGTTCCGGATGTACACCCGAGTTCAACGCGGCATATACCCCAACTGCCAACGCCGTGGAATCCTCAACGACAGCACGCCAAGCGCCCCCGCCAGCAACCCGCTGACAAACAACGCCCTGAGTCCAAGATGATGCTCCAGCACAGCCCCCAGCACCGCGCCGGCAAACATTCCGGTCCAGGGGATCAGCTGCACCCGCCAGCCATTGCGCCGCTCGCCGAGCATCCAGCGTCCCAGGCCGCGACCGAAGCGCGACAGGGCGCCCGTCACGTAAGTCAGGCCCACCGGCAGTCCATTCACTTCTTCGACGGCGGCATTGAGCATGCCCATCGCGATGATCGCCGCCAGCAGCGCCGGCAATTGTTCGTCATAAGGCCAGGCCGCCGCCGCACACAGCAACATGGCGATGCACAACAGCAAGGGCAGCGCGCGGCGCCCACCGACACGGCTGACGACAATGCCCAAGGCGTTGCCGAGGATGAACGTGGCCACGAGCAGCAGCAGGCGCAGGGTCAGGCCCATGTCGCCGTCGCTGATCGCCACGGCGAGGCGGGTGGTGTTGCCGCTCATGAAGGAGACGAAATCGCCGCTGGCCATGAAGCCGATAGCGTCGGTCATGCCGGCGAGTACCGAGAGTGCGGCCACCAGTGACAGGCCGATGCGGCCGCGCCATTTCTGAGTGTGCAGATGCCCCGGACTGGCGCGGGTCGTGGAGGACGAAGGCAGCATCGGTGGCGGGATCCTTGTGCGGCGACGGTTATGGGATCAGACCATATAACTCGCAATACTCCAGCCAGTCCATCCCCGCCATCTCGGCCACTTCCCGGTGTACGTTCAGGCGTTGAGCTTCGTAGTCCTCCGGTGTCGCGGCGGTCAGTTGCAGGGTCAGCTCCCAGGCAAACAACCCCAGGCGTTCGGCCTCGGCTTCGAACGCTTCATGCAAGCGCTCGTCGCGAAACTGCGCTGCGGTTTCGCCCTTGGCCTGAGCCAGCAGCGGGTTGAGGTTGTCGAGTTCGTGGCGCAGTTCAGGTCGCTCATCGAGAAACTTCTGCAGCGCCTGCTCGTGTTGCTGTTCGGTTGCCGCCATGGTCGCTCCTTGAGAATGGGTTACACGGACTGCTTCTTGCTGGCCTTGGCCGCTGCGGCCAGGCATTCGAGGGCAAACTGCTCGCAGTAGGTCATCTGGATCGGCGTGGTTTCGCCCTTGACGGTGCGTTCGCCGTCGAGGATGTAACGGATCCGCTTGTCGGTGACGCCGATTCGCTTGGCGATCCAGGAAGGCGTCTGGCCGATCTGGCTGATCAGCTTGTCGGCATATTCAGCGGTCGGTTTGTAGAATTCGGCGTTGGGTGTCATGGACGTTCCAGAAAAAATGAGCCCGAAAACAGGGGCGATGCAGCGGTTGGCGCGACAGGGTGCGCGAATCGTTGCGCGGTGTCGCGGTATAAATGAAGTAAAGCAGAACGATACGCCGGCCCACGGTGATACAGTCCGCTTTTTCTTGATGAGCACACGCAATGCGAATTCTGATGGTGGCGCTGGCCGCAACGTTGCTGGCGGGATGCGCCGGTTCGGTGATGAACGATGCCCGCACGGGCACCCCGTACAAAACCCTGACTTCGGACAAACCGGAAAAAGTCGTCGCCCAGTGCGTGCAGTTTGCCTGGCAGGACGAGGCGGTATTCGGCGTCGATGCGGGCGCGTATTTGCAGCCGGGCAAGAAGGGCGGGTCTACCGTTTACACGCGTTCGGCGGAGTCCTTTGTGGACGTGACCACCGATGCGTCAGGGACGGCGTTGAGTTACTACGCGCAGCATGACGACTTTGTCGCCAAGCGCCGTTTGGCGGCGCTGGCTACCTGCCTCTGATCTTTTGAACACCGCAATACCTTTGTAGGAGCACGGCTTGCCGGCGAAGGCGATTTCACGGACGCCTTCGCTGGCAAGCCATGCTCCTACAGGGAGAGTTCGGCTTTATTGATCAGGCGCTTCTGGAAAAAGAAGCGCTTGTGCCCCGGCGGGTAGTCAACGATCTGCCCCAACTCGCTGAACCCAAGCTTCTTGTAGAACTCCGGCGCCTGAAAGTCGAAGGTGTCCAGCCAGATCCCGATGCATTCCTTCTCCCGCGCCAGGTCTTCGGCCATCTGCATCAGTCTGGAACCGATGCCTTGTCCCCGGCCCTGTTCCGGCACCGACAGCAATTCGATAAACAACCATTGATAGAAAAACCGGCCGTACAGCCCGCCGAGAATCTCGCCCTGGTCATTGCGCACCAGCAGGGCCAGCGGTTGCGCTTTGCCGTCCCCCGCTTGGGCGACGTTGTAGGCCCGCAACGGTGCGAGGATCGCCTCGCGATCTTCCGGTGTCGGGTTGTGCGACTGTTCGATGCTGAGTGTCATCGGCTACATCCTTATGGCAGTGATGCACGAGCGTATCCGGGTCGCGCCGATTGTTCTATCCCTCGTTATTCAGAGGAACCGTCGCCAGCGCGCAGATGTCTAGCCTTTACAGCGTCATTCCAGAACGCGGCCGATGAGGATTGCCAATGAACATTTTTGAAGCCTTGCGCGAAAGCCACGACCGCCAACGCACCTACGCCGTCGCATTGGTCAAGACCAGCGGCGACACCCCGGAGCGCGTTGAAGCCTACAAGCAGCTCAAGTCCGAACTCCAGGCACACGAAACCGCAGAAGAGCGGCATTTTTATATCCCGCTGATGGAGTTCGACAACGGTGTCGACCTCAGTCGCCACGCGATTTCGGAACATCACGAGATGGACGAAATGATGGAAGAACTCGACGAGACCGAGATGTCCAGCCCGGCCTGGCTGGCGACCGCGAAGAAGCTCTCCGAGAAGGTCCATCACCATCTGGAGGAGGAAGAGCAGAAGTTCTTCCAGATGGCCGGCAAGCTGCTCGACGACCAGCAGAAAGAAACGCTCGCCGGGCAATACGAGAAGGAATACAAGGCTCAACTTTCGTGAGGGCCTTCGTCTAAGATGGGCGTTTTCTGACGAAATAAGGATGCGTTGTCATGCCGAACACAGCCGAGCGGGTCAACATCGTCGAGTCGCAGGTGTTGTCCCACGACTGGTATCTGCTGAAGAAAATCACCTTCGATTACCAGCGCAACAACGGCGAATGGCAACGCCAGACCCGCGAGGTCTACGACCGTGGCAATGGCGCGGCGATTCTGCTGTTCAACCGCGAGAAGAAAACCGTCGTACTGACCCGGCAATTCCGCTTGCCGGTGTTCGTCAATGGTCACGACGGTCTGTTGATCGAGGTGGCTGCGGGGTTGCTCGAAGGCGCTGCGCCCGAAGAACGCATCCGCGATGAAGCGGAGGAAGAAACCGGTTATCGCGTGCACCATGTGCAGAAGGTGTTCGAGGCCTACATGAGCCCCGGCTCGGTGACAGAAAAACTGCATTTCTTCATCGCCGAATACGATGCTTCATCGAAAGTCGGCGAGGGCGGCGGGCTCGAAGAAGAGACCGAAGAACTGGAAGTGCTGGAGTGGCCGTTCGACGACGCGTTGGAAGCGTTTTATCGCGGGGAGATCTGCGACGCGAAGACCATCATGCTGCTGCAGTACGCCGCCATGAAAAATATGTTCACCTGAGCACGCAATCCCCTGTAGGAGCGAAGCTTGCTCGCGAAGGTGTGTCAGGCGACAGCACCGTTGCTGACACACCTTCGCGAGCAAGCTTCGCTCCTACATAAAGCAAGGTCAAAAGCCTTCGAAACGTCCGGTTTTACCTCGGCCGCCTTCCAGCGTCAGCAGCAATTCCTTCGCCTCAAGCCCACCTGCAAACCCGGTCAATTTCCCCGACGCGCCGATCACCCGATGGCACGGCGCAATAATCGAGATCGGATTCTTGCCATTCGCCGCACCCACTGCACGCACTGCGCTCGGGTTGCCGATCTGCTCGGCAATCTGGCTATAGCTGCGCGTTTCGCCGAACGGAATGGTCAGCAGGGCCTGCCACACCTTTTTCTGAAAGTCCGTACCGGCGAAATCCAGTTCCAGGTCGAAGCGGTTTCGTGTGCCGGCGAAGTATTCCTGCAACTGTTGAACCGCGCACACCAGGACCGGGTTGTCCGCCGCCTCACTCATCGGCCCGAGCCGTACGCGATTCGGTTTGTCGTTTTCCCAGAGGATGGCCGCCAGTCTCGAACCGTTCGCGACCAGCTTCAACTCGCCGACCGGCGACGCCATGGTGGTGAAGGTGTAACTCATGCGGGCGGACTCCGAAAACAGGTGAGCAGGCGGCAAGCATACTGCCTCGACGGGGAGGCGCAATACGCAATCCCGACCATACTGCGTACTGCTCTTGAAACGTTTTCTCTGTTTTTTTTACCGACCCTAAAAACAAAAAGAGACCGACTCATGAAGTTCGAACCTTTTGCCAAATCGCTCATCGCGACTTCATTGGCACTCAGTTGCCTGGCGGCTCACGCCGCCTCCGTCGCTCCCGTCGCCGCCGAAAACGGCATGGTGGTCACGGCCCAGCATCTGGCCAGCCATGTGGGCGTCGATGTGCTCAAGAACGGTGGTAACGCCGTCGATGCCGCCGTCGCGGTCGGGTATGCACTGGCGGTGGTGTATCCCGCGGCAGGTAACCTCGGCGGCGGTGGTTTCATGACCATCCAACTGGCGGACGGGCGCAAGACCTTCCTCGACTTCCGCGAAAAAGCCCCGCTGGCCGCCACTGCCGACATGTACCTCGACAAAGAGGGCAACGTCGTCCCGGACCTCAGCACCCGTGGTCATCTGGCGGTCGGCGTGCCGGGCACCGTGTCCGGCATGGAACTGGCGCTGAAAACCTACGGCACCAAACCGCGCAAGGAAGTGATCGCCCCGGCGATCAAACTCGCTGAAGACGGCTTTGTGCTGGAGCAGGGCGATGTCGATTTGCTGGAGTACGCCACCGACGTCTTCAAAAAGGACATGAAAGATTCCGGCTCGATCTTCCTGAGCAACGGCGAGCCGATGCAGGTCGGCCAGAAACTGGTGCAAAAAGACCTGGGCAAAACCCTGCGGGAAATCTCCGAGAAGGGCGCCGACGGTTTCTATAAGGGCTGGGTCGCTGACGCGATCGTCACCTCCAGTCAGGCCAACAAAGGCATCATCACCCAGGCCGACCTCGACAAATACAAGACCCGCGAACTGGCCCCCATCGAGTGCGATTACCGTGGCTACCACGTGGTCTCGGCACCACCGCCAAGCTCCGGCGGCGTAGTGATCTGCGAGATCATGAACATCCTCGACGGCTACCCGATGAAAGACCTGGGTTACCGCTCGGCGCAGGGTATGCATTACCAGATCGAAGCCATGCGCCACGCGTATGTCGACCGCAACAGCTACCTCGGCGACCCGGACTTCGTGAAAAATCCGATCGCCCATTTGCTGGATAAAAACTACGCGAGCAAAATCCGCGCGGCCATCAATCCGCAAAAGGCCGGTGTGTCCCGCGAGCTCAAACCCGGCGTCGCGCCGCACGAAGGCAGCAACACCACCCATTACTCCATCGTCGATAAATGGGGCAACGCGGTGTCGGTGACCTACACCTTGAACGACTGGTTTGGCGCCGGTGTCATGGCCAGCAAAACCGGGGTCATCCTCAACGACGAGATGGACGACTTCACCTCGAAAATCGGCGTGCCGAACATGTACGGTCTGGTGCAAGGGGAGGCCAACGCCATCGCGCCGGGCAAGGCGCCGCTGTCGTCCATGAGCCCGACCATCGTCACCAAGGACGGCAAAGTCGTGATGGTCGTCGGCACCCCCGGCGGCAGCCGCATCATCACCGCGACCTTGCTGACCATCCTCAACGTGATCGACTACGGCATGAACATTCAGGAGGCGGTGGATGCGCCGCGTTTCCACCAGCAGTGGTTGCCGGAGGAGACCAACCTGGAGGCGTTCACCACCAGTCCGGACACAGTGAAGCTGCTTGAAAGCTGGGGCCACAAGTTTGCCGGGCCGCAGGATCCCAACCATATCGCCGCGATTCTGGTCGGCGCGCCGTCGCTGGAAGGTAAACCGGTGGGCAAAAACCGTTTCTACGGAGCGAACGATCCGCGTCGTAACACCGGGTTGTCTCTCGGTTATTGAGGGTTGTGTTTGGAGGGGGACGGATTTAGTTTCTGTCCCCAGATCCAACGACAGATCAAGGATGGAACCATGACCACCGCAATGTTGATCATCGATGTCCAGCGAGCACTTTGCACGGGCGAGTACGAGTGCTTCGAAATCTCACGTGTCATCGACACCATTAACGGGCTCAGCACCCGTGCCCGAAAGGCCGGCATTCCGGTGGTGCTGATTCAGCATGAGGAAGAAGGCAGTCCGCTGGCGTATAACGCTGACGGCTGGCAACTGGCCGAAGGGCTGGAAACCTCGCCCAAGGATTGGCACGTACGCAAGACCACACCGGATTCGTTCTACCAGACCAACCTGCAAAAGCTGCTGCCGGTGCAGGATTTCGAACGCCTGGTCATCTGCGGTTTGCAAACCGACTATTGCGTCAACGCCACGGTGCGTCAGGCGCTGCAACTGGGGTACGACGTGGTGCTGGCGGCTGACGCTCACTCCACGGTCGACAACGGCAACATCCCCGCCGAAGACATCATCGCCGAGCACAACAAGGACCTGGCGCATTTGACCGGTTCAGTGGCGCGAATCGACGTGATACCCGCCGCCGACATCACGTTCTAGCACCCATGATGACGGGCCCTGCCCAACCCTGTAGGAGCCGGCTTGCTGGCGATGGCGATTTCACGGACGCCATCGCCGGCAAGCCTGGCTCCTACGGATTGGGGTGCGTACCCATCGATTGTTCCTGATCGAAAACCCGCAACCGCTGCACCAACGCCTGAAAGCGTTCCGACGTCACACAGGCCGGATCCGCGTCGTCCACCAGCAGCATGATCCCCAGGTAGTGTTCCAGATGCAGCGTAATGAGCTGCCCCTCGACCTCCAGGTCCCAATAACGCTGATCCAGCCCGCTGGCCTGTACGACCCACGTCCCGTCGAGGCTTTGCTGCAATTCATCGGCGATCCGGTCGAACAGCGCCCGGTCGGATGTATCGGACAGGTAGATCGTGGGGGTGGGTTCGCTCATGTTGGCCTCCGGAAAGTCCCGCGACTTTACGTCAGCCGCAAAGCCTGTGGCGAGGAAGCAGATCCAATCTCTGAGTGGGGGGATGTGCAGAGGCTTGAACTCAATCTACACTTAAGAACCGTTCTCTGTTGCGGTTAAATTCCAATACCTTTTCTTTGAGGGAGGCAAGCTCCTGGTGGATGCCCTTGTGCTGCTTTTTAACGGCCTGACCGAGTGGGTGATCGAGCCCGTCACTCGCCAGTTCCTGGGCCTTTTCGATCTGAATGGGCGCATGGGTGTACTGTTTCTGTTCTCGTCTTACAGCATCGCTTACGCCCTGTTCCGGTTCAGGAAACATCGAGGTCTCACCGACGCGCAGTCGTTCGGGCAGTTCATCGGCGGGCGTCGGGTGTATTTCCATCGTTCGGCGTTGCTCGATTACCGCTACTACTTCGTGCGGGCGATTCTGAAAGTGGCGTTGGTGTTGCCGATTGTCGGTCTGGTGGACCCGCTCGTCCTGCGCTCCGGAGACTACATTGCCTTTTTCACCAACCTGTGGGGCGCGCGGGTGCAAGTGGAGCAGAATCTTTCACTGTCCTTGCTCTACGGGCTGGGCGTTTTCCTGGTGAAAGACTTCATGGCCTACTGGGCGCACCGCGCCTTCCATTCCAAATGGCTGTGGGCATTCCACAAAGTCCACCATTCGGCGCCGGTGCTGGTTCCAGCGACCGCCAGCCGGGTTCATTTCGTGGAAAAGATTGTCGAAAAACTCTCGACGATCATCGGCATCGGCGCCTATGCCGGCGTCTTCTGGTACGCCTGCGGCGGCGAGATCAGCCGCTATACTTTGTTCGGCGTGACCTGGCTGGTGTTCATCCTCAACGGGCTGGTGGGAAACTTGCGTCACAGTCATGTCTGGCTGTCGTTCGGCCCGGTGTTCGAACATGTGCTGAACAGCCCGGCCCAGCACCAGATTCATCACAGCGACGCACCGCGCCATTTCAACAAGAACTTCAGCATCAACCTGTCACTGTGGGACTGGATGTTCGGCACGCTCTACGTCACCACGTCGAAACCCGAAGCCCTGCGGTTCGGCACCGGTGATCAGGATTCTGAGCGTTACCTGACGGTTTACAGCCTGATCGTCACGCCGTTTGTGGACATCGCCCGCAAGATCCGTTCGACCAAACGACCTGATCGTTCGCGAGCGCCCTTGCGAACAATCCAGAATGCGTTAGCAGAAGTGGAGGTGAGACATGACAATTGATTCCGCAGAAAAAGAGTCTGTCAAAGAAGCCGTCAAACTTTATGTCGAGGGTATGGTCTTCGCTGACGAAGCCTCGTTGCGAAAGGCATTTCATCCGTCGTGTCGCATCATCGGTCACTTCCAAAAAGCGCTTGAATGGCTGTCCCTTGATGAGTTTATCGACGCGATCAAAACCGAAGGCCCGGCGGCAAAAGAGGTGAAGCCTTTTTGGGAGGTGATTGACCTGGATATAACAGGCGACGCCGCCGCCGTAAAAATCATCGATGATTATGCGGGGATGAGGTTTACCGATTACCTGTCGTTACTGAAGATCGATGATCGCTGGGTCATCATCAACAAACTGTACTACTACCATGAGTCGTGAACCGCACGGAGACCATTGAGATGGATGTTCAGGTACATCGCGCCGACGCAACGCACATCGATCAAGTCGCCAGCCTCTTCGACGCCTATCGGGGGTTTTATGGCCAGCCCTCGAACCTGAATCAGTCCCGCCACTTTATCGCCGAGCGCATTGCCCGGGATGAATCCGTGATCTTCTTCGCCCGGGACGCCGCCGGCGAAGCGCTGGGTTTCGTCCAGTTGTTCCCGACTTTTTCTTCCATCGACGCGCATCGCACCTGGCTGCTCGGTGACCTGTTTACCGCGCCTGCCGCCCGAGGGCGCGGGGTCGCAACGCGGCTGATGAACACCGCGCGCGACTTCGCGGTGTTGAGCGGCGCCAAAGGCCTGGTGCTGGAAACCGCCACGGACAATCACGGTGCGCAGCGGTTGTATGAAGCCTTGGGCTATGTGCGCGATACGGGTTACTACACCTATTGCCTGGATTTGAAGCAGGGCTGAGCGATCACCGTTCCGGCAGGTTCCAGCGCTCGCGAACGTGCTCGTATTGCGCCTCGGGCATTTGCACCAGCAGGGGAGACTGCTGCGGATCGAGCCAGTCGAACAATCGGCTGATGTCCGCCTGATCCATGGCTGTGCAACCCGCCGTCGGCGATGTCGGGCTACGCCATATGTGGAAAAAGATGCACGAGCCCGAGGCGGGGGATGCCGGTGTGTTGTGCTCGATGACAATGCCTTTGCGATAGCCTTCTTCGCTGCGCATGCGTTCTGAGCTGTTCCAGTCCTTGGGCATCGCGGCGCCGTCGACCAGGGTGTTGTAGTGTCCGGAATGGCTGTCGTCCACGCATTCGGTGGTCGCTGTCAGGGCGAGGTAGGGCAGTTTCGTGTCGGCGCTGGTCTCGTAACCGAACGCTGTTCCCAGCTTGAAAATCCCGGCCGGCGCTTTTCCATCGCCTTCGTGTTTGACGGGTTCTGCGCCTGGCTCAACGTTGTCCAACCCTTTGCCCCAGGCCATGCCGTTTTTGCCGACCACCACCGCAAACGCCTCGCCATATTTGCGGAAGCTGTTCCCGTCGCGTTCATAGCGCTGGGCGCTGCCTTGCAGGTCATCCCAGTTTTTTGTGGTGACCACAATCAGCTGATGGCTGGCGTCGAGTGCTGCGTTGGCGTCGAGCGGCGTAATGGGGAAATCCATCACGTTGTTCGGTGCCTGTGCGCTGCCATAAGTGAAGTGCCACCATTCTTTCGAGTACCCGGAGAAACCCTCTTTTGCCATGGCGCTGCCGAGCCGCTGGCGATTGTCCTGCGCGGTCGCATTGATCGTCGGGTTGGCGGTATGCGCCCGCTCATCGAAGCAATCGAAGCCGGTGCCCATGTCGAGTGCGCCGTCATGCCAGCGCTGATCGTAGGGGGCGGTGCAATCGACCTGCGTGGCCGAGGGCGTCCAGGCGCTGGCGGGCAACGCCTTGGGCCCTGTGAGTGTCAGGTCCACGGTCGAGCCTCTGGAGTGATTCGACACCCGCGCCACATACCCCAGGCGCCAGAAGTCCTGCTTGTCCACACGCGGGTAGAACTCGGCCTTGCGTGGGTCGCCCGGTTCGGTGGCAAAGCGGCCCATATCGGCCACCGCCCGATTCGGTCGATAACAATCAAACACCTTCAAACCGTAGCCTTGCGCACGCAACGACGCTTGTACCCGGGCGAGCGCCCTGGCAGCGTCCAGCGTCAACAGGCATTCGGCGGCGGCATAACCGTCGAGTGGGTGACCGGTGAAGTTGTGGGGGCTGGCGTAGCGAATGTCTTGCTCGATGCTCGGATCAGTCGTGCGCAGATAGACCATGTGCCCCGGCCGCTGCTCGGCACTGGACATGCCCGCCAGGACGCTGCCCAGCAACAGCAGCGATTGCAGCCAGGGGCGGGCGATGGTGCGAAGAGGGCGCATGCGATGTCTCCAGAATTCCGGGTACGCAATGAACGGGGGAAAGGTAGCAGACTGAGGTGAGGGGGACTAACCTCAGTCTGCATTTCCGGATCACGACGTTAACCTCGTACAGATCATGCGGAGCATAAATCCAAGATGCAGGATCATCGCCCAAATCCGACGCTTAATCTGGAGTATTGTGCCGATCGCCCGATATTCATGGACTTCTTGCAACAGGCGCAGCGCTCGCCTGACGCCATTGCGGTCGTCTCTCACGACGCGACGTGCAGTTATCGTCAGCTTGAACAGATAAGCCATGGCATTGCGTCCTTCCTGAAGGCCAATGGCGCGACTGAATCCGACCGGGTGGTTATTGTTTCCAATCGCTGTGCGGGGTTGGTCTATGCAATGCTCGGCGCCTTGCGTGCCGGGTCGACGTTCACCGTTGCCGACGTCGCGTATCCACCTGCGCGCATCGGGCAAATCATCCGAATGCTAAAACCTTCCTTTGTCCTGCTTTGCGGTGGGGCCACCGTCGATCTCGATTCCGAACACCTGGAGGCAGGGCGTTCGGCTCCACGGATCGTCAGCATTGCGGAAAACCCCGCCGACTCATTGCGTGAGTTCGCCTTTCATCAACATGCCTTGCCGCAAGTCGACCCTGCGCAGCCGGCCTATATCAGCTTCACATCGGGCAGCACCGGCGAACCGAAGGGCATCGTGGCCACTCATGCGCCGTTGGTGCATTTCATTGAGTGGCATACCCAGCGCCATTCCTTGTCAAAAGACGATTGCTTTTCGCTGCTGTCCGGGCTGGGGCATGACCCTGTGTACCGGGATGTATTTACCCCGCTGTCGATTGGCGCAAAAGTTATCGTTCCCGCACAGTCGACCGTCATAGACCCTGTGGCATTGGCGGCGTGGATACAAAAAAATGCCATTTCGATTATTCATCTGACGCCGCCGTTGGGAAGGCTGATAGGAACCGGCGCAACACTTCAGGGTGCAAGATTCAACGCGCTTCGATACTTGTTCTGGGGTGGCGATGCATTAGGCATTTCGCTGTTCGAGCAAATGTGCGTGATCGCCCCCAATGCCGTCAGTGTCAATTTTTACGGTACGACGGAAACGCCTCAGGCAATGGCGTACCACCACGTCGACCCTGAAGCCGACAATTCCAGGATTCCACTGGGTAGAGGCATTAAAAACGCGCAATTGCTGGTCGTGAATGACACCCGTCAATTGGTGCATGAAGGTGAGGTCGGAGAAATCCTGATACGCAGCCCTTACTTGGCGCAGGGTTACTGGGAGGACATCGCGCAAACCCGGGAAAAGTTTGTGGTGAATCCGTTTACGAATGTCGAGAACGACATTTGTTATAGAACCGGCGACCTTGGGACTTATCTTTCAGATGGCAGAGTCAGCTTTCTGGGGCGGGGCGATAGTCAGGTCAAGATTCGCGGACATCGTATTGAGCTGGCTGAAATCGAAGGCGCACTTTCGAAACATCCGCTGATCAAGCAGTGCGTTGTGCTTGCCGTCAATGACAACGCGCAGGTCAGGCTGGTGGCCTATTGCGTTTCAATCAACGCTGTTTCAACGGGTGAACTGCGTGAGCACCTCAACACTCGGCTCCCGGAATACATGGTGCCGGCGTTGTTCGTCTTTCTGGATGCGATTCCACTGACGCCGAACGGAAAGATCGATAGGCGGGCGCTGCCGCGGATAGCCGCCAACACGGAGGCGGCGTCCAACCATTGCGATCAGGATCTATCGCCGCTGGCGTTAAAACTGTCGCAGGCTTGGGCCGAAATACTCCAGGTCCCGCGCATCGACGCAAACCTGACGTTTGTCGAACTGGGTGGGGATTCGCTGTCGTTCGTTCAGGCCTCAATGGTGCTTGAAGAACTGATCGGCCATCTGCCCGATCAATGGGAAATGACACCGGTACATGAACTGTGTGGGTTGGCCGGTAAAACCAGCAGTTCAAAGCTGTCCATCAGGGCAATGGAAGTCCCTGTCCTTTTACGTGTTATCTCGATAATCCTGATTGTCATTGGGCATCTTCATCTGTTCTCGACCTGGTCAGTGGTCGGGGAGACGACGGTATTGTTTCTGATCTCGGGTATCAGTCTGGCGAGGTTCCAGCTTCAAGCCATCAATGAACGCGGCAATGTGCGTACGCTGGTCAGGTCAGTGGTCTTTATTGCGGTGCCGACCATCCTTTACACACTTTTGAATCAGATACTGTTCGGCCAGGTTCATTGGCAAACGATGTTGCTGATCTCCAACTGGTTTCCACCGACGATGATGGGCGGCTTTGCCTACTGGTATGTCGAAGTGCTCCTGCAGATGATTGTCATCATCGGGTTTGTTCTGTCGTTCGAGCGCGTCAGGAACATCATTGTTGCGAACCCGTTTCGGTGCCTTGTTCTGGCGGCATGTGCATTGGCCGTGGCCGACGTTGTGATCAGTGCGTTTCTGTTTGACGCGTCACCGCTCTATAACCGCGTGCCACAGCATTATCTTGCGGTCATGGTGCTTGGAATGGCCGTTCACTATGCCCATTCAAGTGCCCAGAAGTGGATCGTCAGTGCGGTTGCTGTGGTTGTGATGGGTGGGGAGGATCTTCTGGCAATCTTCGGGACGGGGGCGCAGGAAGTTGCGAAGGACTATGTTGATATCGCCATCCCTGCAGTTCTCTCTCTGATTTGGGTCAAGTCAATTCCGGTGCCGGGTCTCATCGCCCGGGGGCTTGCGCTAGTTGCATCGTCAACGCTGTTTATTTATCTGACGCATTTTCAATTCCAGTCCCTGGCCCGGCATATTGTTGACCTGCCTGTGTTCGCGGTGGTCTTTGCCGTTGTAGGTGGCATCGGGGTCGCGTATGGGTGGAACAAAGTTGTTCGATTCGTTTTGGTGCGCTGGAGTGGCGCAGGCAAGAAGAGCGGTTCGGATACGGTTGAGCGTGTGGCTTGATGGTGAGCTTTGTCTATTGGATGGGGGCATATCCGTTGCTGCGGTGATGGCGGCTAGTGGTTTCGCCCTTACGGCGAGTCACTTGGAAGAGCCCCAAGTAACCAAGGGCTCTTGCCCCTTTCGTTCGGTGCCTCGCTAATGCTCGGCATGCCCTCGCTCCGGTCCTGCTCCGTGGGCCCGCCGCCATCGGCCATCCATGGCCGGGGGCGGCTAACCCGGCATCCATGCCGGGTTGCCCACTGCGCAGAACCTGCGCTCGGCCTCTCGAGGGGGCGCTTAGATCAAAAGCGGAAGGCGAGCTAACGCTCGGCCTGATGAGTGGTGGGAATCAAAAGCGTACGTGATTCCCTGTAGGAGCGAGGCTTGCCCGCGAAAAACGACCGGACAACGCGTTCATTCAGACACCCCGCGTTATCGTTGACGTCCATCGCCGGCAAGCCAGCTCCTACAAGGGATTGGTGTCATGTCTAGGTAGCCAGTCCGCTTTAGGTGCCGCCCCCTGGGATCGGTGCGCAGTTCAAGATCGATATCACCAGCGCTTTTAAGTTGCATCAACCCTCACGCTTAGTGATGGGGTGGCAAAAAAAACACGGGTTACGCTGGTCGTTGCAGCGGGAACTTCAGGGGGCCGGGCAGGTCAGTTGGAGCCCTGTATCGAGTGCTGTGGTCGGTTGTACGATCGTGCCACGAGAGATCAATCGAGTTCGCCCACTGATGCCAGCCAAACGTTTTCTGACAGGTTTCATTCTGGTGTTCTGCGCCAGCGCGTCGCTTTATTCGGTGGCTGCTGAGCGAAGAGCGACAGCGCAAAGCAACAGCGCATCAACCACCTTGATCGAAACGGCTTCGCGGCAGTATGAAAATGGCCAGTTGGATCAGGCTGCTGCCACGCTGGAGCGGGCCCTGCATATTCAGCCGAACAATCCCGCGACGCTGCATTACCTCGGTGTGTTGCGTCTTCAGCAGGGGCAGTACCAGCAGGCTGAAACCTTGGGGATGCGCTCGAACATTCGGGTGGGGCGTAACGTCGAGTTACGTAACCGCAACTTGCAATTGATACAGGCTGCGCAGCGGGCCCAGGCTACCGGTATCCCACCCAGTGCCAACGCAGACAGGGTCGCCGTACTGAACAAGCCGGAAGTGGAGACCCAAAGGCGCAGCGAAGAAGAAAGCAGCATTGCTGAACACCCCGCTCAGAATGCTGGGCGCGACGCTGGCAGCTTCGCTCGCGCAGAGGCTGCGCCGGTATTGGACTCGCCTATGGTTGGCAGGCCGGGACCCGAAGGAAACATGCAAATGGCTTCCACCGAGCCTGCGGGTACAAACGATGCGGTCGAGATTCCCCGGGGCCATTGGCCGCCGCCGGGCAAATGCCGAATCTGGTTCCCGGATCGCCCACCGGGGCACCAGCCCGCACCCGGCAAATGCAAGAAGCTGCGACATCGGGTTCCGCCAGGGGCCTATTTGGTCCGCGGTTGAGCTTCTGGGTGACCGTATATGGACTCATTTGAGGACAGGAGGGTGAGCTTTGCCATCACCGATGAAGGGTCAAAACCCTCAATCTCGAATCGCTGAATCCTGCTCGATGTCACGTTGAAAACGCTGCTGCGAACAAACTGAAAATCTGCCTTTCCAACGCTTGACCTTAAAGTTCAGTTTAACGTTAAGGTGATTTCAAGCCGGCCTCAGAAGCCTGCCCTGGCCGACGCCATCAAGCAGATGCAATCACCTGGAGAGAGACAGATTGAAACTCGCAAGCGCCGTTTTAACAGGATTGCTATTCAACACGTTCGCCAACCATGCGTTGGCGGGGATGCCTGAAATGCCCAGCTCGACCGACACAGCCATGATCGATATCGCCGGTCACCAGGTGCCCGTCGTCAAGGGCGGTTTGTACGATCGCTTTCGCTCCAACCCTCCTTTGTCGGTGATTGCAGCAGAAGTACCGGGCGTTGATTTGAGTTGGTTCAAAGGGTTGGAGAAGAACAAGGTCGACATAGGCTTCGAATCGTTCTCGCCAAACTTTTACTACCAGAACAGTCGCGTAACGGCTGTCTATACGGCAGATCTGGACAAGCTCCGGGCACTGATGCCACCCGAAGTGTTGGCAACCGTCCAGCCTCTGCAAATCTGGCCTGGTCGAGGCCTGATTGCGTTTACCGCTTACACCTATGAGCACTGCGATAACGACGCCTATAACGAAGTCGCGGTGTCGATCATCACCAACAAACCGGGCAAAGCCAATCTGGGGCCGGTTACGCTGATTGGCCAGTCGATGTCTGGAGACTTCTGGGGTTATGTACTCAAGTTACCGGTCAATACAGAGCTTGCGAGGGTTCGTGGTGTCGTCGGTTACAACCTGCCGAAATGGCTGACGGGGATTGACCGCAAAGAAGATGCCCAATCGGTGGTCTATGACATTACCGATAGCGAGACGGGCAAAGTGGACGTGTCCTTCAAAGCGCAGAAGCTCGACGACCTGTCCAGTGACGTCGATATCGTCACCAGCAGTTTCACCAATCTCGATTACCAAGGCCGGTTAGCCTATGGGTATGCGATTTCCCGCCAGCTCAGCCACGGCTCCAGCAGAAACGAGGATTCGGCAACTCTCACGCTGGGCGACGGCAGCCTGTCGAACTACATCCGCTCCTTGAAGCTGGGGAAAATGATGAAGTACGAATACGTGCCAGCGTTCCAAAGTGCGCTCTACGCGCCGAAGCCATTAGCGGCACTGGCTGACACGCACTGATTTAACCGGCCGGCAAAAATCTGTCAGGCCTCAAAAGCCTGACAGGTGACGCCTTACTTGGACGATGCGGTATCACGGCCGCGCGGCGTTGCCGCCACACCTTCCTCGCGCAGGCGATGCAATAACAACTGCGTGTTGTCCACGCAACCCATGCCTTCCGGCTTGCTTTCAATGCCCTCGATAACCAGAAGAAGTTGCGCTTTATTCTGGGCCAGCCGTTGCTGCAGGACTTCGATTTCCTCAACCTTGCGTTTGAGCCCGCTGAGCAACTCTTCATGCTGCCAACCGTTCGCATTCATCGGCAGCAATTGTCGGATTTCTTCCAATGAAAACCCCGCCGCCTGAGCGCCCGTGATGATCTCCAGAACCCACTCCGTGTCCGGTGCGTAGTCCCGATACCCATTGGCTTTGCGCACGACAGATTTAATCAGGCCGCTCGCTTCGTAGAAACGGATACGTGAAGGCGCCAATCCGCTGATTTTCGCCAGTTCGCCTATTCTCATATTCCCCCCAGAAAACCATTGACCTTAAAGTTGACTTTAAACCTAAAGTGATTTGGTGGCCAAGCGGCGCGGATGTCATGCGTTGCTCAAACGCCATGGAATGCAGGGATAGGCGAAAGCCGGACCAGGACCCGTCTCAGAACCGCCTATGGGGTGGGCTGCACTTGCTCAACAAGGGGCACGATCAGTACACGATTCTGGTCATGGCCTCCATTTCATTCGGGAGATGCGAACATGGGTTATGTCACTACGCAGGACGGTGTTGAGATCTTTTATAAAGACTGGGGACCACGCGATGCCCCCGTGGTCTTTTTCCATCACGGATGGCCGCTCAGCGCGGACGACTGGGATGCGCAAATGCTATTTTTCCTGGCGAACGGCTACCGGGTGGTTGCACACGACCGACGCGGTCATGGGCGATCCAGCCAGGTCTGGGACGGGCACGACATGGATCATTATGCCGATGACGTCGCGGCCGTAGTCGACCATCTTGGCGTGCAGGGCGCAGCCCATGTGGGGCACTCCACCGGCGGTGGTGAAGTCATTCATTACATTGCTCGCCACGGCGAAGACCGAGTGTCCAAGGCCGCCATCATCAGCGCCGTGCCTCCGCTGATGGTTCAGACCCCGGCTAATCCAGGTGGCTTGCCGAAGTCGGTTTTCGATGACTTGCAGGCACAGCTCAAAGCCAACCGTGGACAGTTCTACCACGACGTTCCAGCGGGACCTTTCTACGGTTACAACCGCCCGGGCGCCAAACCGTCTGAGGGCATCATCCTGAACTGGTGGCGCCAAGGCATGATGGGCTGTGCAAAGGCACATTACGACGGGATCGTAGCCTTTTCCCAGACCGACTTTACCGACGATCTGAAGAGCATCAAGATCCCCGTGCTGGTGATGCATGGTGATGATGATCAGATCGTGCCTTATGAAAACTCCGGGCCCTTGTCAGCCAGACTCTTGCAGAACAGCACGCTGAAAACCTACTCGGGCTACCCACACGGAATGCCTACAACGAACGCCGATACGATCAACGCCGATTTGCTCGCATTCCTGCGAGGTTAGGCAACCGGAGGAGGGCGGGTGAAAATCCTGCCCTTATTTATGTATGGACTCGCCCCCCACTGTCTACCTGCTTTATCAAACACTGCTACCCGACCACAAGGCAAACCAATAGGAAATGTCGCCCAGGTTAACGAAATGGATCGTGACGCGCTCTTCAACGCTGAGTTCGTGATAAAACATGGCAACACCCTACCGAAGCGGTCAGGTGTTGCACTCAGTTTTTGCCGCTGCCAACCAATTAAAATCACCGGCCCAGCGCCGGCGTTATCGTCACGCAGCGTACAGCTAGCCCGTCAGGCTCATTGGCCTGGCCGCTATTCACTGCGCAGAGCCGCCACCGGATGCAGGCGGGCTGCCCGCAGTGCCGGAGCCATGCCGGCGAGAATGCCGAGCACCGCCGCCAGCAGCAGCGCCAGTAGCAGAAACAGCGGCTGCAGCGCCAAGGGCAGGCTCGGCATGGCCAGGTGCAGTAGCCCGAGCAGGAGGCCCATCAACAGCAGACCAAGCAGACCACCGGCCAGGGACAGCAGTGTCGCTTCGGCGAGAAACAGCCCGAGCACCTGCCGCGGACTGGCACCAATCGCCCGCAACAGGCCGATTTCCGCCGTGCGCTCGCCCACAGTGGTCGTCATGATGGTGAGAATGCCGACGGCGCCGACCAACAGGGAAATGCCCCCCAAGGCACCGATGGCCAGGCTCAGGGTGCCGAGAACGCGGTTGAAGCTGCGCAGCATGTCGTCCTGGGTGCTCAGACTGAAGTCCTCCACGCCGTGCCGTTCGCCGAGCACCTGGCGAATCTGCCGACTCAACGCCCGCGAAGTGGTGCCGGCGCCGAACACCACATGGACTTTGACCACCCCGGTGCGGTTGAACAGGCTTTCGGCCCAATCCACCGGGATGTAGGCGATATCGTCGAGGTTGAAGCCGAGCAATTGGCCCTTTTTCGCCATCACGCCTATCACCCGGAAACGCACGCCCCCGACGCGGATCAGCTCGCCCAGCGGATTGCGTTCACCGAACAGCTCGACACGCAACTGATGGCCGAGCACCACATAGGGCGGCGAACGACCGTCACGGGCCACGGGCAGGAACTCGCCCAGGCTCAGTTGCATGCGCCAGGCCTGCGCCAGCTGATGGCCGCCACCGAGAATGTCGCTGCGCCGGCTCAGTTGACCGAACTGGATATCCCCGCTGCCCTGAATGATCGGCACCGCCGCCTCGACATGCGGCAAGCGCCGCAGGGCGTCGGTATCACTGATAGTCAGTGGCCGTACGCTGCCGAGCAGACCGCCGAGGCCGCTGGTCTGGGTCTTGCCCGGGCGCACAGTGATGATCCGCGTACCAAACTGCGAGAAGTTCTCCAGCACATAGCCGCGCACGCCTTCGCCTATGGCCGTGAGCAGCGTCACGGCGGCTATCCCGATCGCTACCCCGAGTAGGGTCAGCAGGCTGCGCAAGGGTCGACAGGTCAGCGCCGAGCTGGTCAGCCGGAAACCATCTTGCCAGCGCATCAGTGCGCTCCCGGCGTGCGTAGCGCTGCCACCGGCTCCAGCGCCGAGGCCCGAGCGGCCGGCAGCCAGGCGAACAGCAGCGCCGTGCCGAGTGCCAGCAGCACTGCGCTAGCCCGCGCCCACCAGGGTGCATAGAGCGGCAAATCGAACGTCAGGCGCCCCAGCCAGAGCAAGGTTTCGGCCAGAAGTAGCCCCGCTAGCGCCCCTGTCAGGGCGAGCAACGCCGCCTCGCCGAGGAACAGCAGGCGCAGCTGCGCCGCCGTCACACCTATGGCTTTGAGCAGGCCGATCTCGGCGCTGCGCTGGCTCACCGCAATCCAGGTCACGTTCATGATCAGGATGCCTGCCACCAGCAGGCTGATCGCGGCAATCCCGGCGACCGCCAGGGTCAGCACCGCGAGTATGTCGTCGAAGGCGCTGAGCAGGCTGTCCTGGCTGATCAGGGTGATGTCTTCCTTACCCTCGTGGCGCTCCTTGAGCGCGGCGAGTATCAGCCGCTTGCTACGGTCGAGAAAGCTCGGACCACGCACCTCGACAAACACCCGCAACAACCCCTCGCGATTGAACAAGGCCTGGGCACTGGCCACCGGGATGATCAACATCTCGGCGAAATCCATCCCCAGGGATTCGCCCCGCTCACCGAGGATGCCGACCACCCGGAAGCGCCGGTCGCCGGCGCGCAACCATTCACCCAGGGCCGGGCGCGCACCGAATAGCTCGCGCCGGAGTTTGCCGCCGATCACGCAGACGGCCTCGGCCTGCTCAGGGTCCAGCGCCGGCAGGGGTTGGCCCTGGACGACCGTCAGTTGGCGAATGGCGAAGAAGTCCCGGGTGGTGCCCAGGGTCAGCACCTCACGATTGCGGTTGCCGACTATCACCTCCATCTGCCCGGCCTGCAGCGGCGCGACCCGGCGGATGCCCGGCAACTGGGTGATGGCCTGGACGTCCTGCAAGGTCAATTCGTGCGGCGTCAGGCCGGTGAGCGGCGGCATGCGCCCCGTGGTTTCCTTGCGGCCCGGGAAAACGATCAGGATGTCGCGCCCGAGCAGCGAGAACTCGTTCAGGACGAAGGCCCGCGCCCCTGCGCCGAGACCGGTGAGCAGATTGACCGCAACCACTCCGATAGAGATGGCCAGCAGCAGCATCAAGCTGCGCGAGCGATGCCCACGCAAGGCGCCGAGCCAGAAGCCCAGGGCATCGGCAGCGCGCATCAGGTCAGCGCCCGCTGCGGCGCAGCAGTGTGGATCCGCCCGTCACGCATGTGTAACTGGCGCTGCGCGCGGGCGCCCAGGCTGGCGTCGTGGGTCACCACTATCAGGGTCAGGCCCTCGCCGTTGAGCTCCTCCAGCAGGCTGAAGACCTCGGCGCCGGCCTGGCTATCGAGATTGCCGGTGGGCTCGTCGGCCAACAACAGCGCCGGTTGCATGACCATCGCCCGGGCGATGGCGACGCGCTGGCGCTGACCACCGGACAGCTCGGCAGGGCGGTGGGCAATGCGCTCGCCCAGCCCCAGGCGCGCCACCAATTGGCTGCTGCGCTTGTGCCGTTGCGCCGCGCCGATGCCAGCGAGGACCATCGGCAGCTCGATGTTTTCCAGCACCGTCAGCCGTGCGATCAGGTGGTAGGACTGGAACACGAAACCTATCAGTTGGCTGCGCAATTGGGCGCGCCGCGCCTCGCTCAGCGTCGCCGTGGCCTCGCCCTGCAGCCAGTATTCGCCGGCGCTCGGCGCATCGAGCAAACCGAGGATGTTCAGCAGGGTCGACTTGCCCGAGCCCGACGGGCCCATCACCGCCATGTAGTCACCGGCGGCGATGTCCAGATCCAGGCCGTCCAGCCCCATCACCTGCTGCTCGCCCAACTGGAAACTGCGGCTACCGCCGCGCAGACGGATCATTGCTCAGTCTCCGCCGCATCCACCGGGATCACCGCCACGTTGTCCTTGAGCCCTTCCTGCTCGAGGCTGGCGACTATACGTGCGTCCTCGTCCAGCCCTGCGAGCACCTCGGTCCAGCGCCAGTTGCTCAACCCGGTTTGCACCTCCACCTCGCGTAACACCCGGGTGGTCGGGTCATATCGCAGCACGTGCTGCCCCTCCAGCAGGGTCTCGGTGGGGATGCGCAAAGCACGTGCGCGCTGCTCCAAGAGGATCTCGACATCGGCGCTATAGCCGGTGAGCAGGACCAGATCGGCCGGCGGCTGGTCGAAGCGCACCTCGACATCGACGGTGCGCGCCTGCTTCTCCAGTTCACGCACATAGGGCGCGATGCGGCTGACGCGGCCGGCGAAATGCTGGCCACGGAAGGCATCCAGGCTGATCCGCACGGCGGTTCCGGGGCGAACCCGGGCAGCGTCCACCTCATCGATCGGCGCCTCGACATACAAGCAGCTGTCGTCGATCAGGTCGATCGCCGGCGGCGTGGGAATACCCGGCGGCGAAGGGGTGACGAACTCGCCGAGTTCGCCGTTGATTTCTGCGACTATGCCGGCGAATGGCGCACGCAGGGTCGTCTGCTCCAGCAGTGAACGCTGCAACTGCAGGCTGGCGTCGGCCTCGCGGATCAGCACGGCAGTGGCACTGCACATCAGCTTCGCCAGGTGAGCCTTGGTCTCGGCCTGATCGAGGCGATCGGCGGCAACCAACTTGCGGTCGGCCAGAAGGCCCAGGCGATCTAGGTCGCGCCGGTCCAGATTAGCCTGCTGGCAGCGCTGTTCGCGGGCGTTGCGTTGGGCCTCCAGCCGCGCCTCGGCCTCCTGCAGCCGGGCCTGTTGCTCGTCCTGTCGCAGGCGCATGAGCACCTGCCCCGGCTGAACCCGCTGGCCCTCGCCGATCAGCAACTCGGCAACCTGGCCGCCGACATTGAAGGACAGATGCGAGCGTCGACAGGACTTCAGCGTACCCGCGCGAGTGTTGGCCACCAGCGTCTCCACCGGCCCCCGCTCAACCTCTAGCAGCCTGACCGGCAACGGCTGTGGTCGACTCAACCAGCCGCCAAGCACCATCAGACAGGCCAGCATCGACGAGCCAATCAATAATTTGCGCATGGACTGCACCTCCTCCCACATGGCTTGAGCCTAGGTCAGGAAGGTAAAAGCTCAACGCGGAGCGCCATTTATCCGACGATTTTCAGACGAGCGTCATAAAAATGGCGAATGAGATTTATTTCTCTCGCAACTGCTATCCCCCAGCCATGCCAACTCACTAAAACTCCTTGCCGCGGCGACGCTACGACGTCGAAATATCCCCGGAAACTGTGCCACGCTTTGCTCATACCCGAATGTCTTCAAGCAGCCCAGGCTGTCGGTCAGCATTGGCTCAAATTGGCCGATAGCTGCGTGTTGAGCTCAAGGTCTCAAACTAGTGACGCAGGTCTAGGTAGACCGGGTAGGCGCGACTGGTTTTCGTGCTCGAAGAAAAGCCCCCGCACTCGGCTCAAGTGTGGGGGCTTTCTGGTTGAGCGAAGTGGGATTTTCTCACTTCGGTTCGGGTCGTTACGGGTAACACTATGGTTCAGTCCGGAGGGCGATCGGCCTCATCCACCGTCAGAGCGTTCCGAGGGGCAACTCCATCGCTACGAAAGTGCTCAACGCCAACATAATCAGCAACGCTATAAACATTAGGCTCAAATGAGCGACCTGCTTGTAACGGGGTATCGGCCTATTCGTGATTCGAGCAATTGATTTAACAGTGGAAGACATCACCAATCCTCACTTTTGCGCAGAACACCCAAAGTTCCTGAAGGTGTACATCAGAATCACCGGCAGAATGAACAGCGTGCCAATCAAGGTGAACAGCTAACTGGTGGCCGGTGATGTCGCCGCCCACAGGCTGACGGATGGCGGGATGATGTCCGGCCAGCAAGGTCAGCAAGGCATCCGGCGCGGCCTTGGGGGCGGCCGGCGGGTTAGTAGATGCCGAAGGGGCCGTCGGTGGTGGCGGACCGAAATCATCCAGCGGCATGGCGTTGGCGGTGGTCAGGGTAAGGCGCATCGGACAGCGCAGGCTTGACCCGAGCAGCAAGGCGACGGAGCGGCATGGTGGTGTCGCGCGTTTCATTTTTCACCCCTCCTGTCATGCCGAATCTGCCAAGCCCTGTCGTCTGCATGATGTCCGGGACGACAGCTATTGCGGGTACGAGGGGGCGGTGCAACTAATGAGCCATTTCAATAGAGCGAAAAAAGTTCAACTTAATTAATAAACTGCTTCCGGGCGTTTCGAGTTAGAGAAAAGGTGAGTGGGGAATAATCCTCAAATCAGGTGGTAAACGCCCGGTTGCGTGGGTGTAATTCCCCATTTATGGAGATCGTAGCGACCCTGTTTCACCGACCGCTTCTGGCCGATTTCTGCCTGTCCCCACAGTCACCTTTGAGTCGATCCAAATCATACAGCCGCCAATCATGCGCCCCGTGGGGAAACCGGCCTAAACATGGTCTGACCACGTTTTCCCGAAGCAGACGCTCTGCAATGACCTTTGGCGTCTCTACAACCGCTACACACCCCCCATCGATCTACGCGAAAAGCGCATGGTGTTATCGCTTTTATTGCTGCAATCTGTGCATTAATGATCTGCAATAAACCAGTCTTGTTCATCGCGGGGGCAGTTCTCACACTAGAGGCATCAATGTGAAGGCAGCTTCTGGATGAAGAGGAAATGACCATGGTATCTGCGATCCGGTTTAACCAGTTTGGCAATCCTGAAGTACTGAACCTGGAGACCCTGAGCGAACAATTGCCAGGGCAAGGTGACGTTTGGCTTGAGCAAGAAGCGATTGGTGTCAACTTTCTCGACGTAACCCAACGTAAGGGCGCAGTGCCCATCGCGTTGCCATCTGGACTCGGGTTGGAAGGCTCCGGGCGTGTCGCCGCTGTGGGTGCCGGTGTCAGCAATGTGCAAGTTGGGGATCGCGTCGCTTATGCCACCGGGCCTATTGGTTCGTATGCTTCGGCCCGTCTTTATCCGGCGGCGCGACTGGTCAAAATTCCGGATGCCCTGTCGTTTGATGATGCCGCAGCCGTCATGTTCAAGGGCCTCACAGCACAGTACCTTTTGAAGACCACCTATCCCGTAGGGCATGGCACAACCATCCTCCTCTATGGTGTGGCTGGAGGACTGGGGGAAATTATGGTGCCGTGGGCAAAGCATTTAGGTGCGACCGTAATCGGCGTAGTTTCAAAGTCGGCCAGTGTCGAAAAAGCCAAGGCGTTGGGCTGTGATGAAGTCTTGGTGTTTGACGCTGACAGCCTGGCATCGGACGTCGCTCGTATCACCGAGGGTAGAAAGGTCGACGTGGTCTATGACCCCATAGGGCGCGCTTCCTTCCAGGCGTCTTTGGATAGTCTGCGGCCACGGGGTTTGATGGTCTCGTTTGGAGCTTCAACCGGTGCACCGTCTGCCGTGGAGCTATCAACACTCAATTCCAAAGGCTCGCTGTACCTGACGCGTCCTTCGTTGGCAGCCCATACGGCAAGTGCCGCTGAGTACCAGGAACGAGCAAAGGATGTCTTGGCCGCCATAGCTGCGGGTATTATCAAACCCCGGATCTGGGCGAGCTATTCATTGGCTGACGCAGCATTGGCGCATGCCGACCTGGAGTCGGGGCGTTCATCCGGGGCGATCATTCTAAAACCATGAATCTTGATGTTCTGAATAATCAATACAGTGACGAAATCGCTGCGTTTCTGGCCGTTGCCTCGCAAGGCTCATTTGTCGGGGCTGGTCGGCTATTGCAGCGACACCCTACGGTCGTCTCGAAACGACTCGCCTCAATGGAAAAGCGCCTTGGCGTTCGGCTCGTGGAGCGTTCAACCCGGCAGGTTCGAATTACTGAAGTAGGTGCCAAGCTGGAGCAGCGTCTTCGCTCCGCCATCGAACTGATGAATGAAGCGCAGCAGCAAGCAGCGGAGGGGGCCAGCGAAATTCGAGGAACTTTGCGGCTTGCGCTGCCCGCAGCCATGGGACGGCGTTGGCTTGGCCCGATGCTGCCGGAGTTTCTCAAGGCTTACCCTCACGTCTCAATCCTTGCAGACTATAGCGAGCGGCTGGTCGATATCATTGATGAAGGTTTTGACGCTGCCATCCGAATTGGAGAGTTGGAAGACAACAGGTTGATCGCCAGGAAACTGAGTGATCATCGCCGCATATTGTGTGCGTCGCCTGCTTACATCAGAGAGCATGGCATGCCTGAAACGCCTCAGGATCTGGTCAAGCACAATTGCCTTCGCTTCAGCGGCCTTGCGTCTTTTCCTCAGTGGCGACTTCATCGAGGTAATGAGCTTCAGACGGTTTCACCCAAAGGAAACCTGACGGCCAATGATAGCGAGTCGTTACTTGCGGCGGCCCGAGCGGATGCGGGAATACTGGGCGCCGGTGACTGGTTGATGAGTAGTGATATTGCAGCCGGAAAACTGCTGCATGTTCTTCCTGACTGGCAATTGGACACCGCTGGTGGAGTCTACTTGGTCAGGCCATCGGCCAAATTTCCCAGCGCCGTGGTCGTCGCCTTCAAACAATGGATCGAGTCAAAGTTCATCCCAGTGCCCCCCTGGGCCATTTGACTGGCTGATCTTCAATTCTCCCCTGATAAGTGGACGCCCCCTTGTTCAAAGGTGTCGTTCTTTCTATAGCGTCGTCCTGCCTTTTTGCCACCCAGTACTACTACGCGACCTTGCTCTCAGCCTTCGGAGCCGGTAGCCAGAGGCCAACCGATGCGCGCTGCACGGAGGAGGCTGGCCTTAACAACCAAGCGGTGAAATGGGGCAATAACGAATATGTAGGCCCGGCCTAGGCGGTTGTGGCACTGGACCACGGTTGAAAAAACGAGTTGGCGACTGCCTTCTGGCTCTGCCTCTCCAGAACACAGGATCGATATCCGGAAGTCGAGATGCTTGTCGTCCTCTCCCAACACGATTTCAGTCTGGTTCGAGCTGTAGACCTTGAAGATTTGAATCCGATCAGCAAGCGTTGCCAAATGTCTGGCTGTCTTGATACCAAAACAGGCAACGATAGTGTCTCGGACTTTCATGAGCCATCCGATCCAGGATGGCTGGTGGGAAAGGATGAATCGAGCCAGCACATCCGGATTGCTGGAGGTGCCCGCCGGGAGCCGAATCGCAAAAGCGTCCGCCAGGTTCATCGACTTGTAAAGGTGGGTGATGCCGGACCTCGAAGGCACTGGCACGGACATAATGAGCTCAAATTCTCGGGGCATCGGGGATCTCTCCTGAGTTCCAACTACCAATTAGATGACATGCCATGTCGCGTTTCTTGTTGCGATGGTTTGTCGTATAACGCTCCTTGTCGGATGCTGAGCCCGATCAACGCATCATAGAGCTCTTGCTGCCCAGCTGGCAAAACAGGGAGCAACGTCGCACGGCGCTTGCCGACATCAAACCAGGATTCAACCAACCATCCCACCAGATAGAGCGCCGAAAGGCATCCGCCAGCCGTTGCAACGTTCCCCTGGCAAACAAGAGGCTGGTCCACGGGTTCAAGTCCCAGAGCTTGCAAGCTCGATCGTGCATCCGGATGTGTAGTTGCTTGGCCGCTGAGTAGCCCAAGCCGTTCGAGAATGAACGCTCCGGCGCATATCGAGCCGATTCGCTGGCGTCTGGAGTCAAGTTCAAACGACGGCAGGAAATCCGGGTCGGCAAGTGCAGCGGGTATCCCTTCCTTGCCGCTGACGAACAATACCGCATCGGCACTATTGGCCTCCGAAAGCGGACCGTGCACCGAAACAGGCAGGCCATGCGCCGATCGCACGATAGCGCTGGAACCCAATATCCGGACGTGCCAGTCCTCAGTGTTGCGACCCAAAATGTCCCACATCAGGAATAGGTCGATATCAGTGAATTGGTCGAAAGCAACCAGAACGATTTTCTTCAAGGCGAGCTCCATGAAAAGTGCTAGCGTGCAAAACGCAACGGCTATCTTTGCTGGTGTTCGCAGCGTATCAATCGGTTGCGCGCCATACACAGTCTGTATGGCGCTAAACATGGAGCGAAATAACGGGTGGGAAAATTAACTCGCAACCATTGGATCGCGGCTGGTTTTGAGGCCCTCGACCAAATAGGACATAGTGGTGTTTCGGCCGAGAGTCTATCGCGCCGATTGAATGTGACCCGCGGATCGTTCTATCACCATTTTCGCAATCGTGAAGACTTTGTCCGCACCTTGCTGGCCGCTTGGGAAGAAGACTACACGGAGCGCATGCTCACTTATGCGGCGCAGGGTCGTAGCGCGGGCGAAATCCTGAAACGCTACTTGAGTATTGCCGCTGAGAAACAACCTGGGCGGGAAGTTTCCATCCGCGCCTGGTCGCTGCACGATCCGTTGGTAGGCGAGTTTCAGCAGCGTGTTGACACAAGACGACTGGACTTCGCGATACGGACGTGCCGCCGCTTGGTCCCTATGCCAGGCGAAGCAGAAGTGATTGGTCGAGTGGCCCATCTGTGCCTGATTGGTGGTCAACAGGCAGGGCTGCGGCGTGATGCTGCTCGTTTCAACAGTTTCCTGAGTCGAGCCTTTTCACTTTTCGAAGGGGCTCTTCCACCGTGGCACACGCGTCAGTAAGACGCGTGCACGGGCTTTCCCTTGTGGTTCTGACATGACGTCCGGACGACCAGCGTCATATTCGTCGAAGATCAACGCCATGGGCCGGCAGTGCCCAGGCAAGATGCAGGCTTAGTTCACCATCACCTCATCCAGTGCCTGTTCGAGGGTGCTGACCGTGCGCTCGATATTATTCAGCTTTTCGAGTCCGAACAGGCCTATGCGGAAGGTCTGGAAGTCGGCCGGCTCGTCGCATTGCAACGGCACTCCGGCGGCGATCTGTAGGCCGTGGCTGGCAAATTTCTTGCCGTTCTTGATGTCGGCATCATCGGTGTAGCTCACCACGACGCCAGGGGCCTGAAAGCCGGCTGCGGCCACGCTTTTGATGCCTTTGCCGGTCAACATGGCGCGCACCCGATCGCCCAGCGCCTGTTGTTCGTCGCGGACCTTGTCGAAACCGTAGGCTTGCGTCTCTTTCATCACTTCGTTGAATCGCGCAAGGGAATCGCTGGGCATGGTCGCATGGTAGGCATGTCCGCCCTGTTCGTAGGCCTGCATGATCTGAAGCCACTTTTTCAGGTCGCAGGCGAAGCTGCTGCTCTGCGTCTGCTCGATGCGTTCGAGGGCCAGGGAACTGAGCATCACCAGGGCGCAGCAAGGGGAGGCGCTCCAGCCTTTCTGCGGTGCGCTGATCAGCAGGTCGACGGCGCATTTGTGCATATCAACCCAAATCGTGCCTGAGGCGATGCAGTCCAGCACGAACAGGCCACCCACCGCATGCACGGCGTCGCCGACGGCCCGCAGGTACTCGTCGGGCAGGATAATCCCTGATGAGGTTTCAACGTGGGGGGCGAAGACAATCTGCGGCTTCTGCGCCGCAATGGCTGCCAGCACTTCGTCCAGAGGGGGTGGGGCGTACGCAGCCTGGCGACCCGTGTCGACCGGTCGGGCTTTCAGCACCGTGGTGGCCGCCGGGATGTTGCCCATCTCAAGGATCTGACTCCAGCGATAACTGAACCAGCCGTTGCGTATCACCAGGCATTGCTGGCCGGTGGCAAACTGTCGCGCCACCGCTTCCATGCCGAATGTGCCGCTGCCCGGGACCACCGCAACAGCCTGGGCGTTGTAGACCTGTTTCAGGGTCTTGGAAATGTTCTTCATCACGCCTTGAAATGACTGCGACATGTGGTTGAGCGAGCGGTCGGTGTAGACCACTGAGTACTCGACCAGCCCCTCAGGATCGATACTGGGATATAGCTTTGACATGGAGTGACTCCTTTGGCAGAGATGTCCGTGGTATCGACCCTGCCTTAAGCCTTGGCAAATGACAAGATTGCTCGGGATTGAATGGCGACTTCTGTCGAGCGGCTGGCATCGTCAGGTCGATAACGACCAGTTACGAAGGGCAGCAGCCGACCCATTGCTGCCCTTCATGCAGGGCAGCAATGGGTCATCAGTTGAAAAAGTCGGATCTTCAGCCCGCCAGAACTCAGGCATGACTTCCACGCGTAGCGTGAGAACGATCAACCTCAATCAAAACTGCTTTGATGCGCTGGCAATGCGCTGGTACTTACGCAGCTGTCGGTTAATGTTGCGGATATCCAGAAAAAATATCTCTGCGCTACGCCAGAGCAGCATCCACGCGGTGACGGTAACGACTCCCACGGGGATGGTGCCTTCAATGCCCAGAGCCGTGCCTGCCAGCACCAAGGCTAGTGCCAAGCCCAGGAGTGTCAGCGCTACCAGCCGGTGGGTGCGAATATCCCCTCTGAGTTGTTCGCTCTTTTCCGCAAAGGTATTGCTGATGGCTTGCTGCAGGCGTTCTCGCTCATCTTCCGGGCAGCGAATGTGCAGACACAGTTCGGAGTGGTACCAGGCGCTATCTGACAGGTAGTCCACCAGCTCGGGGCTTAGCTTGGGGTTGTCCGGCGAGGCAAACGGATTGAGGTAATCGTGGGTAATCGTCAGATCGATTTTTTTTGTCATAACGAACCTTCACCTGATTGAGCTGTGGACTGAGATTTTAGTGTTCGAGGTAAAGCTAGTCGCAAGACAGCTGCTCTGCCTGATCGGCAGTTGCACGCGCTGTTGCAAGAGCGGATTTATCCGCGATGCGTTGGCTGAATGTGCGCCGCGACCGTCTGCATCAGCGCTGATTGTTATCACTCTCTCCGTGAGGGACATCAGGCAGCGGGCGGCGCATGCGCGGATAAGGGCTAGAGGCAGCTTTTGGCCGCTTTCTGCCTGTCGCGGTGTCGCTGACCGACTCTGCATGAACACCGTGAGCACCAGGACAGCATCCGGCCACAGCCAGTAAACTGCGGGCCGGAGCTGGATCGGGGAGGAGCGTCATATGTGCATAGGTGAACTTGCCAGGTTGTCGGGGTGCACTCCCAAAGCCATTCGTTTGTATGAGCAACTGGGCCTGCTGGGCCCTCAGCGCCACGGCAGTTACGGGTTGCCCCAAGGGGCAGAGTCAAGCGCTGGCGTCATGTCAATCGAAGGTGACGGCACAGGACCAGGCACTTCAAAGGTCATTGGTTTTGTGAAATAACACCACCCATGTATTGATTTAAATCGCGAAAATCCTTAACGCTCCATGAGTGCGGCGATAGCTTTACTCCATTCTCATGCAAGGTTCTTGGAATTAAGTCGCCATTTGGGCGAAGTATTATCGAAGATACAATCACGCCCGGATAATCATTTAATCGTTTTTTGAAAGCGGACGTTGTTAGATCAGGTGTAGGCGGATTGCTTTTATTGGCCAGCGGTCCTGTTGCCTTGAGATCCATTCCGTGGCACATGCTGCATCGCTGTAGATAGAGATTTTTTCCATTAGCATTATCCGCGAAGGATAGTGATGTTTGAGTCAGCGATAAAATTCCTAGCGAAGCGATGAATAATATTTTCATTGTTTTTATCTTCCTTGATGGGGTCGGCGTCGATTGGACGCGATTTGGAGCGCGGGAAAGATATCAGCCATCGCGTCGGCATACAGTCATTTCTGCATTTCTGATGCCCATTAAACCAACAACTTTTCCCGGCGCATCCCGGTGACCATTCTTGGCCGATTTCTTCCTGTCACGATGGGCAGAAAACGACCCAAAGCAGACCGTGGCGGTAGACAGGAAATCGGCCAAAAGTGGTCGTTCAGGTCAGCCGCCGAATCGGTGAGACTCTTTAATCATGCTCAATTAACAGGGATGGCGTTTGGAGTTTCACCTCTTTACGGCACAACGAATGTCGGCCGCATACCCCGTATGCGGCCTGCGCTCTCGGGTTCTTAGCAATGTCTAGGGTCGACGATTAGTAGTTCCCTGCCCAGATTCCTGGACGCCGGGCATTCCAAGGCAAAGCACGCTCTAACTGCGCAGCCAGTTGCAGTAACAGATCTTCGCGGCCATAGCCTGCCCCGAACTGCATACCAATAGGCAAGCCATTCGTCGAGTCGTGCGCCAGAGGCATCGACATGGCTGGGCATCCGCTGACGTTGAAAACTGCGGTGAATGGGGAGTGATCGAACACTCTCGTCATCCAGCCGCGCCCATCAAGTGTTTCTTGGCCTGCATTGTATTGGCCAATAACTGGCTGAGCATTGGGTAGTGTCGGGGTTAGAAGCACGTCGTAGTTGCTGAACAGTTGGCCCATGTTCCGGGTCACGATATTGCGTTGGTACATCGCGTCCAACAGTTCGGTCGCGCTTAATTCCTGGCCGAGCCGGTATAGAGCGAGTGTTGCGGGCTCAAGTGTGGACTCATCAATGCCTCGGCCAGTTACAGCCGCAATCGCGTCAACCCAAGCAGCTGTGTTGCTGGACCAGAATCGTGCATTGAGTTCCACAAACGCTTCCCAGCTCAGACCGATATCAGCGATTACGGGCGTGACATGATGGCCTAGGTTTTCAAGTGTCTGGCAGACCATTTTTAAACTGGCGCTCACTTCGGGTGATGTCAACAGACCGTTCAGGGCATGTTCTTGCACGGCAATGCGCAGAGACCCGGGCTCGCGATTCAGCAGCGACATGTAGGCTTGGTTCGGTGGTGCAATGTGGAAAGGATCGCCCACAGCTGGACCGTGCAAAGCGTCCAGCAAGCTGGCGGTATCCCGAACCGAACGACTCAGGACACCGTGCACAGCGAGCCCAGCCCACACTTCATCTACATCAGGGCCCATGGGTAAACGGCCACGACTTGGCTTCAAGCCGAACAGCCCGCAGGACGCTGCGGGTACTCGTATCGAACCGCCGCCATCAGTCGCATGAGCCACCGGCACTACACCTGCAGCCACGGCGGCCGCCGAACCGCCGCTGGAGCCACCGGCACTGCGAGTCAGATCCCATGGATTGCGGGTCGGACCGTCCACACGGTTTTCTGTAGTCGTGCTGGCGGCCAGTTCTGGAGTGGTGGTGCGGCCAAGTGTGAGAAGACCGCTACGGCGGAATCTACTCATCAACTCTGAATCTGAATCGGCAACGCAGCCCTGTGCAAGCCGGCTACCCAACTCATTGCGACGATTACGCGCAGTCAGCCCCAGATCTTTAACCAGCATCGGCACACCTTGCAGTGGGCCTGCCTGGGCCTGAGGCTCGTCTTCCCAGGTTTCGATTACCGCGTTGATGTGAGGGTTAAGCGCCTTTATTGCGCAAAGGGCAGCGCTTCGAACTTCGACTTCGCTGATTTGGCGGTCGGCAATCAGGGCTGCCAGGCCCACGGCGTCATGTTCAGCGTACTCGGAAAGATTCATAAATATCTCCTGTGATGAGTGATCTATACTGATCGGTATTGAGCGATACTTGTTAGTATCATGCGATACTGTGTAGTATCGATGTCAAGCAGAATTCGATTTCCAGAGAGTGTTAGCCGTGGAAAAGCCCATACGTCCTGAACGCATCGCACAGTTGCCACCCCGTGAGCGCATCATCGATGCCGCTCACGCGCTATTTTTCGAACAGGGCATTTCCCGAGTGACAGTGGACGCCATTGCCGCTTTGGCGGGTTCAACAAAAATGACGCTGTATCGGCATTTCGAGACAAAGGATTTGCTGGTACTGGAGTGGTTGCGGCTTCTCACTGAGCAGTACAGCGCGGTACTTGACGATCTCGCAGAACAACTGCCTGGTCAGCCCGTTATGCAATTATTGGGATTTGCCGAATTCATCGCGGCGGATCTAGAAAAATCGGGTTATCGCGGTTGCCCGTTCACTAATAGCCTGGCTGAGCTCGCGGACCAGTTGCATCCTGCTCGGCTGTTGATCGAGGCGCATAAACGGCGTCAGTTTCAGCGAGTAGCAAAATTGTGTGAGGAGGCGCGGCTGGCAGACCCACTCGACAAAGCTCAGGAGCTGACCCTGCTACTCGAGGGTGCGCAGGTCGTGGCTCAGAACAAGGGAATGTCCGATGTGGCCAGCCAGCTTTTGAGAATGGTACGTAAGCGTCTTGGAATATCCGCGTGAATAAAAACCGGCCTACTGGTGAGCGCATCAGCAGTTGACCAAGGGGCAAGCTTGTCGATTGGTTGCTCGCTACGAGTATCTGAGGGCGAGCGTCCGCTATTGGCCAATTGCCGCCTTCCGTAAAGGGCAGCAATCACCTGAGATCCGCTAGTGAGTCTTCAACCAAACACCCCCCCGCCGACATCCATCAAACGAACTCACCGCCGCACTTCAGCCACCAGCAACAACGACTGCGGCACAGGACTCTGCGGGTGCTGTGGCTCCTGCAGGCCGGTCAGTTGAAAGCCGGCCATGTCCAGCGCATTGAGCCAGCTGGACAAGGTGCGGAAGTACCACGGCATGGGTTGCCACTGTCCCTTGAACCCGGTGAAAGTCTCTTGCCGCCAGCCATCCTGATAGTCGCCGGCCGCTGCGCTCCACGGATGCAGCGTCTGGATCACCAGCGCGCCGCCGGGGGCGAGCAAGGCGTTCATGGCGGTGAGCAGGGGGATGATGTCCTGGTGCAGCAGGGCGAAGTTGGCGCAGATCAGGTCGTAGTCGCTGCCGATGTCGACTGTGGCTTGCGCCAACTGTTCATAGTTCGCCAGATGCACCGGCGAAGAACCCGCCGCCCGCGCCGCCTCGACCAGCGTCGCATCGCCGTCCACACCGACCCCATTGATCGCCCGTTCAGCCAGCGCCCGCAACAGCCAGCCCTCGCCGCAGCCCAGGTCGAGCACACGTTCGGGCTGACGGCTTGCCACTGCCAGCAGGATCGCCTGGTCGGTGACCTTGAGGCGGCTTTCGATGGCGCCGGTACGGATCGCGTCGATCCAGGATTGGGCGTTGTGGTGCCAGCTATCGAGAAGGGTCGATTCGGGGGCGGGCATGTCGATGTCCGGAGTTGTGGGTTGGAGAGAAGGATAGGGCAAGTGCGCGTGGTGCGGACCCTGTCAGTGACGCTGCATTATTTTCTGCACTCTGCCAACACCACCTGGCAGGTATCCGGCGCGCCACCGGAGCGTCCGGCGTAACGAATGCAATTGTCCATGGATTTCTGGCGGGCCATGTCGAGGGTGGAACCCCAGGCCAGGCCACCTTCGCCGACAGTGGGCAGCGCTTTGGCGTAGCAAGGTGAGCCTGCGTTTGAGGCCCAAGTGCGAGGCGTGGCGGTGTTGCGTGCGCAGCCCGCTGTCAGCGCCAGGTTGATGGCGAGCAGGGCGGGCAAGACCCATGACCCGCATGGGCGCGCGGTTTTTCCGGTCATCCCGTGTTCCCTGTATAAAGAGGCGTGTTTGTATCCTGCAGTTTAGACGCTGTTGCGTCTGCCCTTTGCCCGGCTTGGCGTATTTGGGGGCAGTTGCCGGGAGGGCATTTTTGAACCCGTGCCTGTCCAGAAAAGTAGAAATTTTGGCGTCATGAAATATACGGTTACGCTGCCGATACGCCGCTTGCAAAGTCCCTGCCTTGATCTTTAATAGTTACTGATGGAGGACGCGTAATCCCATCAAATATGTCTTAAATATCAAGGGCTAAGCGAAAGTATCAAGTCCCGCCTGGATCTTTCTCTGATTTCACGACAGATAGCTCAAAGGATGACGACGAAATGAAAGAGAAGCTGGCGGCCGTTATCCGAAAACTGATTTCTCCTTCATTACGCTATGAAATCAGGAACGCGGCAACCTGGCTGCGGGACATCCTGGGGCGTGCGTGTTTCTGGAAGTGGGAGATTGCCCGCTTCAGGCTGCAGAAGGACAGTCCTTACGAATTCCTTTACATCGGCAGGAAAAAGCAGCGGGAAATGGCCAAGCTGCTCATCGGCGGGAAGTCCCAGGAGCCGTCCGATACGGTCGACGACGAATCGGCACCTGCTGCGTCGAATCATGTGGTGGTAGTCAGTGAAGCACCGTCCCCGGGGGCCTTGAATGTGCCCCTCTACCTGAGTGCCGTCGTACCGCTGGGGCGTCCCATCGAAGACATCACCGCCAAATACGATAGCGAGTTGCGTCGAAACATCCGCAAGAACCGACCGCGCTACCGGATGGTCCAGACGCTGCTGGATGACGAAATCGAAAAGGCCGACAGGGAAATGCTTCGACCTTATGCCGAAGCACGGCAAGGCATCCACGCTGCGCAGTTTCCCTCTCAGGAAGTCTTGAGAATCGCCAAGACCGTCGGCCGGCTCGACCTGATCATGCTGGAAGACGAGGTGGTTGCCTGCCACCTGGGTTGCGTCGTCACTCGTGGCGGCAAGCGTTACTGGAGCACGCTGCGTTTCGGGTACGTCGAGCCGATTTTTTCAGATGCGAAAAAACTGCGCGAGGTCAACTCGATTACCACCTTCATGGCACTTGAATGGGCTATCGATAATGGCTTCGATTATTACGACATCGGTCTTTGCGTGGCCCGTCCGGATGACGGGCTGCTGAAATGGAAAAGACGGCGCGGCGGTGATATCGATTCCCTGGGAAACCACGCGTACATGTTCGTCCGGCTGCCCAAGACCGGGAGAGCCAGATTCCTCTGGGACACGCCGCTGTTTGCTGTCGAAGGCAAGGAAATAACCTTGCACCTTGGCTTGCCGGACGGGCCAAGCGAAGAGGAAGTCGCCAGCCGTTATCACGAAATGGTGTTTGGCGGGCTGCACAAAATTTACCTGTATTGCGCCAAGAGCTCGGGCGAACAGTTTCTCGACACCTTGCGCAATCGCTATGCCAATTTGCAGACACCACCCGTCATGGAACGGATTCCATCCAGCTGAGCCATTTCCAGGACTGAATAATGACAGCGCTCGCACCTGACTTTTGACCCTGCCTGCAGGGAGGACTCTTCATGGAAAGCGATCTCTCGCCAATCAGCACGTCGACCGCTGGCAATCAAAAAAAATGGACCCTGGCTGCCTACAAAAACATGGCGAGAAAAAGACTCGCACGCAAAGCCGATATCAACTTGAAAAGCATCGCGCTGAAAAGTTGGGATATTGCGCCGGGCGAGACGACCCATTCTCCGTCGGCGTTCTTCCTGCCCGGTCAAATGGACCGCGTGACAGGGTGGGAGGCGAAGCGTTTTTATCCTTTCGAGCATCCCGCCCGCACCATGCAGGGGCTGGGCGACGTAGAACAAGGGCCGACCCGTGGCTACTTGCTCAAGGACGTCTGGATGATCGATGGCGCGCTCTACAAGGACAACGCCAGTCTGTGGCTGTCGCTCAAGCCAAGTATGTTCCCGCGCATTACCGTGGACACCGAGATCGATCGCGCCGCCGTCTACTGCACGCAAAACGGCAATACCTGGTTTGGAACCTGGTTGATGGAAGACTGCCCGACCTATTCCCTGGCCTGCGATGAAGGCGTGCCGGTGACCACCGCGCCCTCCGCCAGGTTTCCGTTGTTTACCCAGGCTCCCGCTTACGAAGACTGGTTTGGCATGAAACCGGTGCGCCTGCACAGTGCGTTTTTTCGTGAACTCGTGCTGTTCGACGACTTGAGCAACAATCGAAACAGGCATCTGCGTTACCGGGCCATGGGGGAAAAACTGCTGTCGCACGTCAAACATGAGGCTCACCCCGGCGTGTTCATTCTGCGCGGTGGCGACGGTGACTTGCGCTTTTTGCGCAATGAGCTCGAGGTCGCTGAACACCTGCGCAAGAGCAGGGGGTTCCGCGTTCTCGATCCTTTGAAAACCGATGTGCCGACCATCGTGGCGACCTGCGCCGGGGCGCGGACGGTGGTGGGGGTCGAAGGCAGTCAGCTGGTGCACGGCGTCAATGTGCTCCAGCCGGGCGGTTCGTTGCTGGCACTGCAGCCACCGAACCGTTTCGTCAGCTACTACAAGTTCCTGACGGATCGCGACAGGCAGAATTTCGGCTTCGTGGTCGGAACGCCAGAGGGCGACGGCTTCAAAATCGACATTCAAGAGGTCGAGCGCACACTGGACCTGTTCCCGTCATGACGGCCTGAGGGAACCCCGGCAAAAGACTTTCCGAACGGGTTTACGCCTGATCCCCAAACACCGGCCGGAAAAAACTCCGCTCATAGCTGAGGATGAATTTTTTATCCTCGGCATACTTGAACGCCGCGATGCAGTCCGCGTCCTTCATGGAGTCCTGCCGATAGCGCTCGTACTCGGCAAGGCTCGCAAAAGTGAACATCGCCAACGCAATGTTGTTGGCGCCCTCGGACGGCAGGAAATAGCCGTGGTGCTGGCCGCCGAATTTTTCCACCAGTGGAATCCACAACTTTGCGTAGTGTTCGAATGCGCTGATCTGGTACGGGTCCAGCACGTACTTCAGGTAACAAGTGACCATGTGTTCGCTCTCTTCTACGGGAGGGTTAAACCATTCAAAGGCTGTTCAGCCATTCGGCAGTTTCGCAGATCACCTGGCTGCATGGGAGTCTTCACTGAACCCTGTATCCCGTAAATGCGGGCCATCTGTGTCTATCGGCCACATCGCGAGGTTGTTACGTTTGCGCCTCCACCGTATTCGATGAGGTAAAAATGGATCTCACCGCCATCCCGTTCGGGACGACCGACTGGTCGACGATCGAACCTGTCACCCATGCCGGCCAGACCGGAAACGCCTATTGGCGAACCTGTCAGTTTGGTTCGACGCGTGTGCGAATGGTTGAATACAGCCCCGGATACCTCGCCGATCATTGGTGCTGGAGAGGTCATATCCTGTTGTGCCTGGAAGGCGAGTTGCACACGGAACTGGAGGACGGTCGACAATTCACGCTGACGGCCGGCATGAGTTATCAGGTGGGGAACAATGCTGAAGGGCATCGGTCGTTCACCACCAGCGGCGCGAAATTGTTCATTGTGGATTAAGCGCAGGATTGAATTTCGCCACCGGCCGTAGCGCTGGGTATCTCTGTTGGAGATAACCGCGATCGTATTAATTCGCTTCTTGAGATATATCCCGCGCGCGTAGTGTCTGCCCTGTCTGAAGTAGAGAAGGGCGGATGATGAACAGGTTGAACACAACGATCGCCAATGCGCAGCCCGCGTTGCGGCCAGCCAGCGCAGGCTGGGCAACGGTGGCAGGCTTTGCTGCAAGCCTGGTCGGCATCGGCCTTGCGCGGTTCGCTTATACGCCGTTGCTTCCAGCGATTATCGGCGCCCACTGGTTTGATCCGTCCAAGGCCGCTTACTTGGGTGCCGCCAACCTTGCCGGGTATCTGGGCGGCGCCATTTTCGGCCGTTCCGTGGCGGCGAAAACCTCAACGGTGTTCATGCTCAGAGCAATGATGCTGCTGGCCAGTGTGGCGTTTTTCGCGTGTGCCTACCCCGTGTCGTTCACGTGGTTCTTCGCGTGGCGATTCCTGTCCGGCACCGCCGGTGGCGCGTTGATGGTGTTGGCCGCTCCGACCGTTTTGGCCCATGTCCCGCTGTCCAGGCGCGGATTGGTCGCCGGGGTCATATTCATGGGCGTGGGCGTTGGCATTGCCCTTTCCGGAACGCTGGTGCCGCTCTTGCTTCAACAGGGCCTGGGCGAAACATGGCTGGGCCTTGGCCTGATATCCCTGCTGCTCACAGCCCTTGCCTGGCGGGGCTGGCCGAAAGAACCCGCGCCGGCCGCCGAAACGACGCACCACCCGCGCCCGGCACGCAACGGGACACTCAAGGCGCTGTACATCGAGTACGCCCTCAACGCTGCCGGCTGGGTGCCGCACATGATTTTCCTGGTGGACTTCGTTGCCCGGGGCAGGGGCGAAGGTCTTCAAGTGGGGGCGCAGTACTGGGTTCTTTTCGGCATTGGCGCGACTGTCGGGCCACTGCTTGCCGGCGCACTGGCGGACCGGATCGGGTTTGGTCGCGCATTGCGGCTGTCGTTCATCGTCGAGGCCTTCGCCGTCATTGTCCCTGTCCTTGGGCTCGGAGCCGGTTGGTTGATGGCCTCCAGCGTTGTCGTCGGGGCGTTTGTGACCGGGACCGTGCCGCTGGTGTTGGGGCGGGTCCATGAAATTCTCGCCCACCATCCCGCCCAACACAGTTCGGCCTGGCAAACAGCCACCGTCGGATTTGCCTTGTTCCAAGCGGTCGCCGCCTATGGCTTGTCGTTCCTGTTTTCCTACAGCGACGGGAACTACAGCGTGCTGTTCATCATGGGGACCTCGGCCATGCTGCTTGCGTTTGTGATTGATGTGTTCGCAGGTGCGAAAAGCTCCAGCGATTCCCGGAGCCTTTGACACCGTGAATTACTCCGATAGAAACGCGATGTATTGGCGCCGCAACCTGACCGTTTGTGTGTTCGGATCGTTCACGACCCTGGTCAGCCTGAGCATGTTGTTGCCCTTTTTACCGTTGTACGTTCAACAACTGGGCGTGACGTCGCAGGCGGACGTGGTGCAATGGTCGGCCGTGGCATTCGGCGCGACTTTTTTCGGCACGGCGATCACCGCGCCGTTGTGGGGGCGCCTGGCTGACCGCTATGGCCGAAAACCCATGCTGGTCAGAGCGGCCATCGGGATGGCCATTGTGATGTCGTTGATCGGGCTGGCCCGCGACGTTACCGACCTGGTTGCACTGCGCCTCATCGCCGGGCTCATCGGTGGCTACGCATCGGCGTCCATCGTCATGATCGGGTCGCAGGTCCCGCGCGAAAGGGCGGGTTGGGCACTCGGTGTCTTGTCCACGGGGGCCTTGTCCGGCAACCTGATCGGGCCACTGGTTGGTGGTTTTTTACCTGAGCTCGTCGGTATTCGCGGCACCTTTTTCGTCGGTGGAGCAATGATTGCGCTCGCCGCCATGACCACCATCCTGTTCGTTCGTGAGGATTTCGACCGAGCGTCGGACGCCAGGCAACGGGACAGGAAAAACCGGCCTGAGGGGGCCGGTTCGAAATGGCCGGTCATCGCTGCACTGCTCATGACTGCGATGATGGTGCTGTTGGCCAACATGTCGATCGAGCCGATCATCACCGTCTACATCGGCGACCTCGGCGTACCGGTTGATCATCAGGCGCGGATTGCCGGCGTGGTCATGGCATGTTCCGCGTTGGGCAGTATCCTGACCGCCGCCAGACTGGGGGCGCTGGCCGATCGGGTGGGCGGCTGGAGCGTGATTGTCGGTTGCCTGTTGCTGACGGCCGTGGTCATGGTGCCCCAGGCGTTCGTCACGCAATGGTGGCAACTGGCGGTATTGCGCGGCGTCATGGGCATGACCATTGCCGGGCTCCTGCCCGCGATTGCCAAGTTGATCCGGCATTCGGTCGAAGAGCACAACACCGGCAAAATCCTCGGTTACCTGCAATCGGCGCAGTTCTCAGGGCAGGTGATAGGTCCATTGATTGGCGGCCAGATTGGCGCCCATCTCGGCTTGCATCATGTGTTCCTGGTGACGGCGGCATTGCTGGTGTTATGCGCCTTGATGAACGGCTGGGTGAGGAATCGCTACCTGGGCGACACCGTCCAGACGAACGCTGTCCAGAAAAGTGGATAACGCACTGGAAAAGTAGCCATCAAGGCGCCTGACGAACACCGTCTCTACCTCGGCGATGTCTGGCGCGAGCTCATGCACGTTGACCAACCCTTCGCGCAAAGCGTTCGCCACAACGCCTCGGGGCAACAGCGTGACCCCGACGCCCGCCGACACACAGGCAATGATCGCTTCAATCGAGCCAAACTCCAGTGGCTCAGGCGCCAGGATGCCCAGATTGGCCAGCAGGGAATCCAGGCGCTGGCGGTAGGAGCAACCGATTCGAAAAACCACCGTCTTCAGATTGTCGACCGCGGCGACCGCGTCCAGCGTGTCAATGGCACAGGACGTGACCAGCACGAGCTCTTCGCGGAAGGCTTGTTCACTGATCAATTCCGGATGATTGACCGGGCCCACGACAAACGCCCCTTCGAGCTTACAGTCGATGACGCCCTGGATGAGGCTGCAGGTGGTGCCGGTGCGAATCACCGGGCGAACCTCCGGGTAGGCCTTGGCAAACTTTGCGATCAGCCGTGGAAGGCGCAGCGCCAGCGTCGTCTCGAGCGTACCGATCTCGAAGACACCTTTTGGATGCCCATCATCGCGCGCGGCGCAGGATGCATCGGACAGGAGCCGGGAAAGGCGGGCGGCGAACGGCAGGATCCGCCGTCCAGCCGGCGTGACCTGAACCCCTCTGGCGCTGCGTTGAAACAGCGCCACTCCGAGCTCGTCTTCCAGCGACCGAATCCTCGCGGACACGTTGGACTGCACGGTGTTCAGCTCGCTCGCAGCCTTGTTCATGCTGCCGTGGCGCGCAACCGCATCGACCACCTTCAGATCCGTGACATCCATCGAATTCACCTATCTCTAAAACCAATAACCAAGCGCAAATAAACAGCGTTCAGCAGATTAGTTTTCGTGTGCGGCAAAGGCAAGCAATGGCCGACATAGGGAGCGATTGAATTCATCAAAAAAGATCATACGCATCATTAATGATCGTTTTACATGATCTTTGGCCGGGCATAGGTTGAGGGTGCAAATACACCGCAGCCAGTGGCAAATCGAGTCTTCGAATTTGAGGCTGTGGAACAACAATAACTGTCCACTGCTACACGGAGTCAACGTGAACCATGCATCCGAGTCAGCCAGAATTCGCAACCATCCCCGGTACCAGGATTTGGTATCACGGCAGCGAAGATTCGTCGCTTGTCTTACTGCCGCCACCCTTGTCCCGTACTTCACGTTCATCCTCGTCGCGGCGTTCGCGCCCCACCTCCTAGCGCAGAAACTCTCCGCGACCAGCATCATCAATATCGGTTGGCCGCTGGGCGTCGCCTTCATCGTCGGGGCCTGGTTGTTTACCGGCCTGTACATCCTGCGCGCCAACGGCGAGTTCGATGACCTCACCGCAGAAATTCGCGAGGGGGCCATCGTATGAAACCCATTCTTCGCTACCTCATTGCGCCTTCTCTGTTGGGCGCGGTCGCGACATGCGCCTCGGCCGCCGACGTCTTGCAGGCGGTGGAAAAACAGCCGCTGAACATCACCGCAATCGCGATGTTTCTGGTCTTCGTGTTGACGACTCTGGGCATCACTTACTGGGCTGCCTCCAAGACCAAATCGATGGACGATTTCTACAATGCCGGCGGCGGCATCACCGGTTTCCAGAACGGTTTGGCGCTGGCGGGGGACTACATGTCGGCGGCGGCGTTACTGGGCGTCACCAGCATGATTTTCTTCAACGGTTTTGATGGCGTGCTGTACTCGATCAGCTTCTTCGTCGCCTGGCCGTTGCTGTTGTTCCTGTTTGCCGAGCGCATCCGCAATCTGGGGCGCATCACCATCTCGGACATCGCCTCGTTCCGGCTCGATCAAAACCGGATCCGCACCATGACCGCGTTCGGTTCGTTGACCGTGGTCTGCTTTTATCTGGTGGTGCAGATGGTCGGGGCAGGGCAATTGATCCAGTTGCTGTTCGGTCTTCCCTACAACTACGCGGTGATTGCTGTCGGTCTGTTGATGGCGATCTACGTGACGTTTGGCGGGATGGTTGCCACCACCTGGGTGCAGATCATCAAGGCAGGATTGCTGCTGGTGGGCGGGACATTGCTCGCCGTGTTGGCGTTGAGCAAGTTCGGTTTTTCGTTCGAGTTGCTGTTCGAAAAAGCGGTTGCCGCCCATCACGATGGCGAGCGGATCCTGCTGCCCAGCAAGCTGGTGGCCGACCCATTGGCGCTCATCTCGCTGTCACTGGGCCTGGTCTTCGGTACCGCAGGATTGCCCCATATCCTCATGCGCTTTTTTACCGTGCCGGACGCCAAGCAAGCGCGCAAATCGGTATTCGTCGCCACGGGTTTCATCGGCTTCTTCTACCTGATCGTTGCGGTGTTGGGGCTGGCAGCCATCGTGATCGTCGGCCAAGACCCGGCCTTCTACGAGTCCGGCATTGTCGGTGGAAAGCTCATCGGCGGCGGGAACATGCCGGTGATGCATCTGGCAAAAGCCGTGGGCGGCGACCTGCTATTGGGCTTCATCTCGGCCGTCGCGTTTGCCACGATCCTGGCCGTGGTTTCGGGGCTCACCATGGCGGGGACCTCGGCGATTTCACACGACCTCTATGTCCGGGTCTTCCGCAAAAACCGTGCGGATGCGAAAGACGAGCGGCGTGTGTCGAAGATCGCCTCGGTCGGTATCGGCATCGTTGCGGTGGTGCTGGGCATTTTGTTCAAGGACCAGAACATCGCCTTCCTGGTCGCGCTGACCTTTGGCGTGGCGGCCTCGGTCAACTTCCCGATCCTCGTGCTTTCGATGTACTGGAAAGGGCTGACCACACGCGGGGCGTTGATCGGTGGCATCGCCGGGCTGGTGAGCTCGGTCAGCCTGGTGATTCTCTCGCCGGCGGTGTGGGTCAAAGTGCTGGGCAATACCGACGCGATCTTTCCCTTCGACTACCCGGCCATCATCTCGATGAACGTAGCGTTCTTGTTCACCTGGCTCGGCTCGGTCACCGACCGCAGTCGCGGGGCAGCGCTTGAACGCGAGCGTTTCGATGATCAGCTCATACGCGCCCGCACCGGCCTTGGCGCATCGCAAGCGGTCAGCCACTGAGACGCGGCACACCTTCATCGCGATGAAGGTGTGCCGGTCATTTCCATACCCTGATTTGTGCTCTCTGCAAAAGGAGTCAGCCATGCAACTTCGAGACAATGGCTTAAGGTTTTCCCCCATCACGGTCGTGCTGCACTGGGTCGTGGCGTTGTCGCTGCTCGCCATCCTCGGCTTGCAGGTGATGATCGGCCAGGCGTCCAGTGAGGCCGGGCGGATGTCGTTGGTACACCTGCAAAACCTCATGGGGCTGATCCTGTTTCTCGTATCGATCTATCGGTTCTGGGCCAGGATCACCGCTTACCACCCGCTGCCGGTGGGCACGCCCAATCCTATTGAAGTGATCATCAGCCGTTCCGTTGCGGTGGCGCTCGCCCTGGCGATGGTGCTGCTGCCGGTCGCGGTGTGGGCCTCGCGGGCGGCTGCCGGCGAGGGGGTGGGGCTGCCCGGAGGCTTTTCGATTCCGGCGCTGTTGCCCACCAATGCAGCGCTGAAGCAGGTGGTCGATGTGCTGTTCGATATCGGGGCGTCGGCGTTCCTGGCCGGCCTGGCCTTGCATGTCTTCGGTGCGCTCAAGAATCACTTTCTCCTGAAGAACAACACGCTCAAGCGGATGCTTGGAAAACATGTGGAGCTGTGAGCCATGAACGAAGCCAGATTCGATTTTGCAGGTAACGCCATCACTCAATTGTGTGGCGTGAAATACCCGATTTTTCTCGGCGGGATGGCAGCGATTTCCGGCCCGCCGCTCGTTGCGGCCGTCGCCAACGCCGGAGGCCTGGGCGTGGTGGGCGGTTTGCGCCTGCCACCCTTGACCTTGCGCCGATGGATACAGGAAACCCGCGCGCTGACCGACAAACCCTTTGGGGTGAACCTGGTGCCGCAGTTCGGCGGCCCTGACGTGTTTGAAGCGCAATTCCAGGTCGTGCTCGAAGAAAAACCGCGCCTGCTGTCCTTGTTTTACGCCGAGGCCTATTCCGCCGACATGATTCCCCGGGCCAAAGACGCGGGGCTGGTGGTCATGGTGCAAACGGGCTCGGTGGAGCTGGCGAGAATCGCCATCGCGCAAGGCGCTGACATCATCGTGGCGCAAGGCAGTGAAAGTGGCGGACATTTGAATCGAGGCACCATCGGCATCATGCCTTTGTTGACGTCCATCCTTGCGGTATCCGAGGGGCGACCGGTGCTGGCGGCCGGTGGCATCACCAACGGTGACGACGTTCGGGCGCTGATGTCGCTCGGCGCATCTGGGGTGGTGGTGGGCACCGCGTTTATTGCCACCGACGAGTCGAACGCTCATCCGCTCTACAAGCAAAAGATTGTCGAGGCGACGACGGATGATACCGAGTACCGGACCGGGTATTCGTTCGGTTGGACCTACGGCACGCCGCACCGGGTGATTCCCAATCGCGACAAGTGGAACCTGCTGCGCTTCATCGGCGGTGGCGCCCGCGCAATCGACAAACCGCGCATGGCCAAGAAGCTGTCGTTGTACGCGGGGCAGGGCGTTGGCAAGATCCACAGCGTCGTCCCCGCTGCTGAACGTGTGGCGGAGCTTGCCCTTGGCTTGTAGTCAGTCGCTCCTCGATTAACCTGTAGGAGCGAAGCTTGCTCGCGAAGGCGGTAGTGCATTCAGTTTCAATAGTGAATGTCCTGACGCTTTCGCAGGCAAATCGGAACGCCGCACCGCTCGCAACTACAGTGTCGAGCTGAGTGTTTTACGTCGCCGGCCGGGCAATCTGCTCCTGCGCAAGACCGATAAACGCGCTCATCGCCGAGGTGATCATCGAATCGTTCCTGCGGATGAACACGGTCGAGACGTTGGCGAATTCGGCCGGTAGCGTGTGGCAGCGAATCGCATGCCGCACGCTGCAATTCTCTGCGATGGCCTTGGGCAGCAAGGTCACGCCCATGCCCGCCGCGACGCATGACAGGATGCCATCGAGGGTGCCCAGTTCCATTATCTGGTTAGGCACCAGCCCGACCTGGTAGAACCAGTTTTCCAGGGTGGAGCGATAGAAGCATCCGGTGCGAAAGACCAGCACGGTTTGCTGAGGGATTTTCTCGATGAGCGCGGGCAGTGACTCGAAGCGGTTGCTGCTGACCAGCACCAGTTCCTCTTGAAACACCTCTTCCTGCGCCAACGCCGGGTTCTGGTGAAATCCACCGACAAACGCGCCATCGAGTCGATGGGCTTCAATCGCCTTGATCAGCTCGACCGTCGTCCCAGTCAGCAGCGACAGTTGCACTTCGGGGTATTGCTCGCGGTACTTCGTCAGCACCTGCGGCAAGCGAATGGCCGCCGTGGTTTCCATTGAGCCCAGCCGCAGCAGGCCGGTCGGAACACCGGTGTCCGTCAACGCGCTGCGGCTCTCTTCTGTCAGCTGCAGGATGCGCCGCGCATAACCGAGGAAGGTCTCGCCCGCCGACGTGAGCACCACGCCGGATTTCTTGCGGATGAACAGCTCCCGATTCAGTTCGGCTTCCAGCTCCTTCACCCGCATGGTGACGTTGGACTGCACCGTATTCACGTTGACGGCGGCTGCGGTGAAGCTGCCGAGTTCGGCAACCGCGCAGAATATCTTCAGTTGGCGCATTTCCATGATCGTCACCATCCATCATAAAAAGTGATTATGGACATATTTAACGATCACTTTACGGTCATTGTCGGTGGTTAGTAAAGTGGCCGAAACCCGGTAAAAGATGCGGATTGACCCATGACACTCATTTCGAAAATTGACCACGTCTTCGCCGGCGGCCTGGGGCTCTTGAAGCCTGAAGGGCAGCGTACGGGCATCTTCAAACAGCGCCGTTCAGGCCCCGTTCGCGTCGAGCTTCACGGGATTGTCGGTGACCAGCATGGCGACACCAGGGTTCACGGCGGTCCGGAAAAGGCTGTTCATCACTATGCGGCCGAAAATTATCAGCACCTGGCACAGGCCTTTGCGCACTGCGCCCATGAGCTGCTTCCGGGCAGCCTGGGGGAGAACATTTCTGCGCTCGAACTCTCGGAGCGCAACGTGCACATCGGCGATGTATTCCAGATGGGCAGTGCGGTGTTGCAGGTCTCTCAACCGCGCAGCCCGTGCTGGAAAATCAATCATCGTTTCGACGCCGAGCGTATGTCGATGCATGTCGCCAAGGAGCGAATCACCGGTTGGTATTACCGGGTGCTTCAACCGGGCTTCATTGAAGCGGGCGACAGGATCGAGTTGCTGGAAAGGCAAACGGAGCGCTTTTCCATCGATGAATTCTGGCAGGTGCAGTTGTCGCACCGGCCGGTGATCGACGATCTGCTGGCGCTGGCGGCAAGCCGTGGGTTGGCCGAAGACTGGAAGCGGCGCCTGTCGGAGCGGGCGAAGTGGCTGCAGAAATCGCTTCAGGTCTGAAGCTGCACACACATCCAACTGTGGCGAGGGAGCAAGCTCCCTCGCCACAAAAGCTCCGCTTAGCGGTGTTCAGTCTCGCGGATCAATCTGATCCAGCACCCGGTTCGCCGTGATCTCCGCCAGCATGATGCTGTTGGAAATGCCCAGCAGGGCATTGCGCGACCCACCGTCCAGAAGGTCCACCAAGTGATGGACCATCACATCGACCGAGGCCAGCGTCTCGACCAGATAAACCATCAGGGTTTCGGTCGTGAGCTCTGGGTCCACAGTAAACAGGGTGCTGGGTGTGCGCGGCTTGGCTTTGATGTCGGCAGTCGACGGGAAGTGGTAGTCGAGGGCACGCTCGGCGGCCTCGTTGAGTTTGTTTGAGTCGGGTTCGTATGGGGATGCCGGATCAGTATCCGGTGGGTTCGGTGAAGGCTTGATCATATGCTGAGTTACCTAATGGAGTGCCACCCCTCTTGCGACTAAACGAAAGGGGAGGCAGCTGTACGCAGGTTAGTCGACCGGGTAACTCAGCAATCCGGCGCGCCCGAGGGCGCCCCACGTACAGCCACCATCAAGTACAGGCAATGTATGACCTGCATGACAGATGCACGCACAACTGGGTTACCACGAGCGACTAAACCCGACCACTGATGAGCAGTGGCACGAATCAAGTTACCGGGCACCCCCAAAGCGCACAAGCCGGCGGATTCTGGCGTACCCGTAGGCAACGGCGCAAGGTTTTGTAGCTTTCATCTCGTAACCACGAGCGCGCTTAAACAAGCATTCTCCAGCGCTGTTTAACACCTCAAACACCTTCACCATTTCTGATCCATAAGATCATTAATCATCATTTTACATGATCCTTCGGCTGGCCTACTTTGACCCTGGCAGGCGAGCCATCGGCCGCCTGGCGCACTCCCGACAACAACAAGAGATGGCTCTTATCCACCACCAGGGGACACCCGCCATGAGCAACCAGCCAGCAGACATCGCACACTACATTCACGGCCGCGTGACGCACGGTACTTCCGGCCGCACGCAGAACGTCACCAACCCTGCCATTGGCTCCGTCATCGGCAAAGTGGCCCTCGCCAATGCCGCTGAAGTCGACGCGGCAGTGAAGTCGGCCGCGGCCGCGTTTCCCGCCTGGTCGGCGCTGCCGCCGCTGCGTCGCGCCCGCATCCTGTTCAAGTTCCTGGCGTTGCTCAATGAACACCGCGACACACTGGCGCGCATGATCACCGCCGAGCACGGCAAAGTTTTCACCGACGCCCAGGGCGAAGTAACGCGCGGCATCGAGGTCGTCGAGTTCGCCTGCGGCATCCCGCAACTGCTCAAGGGTGATTACACCGAACAGGTCTCCACCAACATCGACAACTGGACCATGCGCCAGCCGCTGGGCGTGGTGGCCGGCATCACACCGTTCAACTTCCCGGTGATGGTGCCGATGTGGATGTTCCCGGTGGCCATCGCCTGCGGCAACACCTTCGTGCTGAAGCCGAGCCCGATCGACCCGTCGCCTTCGCTGCTGATCGCCGAACTGTTCAAGGAAGCCGGGCTGCCGGATGGCGTGTTCAACGTGGTGCAGGGCGATAAAGAAGCGGTGGATGCGCTGATCGATCACCCGGACGTCAAAGCGGTGAGCTTTGTCGGATCGACGCCGATTGCCAATTACATCTACGAGACCGGTGCCCGCCACGGCAAGCGTGTCCAGGCATTGGGCGGCGCGAAGAATCATATGGTGGTGATGCCCGATGCCGACATCGATCAGGTGGTCGACGCGCTGATCGGCGCCGCGTTCGGCTCTGCCGGCGAGCGCTGCATGGCGATTTCGGTGGCGGTGTTTGTCGGCGATGTCGCCGATAAAGTGATGCCGAAACTGGTGGAACGCACCCGCACCCTCAAAGTCCTCGAAGGCATGAACCTGGCCGCCGAGATGGGCCCGATCGTGTCGCAAGTGGCGCTGCAACGCATCACCGGCTACATCGAGCAAGGCATTGAGGAGGGCGCAGAACTGCTGGTCGACGGCCGTGGTTTTGACGGCGCCCAGGCTGGCGCGAATTGCGCCGAAGGGTTCTGGCTCGGCGGCACGGTGTTCGACCATGTCACCCCCGAGATGAAAATCTACAAAGAGGAAATCTTCGGTCCGGTGTTGGCGTGCATGCGCGTGAAGGACTTTGCCGAGGCGGTCGATCTGGTCAACTCACATGAGTTCGGCAACGGCACCGCTTGCTATACCCGCGACGGTCACATCGCACGTGAATTCGCCAGCCGCATTCAGGTGGGAATGGTCGGCATCAACGTGCCGATTCCGGTGCCGATGGCGTGGCACGGTTTCGGCGGCTGGAAGCGCTCGCTGTTCGGTGACACACACGCCTACGGCGAAGAGGGCGTGCGCTTCTACACCAAGCAGAAGTCGATCATGCAGCGCTGGCCGAACAGCATCGCCAAGGGCGCGGAATTCGCCATGCCGACCTCCAAGTAAGCACCGCTTTCTGCTCCACAGGTTTGGGGTGGATGACGTGTTGGCGCGGGCTTGCACGGCATCGTTTTTTCCCAGGGGGAGCGAACACCTCGCTCCCGTTTTTTTCCGCACAGGTGAACCGCTATGCCGCTGCTCAAGTTCGACCTCATTCAGGGGCGCAATGACCAACAACTCAAGACCCTGCTGGACGTGACCCATCAGGCGATGGTCGAGGCCTTTGAGGTGCCCGACAGTGATCGCTACCAAAGCGTCACGCAACATCGTCCGGGGGAGTTGGTGCTGCACGACACGGGATTGGGTTACACGCGCACGACCAGCGTGGTGTTGCTGACGGTGATTTCGCGACCACGTTTACAGACGCAGAAAACTGCGTTCTACCGCTTGCTGGCCGAGAGGCTGCAAGCCGAGTGTGGCCTGTCACCCGACGACCTGATTGTTTCGCTGGTGGAGAACACCGATGCGGACTGGTCCTTCGGCCGTGGAAGGGCGCAATTTCTGACCGGCGAACTTTAGGGTTCGCCGCGTGGGCCAAAGGGTCCGTTTTTACCTCTGTGCAACTGTCTTTCAGGTGATGCCATGTCCACTCAACTGCTGTCCCTTTTGAACATTCGACTGCCCGTCCTTCAATCGCCGATGGTGGGTGTTTCTACGCCCCGACTGGCGGCAGCGGTGTCCAGCGCCGGCGGCCTCGGCGCGATTGGCATCGGGGCGAGCAACGTCGAGCAGGCGCGGAACATGATCCGCGAGACGGCCGCGCTGACAGACAAGCCGTTCAATGTGAATGTTTTTTGCCACCAGCCTGCTGTCCACGACAGCGCTCGCGAGACGCAGTGGCTGACATTTCTGGCGCCGTTCTTTGCGCAGTTCGGGGCCGCTGCACCGACGGCGCTGCGTGAGATCTACACCTCTTTTGTCGAAGACCCGGACATGTTGCAGATGCTGCTGGAAGAACGGCCGGCGGTGGTCAGCTTCCATTTCGGGCTGCCGCCACAACCGGCAATCGATGCGCTCAAGGCTGCGGGCATCATCCTGTTGTGTTCCGTGACCAACCTGGCCGAAGCGCAGAGTGCGGAACGCGCCGGCGTACATGCGCTGGTCGCACAAGGTTACGAAGCCGGGGGGCATCGCGGGGTATTCGATCCAAAACAGGATTCGCAAATGGGGACGTTTGCGTTGGTGCGTGTACTGGTGGCGGCTTGCCGACTGCCGGTGATCGCGGCGGGCGGCATCATGGACGGCGCGGGGATCAAGGCCGTCATGCAGTTGGGCGCCAGTGCCGCACAGTTGGGCACGGCGTTTATCCTCTGCCCGGAATCTTCCGCCAACAGCGCCTATCGCGAGGCCTTGAAGGGGCCGCGCGCGCACCAGACTGCCGTCACCAGCGTCATCTCCGGGCGTCCTGCCCGAGGCATGGTCAATCGCAACTTCACCTGCCTCGAAAAGGCTGGCGCGGCGCTGCCAGAATATCCGCGCGCCTATGACGCCAACAAAGCGCTCAACGCCGCGGCCACCGCCCAGGCAAACACGGAGTTTGCCGTGCAGTGGGCGGGGCAGGGGGCGCCGCTGATTCGTGAGATGCCGGCCGCTGCGCTGGTGAATGTGCTTGCTGCGGAAATGAACGACTGAGCCAATCGGTCATCTGCGGCGAGCCGACATTTCACCGACTGCGCAGAGCGATTCAAACGCGAGCTGTACTTCAACATTAATGGCTCAGGCGCGATGAAAATCCGCCTGGCCCAGTTTCAAAAAACACGACCCCCCATACCTCTGTACGACAACCCTTATCCCTCTACGAAAATTACTTTCGCCTCGTTTGAAAATCACCTCTCGAAATGTTTTATGAGTTTCACAACCCATTCGACGTGACCCTTTCGAGGAGTACCGCATGACCCTGTCCTTCGGCTATTGGCTGCTGGTATATGCCGCCATCGCCATCATCGCGCTGATCGTTCTGATCGCCCGTTACCGGCTTAATCCCTTCATCGTCATCACCCTGGTGTCCATCGGCCTGGCATTGCTCGCCGGCATGCCGCCGTCCGGGGTGGTCGGCGCCTACGAGGCCGGTGTCGGCAAGACCCTGGGGCACATTGCGCTGGTGGTGGCGCTGGGCACGATGCTCGGCAAGATGATGGCCGAGTCCGGCGGCGCTGAGCAGGTGGCGCGCACCTTGATCGACCGCTTTGGCGAGAAGAACGCGCATTGGGCGATGGTGTGCATCGCGTTCCTGGTCGGGCTGCCGCTGTTTTTCGAGGTCGGTTTTGTGTTGCTGGTGCCGATCGCCTTTACCGTGGCGCGCCGCGTCGGTGTGTCGATTCTGATGGTCGGTTTGCCGATGGTCGCCGGGCTATCGGTGGTCCATGCGCTGGTGCCGCCGCACCCGGCGGCGATGCTCGCGGTGCAGGTGTATCAGGCGTCGGTCGGGCAGACGTTGATGTATGCGATTTTGATCGGCATTCCGACGGCGATTATTGCCGGTCCGCTGTACGCCAAATTCATCGTGCCGCGCATTCAACTGCCGGCGGAAAACCCGCTGGAGCGACAGTTTCTTGAGCGCGAACCGCGCGACAGCCTGCCGGGTTTCGGCATCACCATGGCGACCATTTTGTTGCCGGTGCTGTTGATGCTGATCGGCGGTTGGGCCAACCTGATTTCTACGCCGGGCAGTGGCTTCAACCAGTTTTTGCTGTTCATCGGCAACTCGGTGATCGCGCTGCTGCTGGCGACCCTGCTGAGCTTCTGGACCCTCGGCCTCGCCCAGGGCTTCAACCGTGAATCGATCCTCAAGTTCACCAACGAATGCCTGGCACCGACCGCCAGCATCACCTTGCTGGTCGGCGCAGGTGGCGGTTTGAACCGGATTCTGGTGGACGCCGGGGTCACCGACCAGATCGTCAGCCTGGCCCACGAATTTCACCTATCGCCGCTGCTGATGGGCTGGCTGTTCGCCGCGTTGATGCGCATCGCCACCGGTTCCGCCACCGTGGCCATGACCACCGCCTCTGGCATTGTCGCGCCGGTGGCCATCGGTCTGGGTTATCCGCATCCGGAGTTGCTGGTGCTGGCGACCGGCGCCGGGTCGGTGATCTTTTCCCACGTCAACGACGGCGGTTTCTGGTTGATCAAGGAATACTTCAACATGAGCGTCACCCAGACGTTCAAGACCTGGACCGTGCTGGAGACCATTATTTCGCTGGTCGCCTTCGCGTTGACCGTGGGTCTTTCTTACCTGATCTAGCTCGAACACTCCGATCGCTTTCCTCAAGGCTCATGGTCACTCATCGAGCGCGGCATCGTGCGCGCCGCGGTTGAGTGACCGTGGCGGACAGCGGTCGGCAAAAACTCAAAAAAAACATAAAAAAATGACCCAGGAGCACCGTATGTTCAAGCGAGCAATCCCCACCGCACTTTTGCTGGCCACCGGTTCGTTGTGCGCACAGGCAGCCGATTCTGCCGCGCACGGTTTTCTGGAGGACAGCAAAGCCACGCTGTCGATGCGCACGTTGTATTTCAACAGCGATAACCGCGATGGCACGGCAGACCCGTCGAAAACCGAGGAGGCCGCGCAGGGTTTTGTGCTGCGCTATGAGTCCGGTTTTACCCAGGGAGCGGTCGGGTTCGGGCTGGATGCGCAAGCGTTGCTCGGTGTGACGCTGGACAGCGGCGCGGGTCGCCACGTCGGCAGCGGCATGATCCCGAGTGACGGCGACGGTGCTGCCGATACCTGGAGCAGCTTCGGCCCCACGGCGAAGATGCGCATCTCAAAAACTGAGTTCCGCTACGGCACCTTGCTGCCGAAATTGCCGATCCTGTTGTCGAACGATGCCCGCGTATTGCCGCAGTCGTTCACCGGTGCGCAGGTCACCTCGAATGACATCGATGGCTTGATGCTGACCAGTGGCGTGCTTGAACACGCGGTCGGCCGCGCCTCGACGGACCGGACCGGTTTGTCGGTGCCGGGCGCTACCCAGGACAGCAACAAGTTCTACTTCGCCGGCGGTGACTACTACATCACCAAGGAACTGAAGGCGCAGTATTACTTCGCGCAGTTGGAAGACTTCTACAACCAGAACTTTTTCGGTCTGACCCACGTGCTGCCGATCGACAGCAAAAGCTCGTTCACCACCGATCTGCGTTACTTCAACACCACATCGACGGGCGCCAACAGTTCCGCCGCCGGCCGCGCACAAGGCTACCGCACCTCGGGTTACACCGAGGACAACAACGGTGAAATCGACAACAACACCTGGGTGGCGATGATCACCTATGTGAACGGTGGCCACTCGGTGTCGCTGGGGCATCAACAGGTGGGTGACGGCAGCAACTTCGTGCAGCCCAACCAAGGTAGCCTGGTTGATAAAGGGGCGGGTGGTGGCAGTGTTTACCTGCCGACGGACCGCATGATCCAGAGCTTTACACGTGCGGGCGAGCAGACGAACTTCGGTCAATATTCCTATGACTTCGCGCCTTTGGGCGTGCCGGGCCTGAGAGCTTCGATCGCGTATCTGAAAGGGACTGACATCAAGGTTCGAAACGCGGGCGATCAGTCCGAGTGGGAGCGTGATATGACCCTGGACTACGTGCTGCAATCGGGGTCGCTCAAGGGGCTTGGTTTCAGCGTGCGCAACGGCAAGTCGAATACCGATGCGGGCCGCAACGTTGATCAGAATCGCTTTATCATCAACTACACATTGTCGCTGTTGTAATCGCCCACGGGTCTTTGTGGGAGCCGGCTTGCCGGCGATTCAGGCGACGCGGTGTATCCGTTACGCCGCCATCGCCGGCAAGGTATGCGTTGTTGCTAAGGTGTCAGGCGCTGGGTCAGCAACGGCAATAGTTGTTCGCAGGATGCCTCGATTTTCAGATCGAGGATGTCATCCGCCCGCGTCTTGCCCAGGTTAATCGCTATCAGCGGCTTGCCCTGATCCGCCACCGCCCGGCACAAACGAAACGCCGAATACGCCATCAACGAAGACCCCACCACCAGCAATCCCGCCGCTTTTTCCACCGCAGCCATTGCCTTGGCTGCCGTCACCTGCGCCACGTTCTCGCCAAAGAACACCACGTCCGGTTTCATTCGCTCGCCCGCGCAATGCGGGCAATGCGGTACCTGAAACCGTGCTTCGAACGCCGCGTCGAGCAGCGTGTCGCCGTCCGGTGCCTGCACCGCATCCACGCCAGCCAGGTATGGGTTCTGCGTTTCCATCAACTGCTGGATCGAATCCCGCTCACTGCGCTGCCCGCAATCCAGGCACAGCACCCGGTGCAGGCTGCCATGCAGTTCGATCACGTCGTGGCTGCCGGCCTGGTCGTGCAAGGTGTCGACGTTTTGGGTGATCAGCCCGCTGATCTGCCGGGTGCTTTGCAGGTTGGCGATGGCTTCATGCGCCACATTCGGCTGAGCCTGACGCACCCGCGGCCAGCCGAGCATCGCTCGCGCCCAATAGCGGCGCCGGGATTCGGGGGCGCTGAGGAATTCCTGATACATCATCGGTTGCCGGCCACGGCGCACGCCCTGGTGGTCGCGGTAGTCCGGAATGCCCGACGGGGTGCTGATGCCGGCACCGGTCAGGACCATGAACGGCTGGTCGGCCATGAACTGCTGGAGCCGGTCGAGTTGTTCGCGGGTGCGGCTGTCGAGCATGTTCAACACTCCGATGGGCCAGGGGTGTTTGCAGCGTAGCATTTGGTGATTCACCTGTAGGAGCGTGGCTTGCCCGCGAAGACGGCCTGTCAGACAACGACGGTGTGCCTGAGATACCGCCTTCGCGGGCAAGTCGGATCGCCGCACCGCTCGCTCCTACAAGGTCAACGTTTACTTGCGCGCTTCGAGTATCAGGTTGAACGGTGTTTCCGTCGCCCGTCGGAATGTGCTGAATCCCGCTTCCGTAAACACTTTGCGCAACCGCGCCTCACCGGCCTGGGCGCCGAGCCCGAGGCCGACTTCCTGAGACAGCGAGTTCGGGGTGCAAATGAACGTCGAGGCGGCGTAGAACAACCGGCCAACCGGGGTAACGTTGTCATCGAGTTTGTCGTTGGCGAACGGTTCCACCAGCAGCACCGTGCCGTCCGGCTTCAGCGACTCATAGGCGTGCCGCGCCGCGCCCACCGGGTCGCCCATGTCATGCAGGCAGTCGAAATAGCAGATCAGGTCGTAGTCGTCGCCGGGGTAGCTTTTTGCCGTGCCCTGGAAGAACCGCGCCCGCCCGGACACACCGCCTTCCTCGGCGCGCTGGGTGGCGACGGTGACGGACGGCGCGTGGTAGTCGAAGCCGACGAACCGCGATTCGGGGAACGCCTGGGCCATGATCACCGTCGATGCGCCATGCCCGCAGCCGATGTCCGCGACCTTGGCGCCAGCCTCCAGTTTGGCGACGACACCTTCAAGGGACGGTAGCCATTCGGCGACCAGGTGCGCTTTGTAGCCAGGCCGGAAGAACCGTTCCGTGCCGCTGAACATGCACGGATGGTGTTCGCCCCAGGGCAGGGCGCCGTTGCCGCGCATGGCTTTGACCAGCTTGTCCTTGTCATGGAAAAACGACGCGACCACCCCGATACCGCCCGCCACGTAGACCGGTGAGTCTTCGATTGCCAGTGCCAGGGCTTGTTCTTCGGGCAGACGGAACTGGCCGTCGCGGTGTTCCATGTAACCGGACGCGGCGTGGGCGCTGAGCCATTCGCGCAGCAGGCGGGGGTTGCAGCCGGTTTTCTCGGCGAGTGTTTCGGGGCTGATCAACTGACTGTCGGCCATCGCCCGGTACAGCCCGAGCTCTTCGCCGAGGATGACGTTGGCGAGCATCGCCGCGCCGCCCATGTCGTTCACCAGTTTGCCCATGAAATCGTTGAGTCTGGCCTCGTCCATCACGTGTGCTCCTTCGGCTGGATCACGGTCCAGGGGCATTCTTTGTCGAGGCATTCACCTCTGGGCAGTGGTCGTGGAAATGATCAGGACGGTGAGTGCGTCCTGCGTGCAGTAAGTTTAGTCCGCAGGCCGTGGGCTGCCGGGCGGAGCGACGAAAGCCCGCATTTGCCTGATTCGCACACACACACACATCCCCCTGTAGGAGCGAGGCTTGCCCGCGAAGGCGGTATTTCAGACACATCCTCGTTGACTGTTACGCCGCCTTCGCGGGCCAGCCTCGCTCCTACAGGGGTACGTGTGTGTATCGGAGTGTATCTAACGTCCTGCTCGATACATTTCCCGCAATACCGGTGCGTTGCCGAACACAGCCCAGATACAAACCTGCGATGAACTGCACAGGCCGCTTGGCACCCTATACACCGTGAAGGGGACAACAATGACCACGCTCCTGCCTGAAACCGACCTGACATCCACCCCCGTCGATCGCCTGCGCGTCGACCAGTACACCAGCGGCCTCATCGGCCCAAGCCAGCCAATGCTCGGCCCCTTGGCCGACGGCGGCACCCTGATCACCGGCACGCCGCCGGGCTGCTGGGGGCCGATGATTACGCCGGCCTTCGAGGGCGGCCATGAAGTGACCCAACCGGTGGCCATTGCCGGTGCCGAAATCGGCGACGCCGTGGCGATCAAGATCAAAAGCATGCGCGTCACCTCGCTGGCCACCTCGTCCGGCGTGATGAGCTTCGTTGAAGGTCGCTACAACGGCGATCCGTTCGTCGCGAAATTCTGTAGCAAATGCGGCACCGAGCACCCGGCCAGCTACGTCGAAGGCATCGGCGAAGATTCGATTCGTTGCAGCAATTGCGGCGCCGAAGTCAGCGCTTTCCGCTTCAGCCACGGGTACGTGATCGTGTTCGATGCGCAGAATCAGGTCAGCCTGACCGTCAATCAGGACATCGCCAACCAACTGGCGGGCAACGCCTCCGAGATGTCGGCACTGCCGGAGTTCGCCGCCCAGCATTCGATCCTGTCCCTGGCCCGTGCTGACATCCCCGGCGTTGCCGCGCACATGCGGCCGTTCCTCGGCAACATCGGCACCACGCCGTCGCGGGACTTGCCGGACTCGCACAACTGCGGCGATTTCGGACAATACCTGATCGGCGCACCGCACCGTTTCGGCATGACGCGTGAGGAACTGCACGCGGCCAAGACTGACGGTCACATGGACACCAACTCGATACGTGAAGGCTGCGTATTGATCTGCCCGGTGAAAGTCCCGGGCGCCGGTGTGTACATGGGCGACATGCACGCCCAGCAGGGCAACGGCGAGATCGCCGGGCATGCCACCGACTGCTCCGGGGAAACCGAAGTGCAGGTCGAAGTGATCAAGCACCTGACACTGGAAGGCCCGATCCTCCTGCAAAACCTCGACGATCTGCCGCCGATGGCGCGGCCGATGAATGCCCTGCAACGGCAGAAAGTCCGCGAACTGGGCGAGCGTTGGGGCCAGACCGAGATCGAGCAGAGCGGCCCGATCACCTTCATCGGCAGTGGCGAGAACCTCAACGTGGCGGTGGAAAACGGCCTGAAACGTGCCGCTTCGGTCACGGGCCTGCCGTATGACGAAGTGCTCAACCGCGCGACCATCACCGGTTCCATCGACATCAGCCGCTTGCCCGGCACCGTGCGCGTGACCTTCCTGTGCCCGATGAACGTGCTTGATCGCATCGGCATCGGCCATCTGGTGCGCGAGAAATACGACCTGGCGTAACGCCCAACGGCGGCTCTGTACCGAAGTGTGTACAGACCCGCCGGCGATACAACCGCCGCGATTTTCTGCCGGAACGCAACACAGGCCCGATACACCGTTTCGGTTAACTGTGATTACGTTCTGACAACCTTTGAGATCGACATCATGCAGACTTCCAACACATCAACGAAGGCCACCGTCGGACTTGGCCTGCGTCGCGGTTTAATGAAAGACCTTCAAGCCGCCCGCGTGGGCGATTTCGACTTTCTGGAAGTCGCGCCGGAGAACTGGATCGGCATCGGCGGCGCTCATGGCGCGGCACTGCGGGGGCTGGCCGAGCGCTATCCGCTGTCCTGCCATGGTTTGTCCCTGTCATTGGGCGGGCCGGCGCCGCTGGACATCGCTTTTCTGCAAGAAGTGCGGGTTTTTCTCGATCAGTACAACGTGCCGCTGTACAGCGAACACCTGAGCTACTGCAGCGATGACGGTCACCTGTACGACCTGTTGCCGCTGCCCTTTACCGAAGAAGCGGTGCACCACGTCGCCGCGCGCATTCGTCAGTCCCAGGACATTCTCGGTCGGCGCCTGGCGGTGGAAAACGTCTCGTATTACGCCGCGCCGCAGCAGGACATGGACGAGCTGACGTTCACCAATGCGGTGCTGCGCGAAGCCGATTGCGACCTGTTGCTGGACGTCAACAATGTGTACGTCAACTCGATCAACCACGATTTTGATCCGCAGGTTTTTCTGGCCGGCATCGATTCGGACCGGGTGGTGGCGATGCACGTGGCCGGGCATTTCGATGAATCCGACACGTTGAAAATCGACACCCACGGCGCCTCGGTGAAACCGGTGGTGTGGTCGTTGCTGGCCCAGGCTTATGCGCGGTTTGGCGCGCAACCCACGTTGCTTGAGCGGGATTTCAATTTCCCGGCGTTCTCTGAACTGGTGGCTGAATTGCAGACCATCCGCCGCTTGCAGGCCAAGGAGGTGAACCGTGGATAACTCAGGCCTGTTTCAGCAGCAAAACACCTTGGGGCTTTACCTGCGAGACCCCGATCATTGCGCGCCACCGGCCGGAATGGACGTGGCGCGGGCACAGGTTTATCGCGACCTTGTTTTCAATAACCTCTCGATCTTGCTCAGCGGTACTTTTCCGGTGTTGATCAAGATTCTTGGCGATGAGCGCTGGGGTTCGCTGGTGCGCATGTTCCTGCGGGACCACCGCGCACAAACGCCGAAATTCGGTGAGATCGCCAGGGAGTTTGTCGACTTTCTCGCGTCAGAACCGCCTGCGTTGCACGAGGGGGCGTGGCCGCCGTTCCTGGTGGAACTGGCGCATTACGAGTGGATCGAGATGGTGTTGCAACAGTCCGACGCCGAGCCATTGCCAGCGAGTGATGTCGGGCTGCTGCTGGATCGACCGTTGCAGATTTCACCACTGGCCTGGCCGTTGGCGTATGCCTGGCCGGTGCAGTTGGTGGGGCCGGACTATCAGCCTGAAACGCCTCCGGCTCAGCCGACGTTGTTATTGGTTCGTCGGGCGGAGGACTGGAGTGTGAAGTTTTCCGAACTGAGCCCGCTGGCCTGGCGCTTGTTGCAGCGGATCGACGAGTTTCCCCAACTGAACGGGCGTGAGCAGCTGGAAGGATTGGCCGTCGAAGCGGGGGCGGCGGGATCGCAGGGTTTCATCGACAGCGGAGCGGCGTTGTTGCGGCAGATGCACGGGGAAGGGGTAGTTGGATCGACATAGTCCCCTGTAGGAGCCGGCTTGCTGGCGATAGCGGTCCAACAATCAACATTGATGTCGCCTGACACAC